>NZ_CP047591.1:1596547-1915856 GCF_010120715.1 Aminipila terrae
ACTGGTTAAAAACTGCATGCCTCACTGTAAAGTCTTTCGTGTAGGGGGAGACGAATTTGCCGTAATCGTAGGGGACAATGTTGGCAAAGAATATATTTGTTCTGTTGCAGAAAGAATCTTAGAACTTATACAAATGCCCATATTGGTGGATTCTTATTTTTTTACAATCACTGCCAGCATAGGAATTGTATCTTATCCTGAGGACGCAAAAGATAAATTTTTTCTAATGAGATATGCTGACATTGCAATGTATGAAGCAAAAAATACATATAAAGGCAATAATTATATGTTTTTTGATGCGGAACTTAGCAAGAAGATAGAAAGAAAAAATGAAATAGGATTTCTTCTAAGACGTGCGGATTATGATAAAGAGCTGGTTCTGTATTATCAGCCTCAATATAATACCCAGGATCATTCTCTGGTGGGCATGGAAGCACTTTTAAGATGGATTCAGCCTGAAAAGGGATTTATAGGTCCAGGAGAATTTATACCTATTGCTGAAGAAAGCGGCGATATAATTGAGATTGGAGAATGGGTTATCAACAGGGCAATGGATCAGATTAAGAAATGGAATGAAACTTTTTCTTCAAATTTAAAAGTTAGTATTAATGTATCCCCTTTGCAGATACAGAAAAGTAATTTTGTAAGCTGGTTCAGAGAAAAACTTTATGAAAAAAATGTAGATGCTCAATGGATTGATTTGGAAATCACTGAGGGGAGTGCGATGGCACCTGACTCGGCCAATGAGGAGGTATTTGCATCTTTTGCCCAAATGGGGGTTACTACTTCCATAGATGATTTTGGTACAGGATATGCTTCTCTTCATTATATTAAAAAGTTTGATTTTAACAGGCTTAAAATTGCCAAGGAGTTAATTGACAATATATATGAAGATAAAAATGCAAAGCTCATTGTTCAGGCTATTATCATGATGGCTAAAGGGATGGGACTTAAAACCATCGCAGAAGGTGTGGAGGATATGAAGCAGTTTCAGATTCTAAAAATGCTGAACTGCGACGAGATACAAGGATATATTTTTGGAAAACCAGTTCCTGCGGAAGAGTTTGAGCGAGAACATTTAAATAACAAGATGAATAAACATATATCCTAATTCCCAGAAATAGTAAATTATTACTGCTTTAAATCTATTGCAAACAGCTCTGTTATATGATACAATTCGAAACGTAATTAAAATAGAAGGTTTTACAGCCTATACTTACATAGTTATTTTTGACCTAACTTATTCAGTGAAAAAGAGGCCATACGGACAGCCGGGTCAAATGCCGATTTAGCGATGTAATATTCGTGTTGATGAGCAAAAAGCTCATATTTACTGTGGGTAACCACGAAATGTGTTCATAAGAAGAATGTACTTGTGAATGATCAACATGAGCAGTAAAAGTAGAAATTACTGTATAGGCTCTGAAAACTAACGAATTTAAGCAGAAAAAAGCAAGAAATTGTTTCATATAATAATTCATAGTAATGATCATAATCAGGTACAACCATAGCTTATTTTTAAGTATGGTTGTTTTTGTTTTGTAGAGTATTTATTGAAAAGAGAGGAGGATTTATGTTAAATCAGGATAGGACGCCTATTTATAACGCACTGTTAAATTATAAGGATAACCGTATCGTTTCTTTTGACGTGCCAGGGCATAAACAGGGAAAAGGGCATAAAGCATTACTGGAGGCATTTGGAGCACAATGTCTTTCAATGGATTTAAATTCAAGCAAACCCTTGGACAACCTGACTCATCCCACAAGTGTTATTTATGAGGCTGAACAGTTGATGGCCCAAGCATTTGGAGCGCATCATGCATTTTTTATGATTGGCGGCACCACCAGTGCTGTGCAGACCATGATTTTTACCTGCTGCAAACAGGGAGACAAGATTATACTGCCCAGAAATGTTCATAAAAGTGCAATCAATGCATTGGTCCTATGTGGAGCAGTGCCTGTATATGTTAATCCTGGTATAAATTCAGATTTAGGTATTAGCCTGGGAATGTCGGTAGAAAGTATTAAGGAGGCTATCCTACAGAATCCGGATGCAAAAGCCGTTTTCGTAAATAATCCAACCTATTATGGGGTTTGCAGCAATTTGCGGGAAATCGTAAGGATTGCCCATGAAGCTGGAATGAAAGTTCTGGCAGATGAAGCTCATGGTACACATTTTTATTTTGGCAGTAACCTTCCCGTTTCTGCCATGAAAGCCGGAGCAGATATGGCAGCAGTCAGTATGCATAAAACAGGAGGGTCTTTGACACAAAGTTCTGTGCTGCTTATTGGAGACAGTATGGAAGAGAGCCAGGTAAGACAGATTATTAATCTTACCCAGACCACAAGTGGCAGCTATCTTCTGATGGCATCTGTAGACATCGCCAGAAAAAATCTTGCTCTTCACGGAAAAGATCTTTTTGCAAAAATAATGGATATGAGTGAGTATGCCAGGGCAGAAGTAAATAAGATTCAAGGATTATATGCTTTCAGCCGTGAAATCATCGATGGAGACTGGGTGTATGATTTTGATGTAACAAAGCTGAGTATACACACAAGAAATACGGGGCTTGCAGGTATAGAAGTATATGATATTCTTAGGGATGAATTTGGTATACAAATTGAGTTTGGGGATTTGGGCAATATTCTTGCCATTATATCAGTAGGGGATCGACAGCTTGAAATAGAGAGGCTTCTAGGAGCATTGTCGGAAACCTCCAGACGGTTTAAAAAGGATCCTATGGGGTTACTGGTTTATGAATATATTAATCCAATTGTTGTTATGGAACCCCAGAAGGCCTTTTATGGTAATAAAAGAGCTGTTCCCATAAATCAAAGTGCAGGATGCATAAGCGGAGAATCTGTTATGGCATATCCACCTGGAATTCCTATTTTAGCACCAGGGGAATTAATAACAGACGAAATCATGACACACATTATTTATTCTAAAGAAAAAGGTTGTGTGATGATGGGAACAAAAGATATGGATATGAAATTTATAGAAGTTATGGAGGTATAATTATGGAATTATGGTACACAGAGGAGCACAGCCCAAATACGCGTTTTTCAATTAAAGTAAAGAAACAGCTGTTTTCAGAACAGAGTCCTTTCCAGAGAGTGGATGTATTTGAGGCAGAGGAATTTGGGCGGTTTTTAACATTAGACGGATTAATGATGGTGACAGAAAAAGATGAATTCATTTATCATGATATGATTGTACATGTGCCTATGGCAACAAATCCAGACATTAAAAATGTATTAGTAATAGGAGCCGGAGATGGAGGTACTGTCAGAGAATTAACCAGATATGAAACCATAGAAAAAATTGATATGGTAGAAATTGATGAGATGGTAGTAGATGTAAGCCGTAAGTATTTACAAAAGACGGCTTGTAGTCTGGATGATAAAAGGGTAACCTTGTTTTTTGAGGATGGATTAAAATTCGTGAGAGATAAAGTGGAATGCTACGACTTAATTATTGTAGACAGTACGGATCCGGTTGGCCCAGGAGAAGGACTTTTTACAAAGGAGTTCTATGGAAACTGCTATAAAGCATTAAGTCAGAATGGCATTATGGTAAATCAGCATGAGTGCCCTTATTATGAGGCATTTGCACATTCTATGAAGCGTGCCCACAAGAGAATAAGTGAACTTTTCCCTATAGTTAAAGTATATCAGGCACACATTCCTACTTATCCTTCCGGGCACTGGCTTTTTGGATTTGCTTCCAAAACCTTAGACCCTGTTAAGGATTTTAAGAAAGAACAATGGGAATCCTTAAACCTTACTACAAGATATTATAATACGGAACTGCACACAGGGTGTTTTGCCATTCCGAACTATGTTAAGACGTTGCTTGCGGAGGCCAGAAATGAATAATCAGCCGTACTGCTTTATGGCATGTAACAGTGATTACCAGGATGCTTCCGTGGTTATTTTTGGAGCACCTTATGATGGCACTGTCAGTTACCGGCCAGGCACGCGTTTTGCCCCTTCTGCCATAAGAAATGAATCTTTTGGAATTGAGACTTATTCCCCCTATTTAAGAAAAGATTTAGAAGATATCAAGGTCTTTGATGCGGGAGATTTAGAGTTTGGTTTTGGAAACAGCAGGAAAGTATTGGATGAAATCCGGGATATGACGGCTAAGATTATAAATGACAATAAAATTCCTGTAATGCTGGGAGGGGAGCATTTAGTAACGTTAGGCTGTATTGAAGCAATGATTTCAAAATTCCCGGACCTGCGTATATTACATTTTGATGCACATGCAGATCTTAGGGAGGAATATTTAGGCGAAGAACTTTCTCATGCATGTGTGCTAAGACGCTGTCATGAACTTACAGGAGATAACAGAATATTTCAGTTTGGTATACGGTCTATGACCCGGGAAGAAGATAAATTTGCAGAAAAACATATCATCCAGGTTAAATACAACTTGGAAGGAATTGATGATGCCATAGAGAAATTAAAAGGCAAGCCTGTATATGTGACTATTGATTTAGACGTTCTTGATCCTTCCTGTTTTTCTGGAACAGGTACCCCTGAACCAGGTGGTTTATTTTTTAAGGAATTAATGGGAGCAGTTCATAAACTTAAGGATCTCACAGTGGTAGGTGGGGACATAAATGAACTGGCACCCCATTATGACCAAAGTGGCGCGTCCACAGTAACAGCGTGTAAAATACTACGGGAGTTTTTATTAACCATAAAATAAGCAATCCATTATTTTACAGCATATAATTTCAAAATAGGAACAGAATATAAACTGTAAGACGTTACAATTTCTTTTAACGAGGTGAGTTATATGCCAAAGGATAGTCAGCCAGACAATAAAGAAGCACGGATGAAAAAGTGTAACTATCAGACGCCTATCACAAAGGAAAACCAAAATCAAAACAGGAATGCTAAAAAACAATCTATCAGAAATAACGATGTTTAAACTTTTTTGTTTCCCCTTGCTTAGTTTAAGACAAGCAATCTGAAAAAGGCAGTCTCAAAATAATCATAACGGATATTTGAGACCGCCTTTTTTGTTTAATTTATTAAAGCATTTAGTATTTTAATATGTTCATCTGGCTTTCCGTCTATGCTCAAAGAACCTGAATCCCAAAAATAATGCATCTTGAGGCCAGTATTATCTTTCTCCTCCAGACAATAAACTTTCTTATCCTTGATTAACTGCAACGTATAAGCAGCTTTGGTGACTTTGGGAGCTCTGCTGTGCTGCTCCTGATATTTTTTCACTACGTCATCATATATAGCAGGCTGCGTTGCCTGTTCATATTGCGCAATAACTTCCGAAGATGAATTTTCGTCGGATACATAGCTGATTTGAAAAACACCGAATTCTTTATTTCCATAAAAAGCGTGGCTCATATGGGCTGTCTTCGCTTTTAGACCTGGTAATTCCATAGGTAATTTTGGTGAGAAGTTCCAGTCTCTAGTGATTCTTTTTAAATCATTTTCATCGTAAACCGAGAAGGAAGGCATTTGCTCTTTAGTGAAATAACCCTTATGAGTAATTTTATCTGGGTTAATAAAGGAATGAATAACCTGCGATACTTCATCTTCGGATAGATTTAATAAGTAATAGGACTTTTTTTCCATGGTGACTTCAGTTAAATATTGCATAGCATACCAAATCCCTTGATTTTCCCATATAAAGTATTGGTTTTTATCTTCCTTGTAAATATTATCTCCACCGGAAGGATGCTCGTCCTTATCCTTAGTCATAACAGTAAGCTGGGTTCCAGAAATTCCTGCAAATACTTTAGGCGTACTTTTATAGCTCACAATAAAATTATTTTTTGCTTTTGTGCTTCTGTCAATTGAGGAGCTAAAAGTTCCAAAAGATTAGTCTTTGATATTTTCAGTTGAAAGTGTTCCTCCTTGGCCCCTTTCACCATAGCACCGCCCATTGTATTATACCAGTAATTTACAGTCATATAGGATTTATTGTCATCACGATTTATTCTGTAATCATAGACTTCAAATATGGTTGGCAGATAGTTTGGAAGCTGAAATGAAAAATCGGCATAACGACAAAATTGGTCCAACGTATCAAAGTACTGATAGCTGGGATCATATAGCTGAAATTTTGATGGGGTAGAATCGTTGTATGTATTTTTTTCAGCGTAGCTCGGTGCATCTGTCAGGGTAGCGATACCCAATATGATACACAGCACCAAAGCCAGGACGGTCATTTTATTGGTCATTCCATTATGAAATTTATTAATCATTATAATTCTCCTTCTAGTTTGTTTCTTATTTGCGAAGAAAGCAGTTTGATATAAAGCTCCTTTCAATTGTCGATTTTGGAATTTGACTATTTGCAAAATTGCATTGCCGTAAGAGGCGGCCTTATCTTTTCCTATTATTTCCAATACTTCGGCGTCACAGCACATTTCCCAATCTTCTTTGATTCTTTGCGCTGCTACCCATACCAGAGGATTAAACCAATGAATAGAAAGGGCCAGTATTAATATTAAACTCCAAAGGATATCTTTTCTCTTCCAATGTACA
This sequence comes from Aminipila terrae, assembly GCF_010120715.1. Lineage (NCBI taxonomy): Bacteria > Bacillati > Bacillota > Clostridia > Peptostreptococcales > Anaerovoracaceae > Aminipila > Aminipila terrae. Next base: position 1,603,073 of record NZ_CP047591.1, read on the forward strand.
AGTTCATGCATTAAAATATATTTCCGCTCATCTGAAGAAATCTGCTCAATCAGATTTGCTGGCAGATAAACTTTAGAATGATAAATACCTGTTAAAACGGGGCTGTTTAATTTTGGTAACACCATAAGCGAAATATTTTTGTTAATCTGTAATTTTTCCTTACAATAAAGTAATTCTTTTAATATTTCAAGGTCTGGCTTAATTTCTAAATCTTTGTTTATATATCGGAACCTGTTTACAGACAGTGCGCTTATTCCTAAAGAGGAAAGACAGCCTATGCTCCAAAAAAAGAAAAGCGTAAGCGTCAATGGGGAAGCAGGTTCTGTTTCAGTAAATGCTTTTATTCCCTGGCTTTCCGTGTGTTGATTAAAAGAATTTTGGGTATAAAATAATTTAGTATTTCCTTTTGATATTGCATCTTTTTTTGGGGCTATATTTTGCATTTGGGTGAACTGGTCTGCAGGTGTATATTCATTTTGTTTTAGAATGGTTTGAATGAACTGATCAGGTGTAGGAATCCAATTCATTAAACTGATAGGGCATTCTGGGCCTACCGGAAAAAGTAATCTCAACAATATAATGAACCATATTAACTGGCGGGATTTTGTGCTTATCCGAGTTCCCATCACTTTACGGAGCAATAGGATAAATAAGATGACAATAGAAACCACCCATGATGTTTTTAGTATAGACCCAAGAACCATATTAACCATTTGTGATATTATCCTTTCTTATAAAATTTACAACACACACAATCGGCATAGGATACTTGCCGTCGTAAAGTTATTTTGATACAATATTAATGAATATTTTATATTGCTATTCTGACATCCAAGATCTGTTCTGCAAAACAGGTTTTAATTATAGGATTCAGAGTAGCTTTATTTTTTCTATGGCCAATAAAATATTAATCTTTTTTATTTAAAGATTGATTTTTTTTCTTTTGCAATAATTGTTCAAGTTCTTCAATTTCGTCATCTGTAAGCATTTCTTCCCGTATAAAGTGTGAGAAAAGCATGCCCACAGCTCCATCGTAGACTCGTTCTAAAAAACACTTATTTTCAATTTGATAATAGTCTTCCTCTGTGACCAAAGGATAATAAAGATAACTTCTGGAGTCTTTTTCAAATCGAATGGCATTTTTTTTATGAAGACGGTTTAAAAATGTTTTTATAGTCTGTTCTGACCAGTTCATTTTTACAGAGAGAACCTCAATAATTTCATTAGCAGTTTGAGGGCTCCGCTTCCATAATAATCTCATCACCTCTTTCTCAGAGTCTGTAATTTTGGGTAAATCCATATAGCTCCTCCTTTCTGCAAAATACGTTTATGCATGTAAACGATACGATCAGTTTACACTTGTAAACAAAAAAAGTCAACTTAAAGATTAATAAAAATCAAATAATTCGAAGACGCATAAATTAAAAATGCTATTGCAATAACTGCAATAGCATTCTTTCCATCATTAAATCAAGCACCTCTCTCTTCTTCGAGCATCGGTTCTTCCGTATTATCTTCAGTCCAAACTGCATAACCAGTTACTGCACAGATAATAGCAAGTATTGGCGTAAACCATAATTGATAGGTATATATGTATGATTCTGTAATTGCAACGCCAAGTATACCGCCCATAGCAACAGCATTATTGCTCCACGGAAGTAAATAAGAAAAAATAGTTCCTGAATCCTCCAGAGTTCTGGACAAAACAGTAAGTTTTACTCCAAATTTTTTGTATTGCTCTTTAAACATTTCCCCAGGGAGTATAATAGATAAATATTGACTTCCAGTCAGACCATCAACCATCAATCCCGCAAAAAGATTCGTCATAATTAAACTTTTTTTACCTCGAATAATCATGTGCAGCTTATTCATTATAGCCGTAGTTGTTCCAGTGCGCTGGAGAATTTCTCCTCCTCCCATAAGGAAAAATACAAGTTCAACAACATCAAGCATGCTATAAATACCACCTCGGTTTAGTAAATCATCAACATTAGCTACTCCTGTTTGGATACTAAAACCCCCAGATATAGATGAAGCTACGGTACTGATATTAAAACCTTGGACTGCTAAAGCTACAATTCCACCGACAATTGTTGTTAGGAGAAGTGCAATAACTGGTGGGACTTTTTTTACAATTAAAACAATCGTGGCGATTGGAACCAGCAGTAAAAATGGATTGATTACAAAGTATTTTTGTAAGGTATCCATAAACAGAACAACGTGGGTAGGGTCAAGAGTAGCATCATTATAACTTATGCCTAAATAAGCATAAACAGCGGCACTTGCAACAAAAATCGGTATGACTGTATAGCACATGGATTTTATATGATCTAAAAGGTTTACCCCTGTAGCCACAACACATAGATTTGATGAATCGGCAAAAGGAGATAGCTTATTACCAAATATTGACCCAGAAAGAACCATTCCTGCAGTTAATGCAGGAGGAAAGCCCATACCAGCACCAATCCCCATAAGTGCCACACCCACGGTACCTGCTGTGGCAAAGGCGCTGCCAATAAAGAAAGAAAGTGCACATAAAAGCAAGAAGCCCGTAAGCAGGAAGAAGGCCGGGGATATAAATTTTAAACCATAAAAGATTAAAGTAGGAACAATACCACCAACAATCCAAGCCCCGATAAGAGCTCCTATTCCCATTAGAAGAACCATTATATCAACAGCTTTTCTCCCTCCGTCAAAAAAATATTCCAGTAATTCTTTAGCCTTATACTTACATACTAGTATGAGTATTAAACCCATTAAGATAATTGCAAGCAAAAATGACATGTCTAAAGGCGCTTTATACAGGGCGCCACCAATACCCACGCAACATAAAATAATAAAAATATTAGTTATTGCAACACCAAACGGTACTGTTTTATTAGGACTATCCATATTGTTGTTTCCTCCTTTTATTTTTAGTTCTTTAGTAAATAAAAAATACATTTAGGTTCTTCAAATTATTAACAAGATAATAGATTTAATAGGATATACACTTTTTCCAACCGAAAGCAAATTCTTTCCTCCTTTCAATGTCATACAGAAATGTAATGGTATTAAACTTTCACATATTTGTTCATTAACTTAACAAAGTAAAAGAATGTGTTATACTTGTTATAAGCAACATATATGCCAAACCATTTTATTGTTAGAAAGCCTTAAAAACCAACACTTACAAGGAGATTAAAAAAATCCAAATATAGGTTTGCTCAATTATTAGCACTAAAAATATAAAATTAAAAAAAAACGCCAAGTAAATGGCGTTTTTTGATTAAAACGACAATTCAATGTCGCCTCATACTAAAACAATAACAGAATCAAGCTTGGGGGAAGAGATTATCTTTATTTCTGGGGCTACTTATAATTCTCTATACCCAGCTTATCAATTCTGAATTTTAAAGTCTGACGGGGCATACAAAGCATCTCTGCTGCACGGGAAACATTACCATTGGATAAACTCAGGGCATTGATGATATGTTCTCTTTCTACCTTTTCCAAGGTCTCCTTCAATGGAGTTCCAAAGTGAGCCGGTGTCTCCAGGCCAACCATACTATCTATGCTATTTTCTCCCATATTAATTAGTTCCATTAAATAGGCTGGAAGATTTTTGGTGGTCAAAGTTGCTTCTTCTGAGACATTCACCATAGATTCAATTACATGCCGTAATTCTCTGACATTACCCGGCCAATGATACTTTTGAAGGACTTTTCTTAAGTTAGGAGATAGTTTAAAAACATGATTATGACATTTACTATTAAAGTGATTTAAAAAATAATTGATATATAAAGAGATGTCTTCGGTTCTCTCTCGTAGAGGAGTCAGATAAATTACATTACTGCTTAAGCGGTAAAACAGATCTTCCCTTAATAGATTATCTTTGATTAACTGCATGGGATTTTTGTTCATAGCAGCAATGACTTTTACATTTACACTCTTCTCGGAGACGCTGCCAACAGGTCTGACTTTTCCATCCTGTAGTACCCTAAGCAGTTTTGGTTGTAGATGTACAGGCATTGAATTAAGTTCGTCGAGAAATAGTATTCCTCCATCAGCCATCTCAAACAAGCCCACTCTGTTTTCGGCCCCTGTAAAGGCCCCTTTCACAGACCCAAAGAGAATGGAGTCAAACAACGTTTCTGGTATAGCTGCACAATTTTGGGCAATATACTTCCCTTTACGAGTTTTGTTGCTATTAACCATTGCTTTAACAAACAGCTCCTTACCCGTTCCTGTTTCTCCATATATTAATGTTGGGTTATCTTCAAATGCATATATTTTAGCTTTGCGTATTTGTTCCAGCATGCCGGTGCTCTTTGTGATTATACTATCAAAGCTGATATCATCACTTGTTGTTTTATTAGGCTGACTGGAATAAGTTCGAGGTAAGGTTTTATTAGGACACTCCAAGTCACCTACAGAAGTGATATCCTGTGAAAGTTCAATTGCACCGATAACTTTTCCAAACCGTATGATAGGAAAGGTAATATTATTTGTAGTATATACTTTTCCTGTCATATCGCTAAAGGTCTGACCTTCACGAATAACGGTTTTACCATATTGAAGTACTTGAACCATAGCGCTTTCGTCGTGGTCAAGGTTAGGGTACAGTTCAAAATACCGTTTGTTGTTATATGCCGTATACTCATTTTCATTGAATCCGAAGCGACTGCCAAAATGGGGATTGAATCTGGTAGTATAAATAATATTATAATTCTTATCAACGAACATCATTGAGTCAACATATTTGAAGATATCTTTCGGATTAATAGCCATAATGATTGTTTGAACCTTTGCATAAGGAAGATTTAACTTTCCCTACACATTTCCTTTCTTTTGAATCTCGCAAACTTATAGTATGTACACCTTTATATTATAACATTTTTAATAGAATAGCAGCAATAATGGCCAAAAAGGAAACTCTGGCCATAATTACTGCTATATTTTTACATTATTAAGTTGTTTTAAATTAAAGCTATTTCAATAATTAGATTCCTAATACTTCTTCAGGTGTCTTGTATGGCCTGTTTTGCTTTAAAGCGGTTTCTTTCAATGTTAGTGAACCCGTATAAAAGCATAGTCCTTTTCGTAGTACTGGATTTTCCTTTAAAGCAGTTTCATAGCCTTTATCTGCAATTTCAAGGGTGAAAGGTAGGGAATGATTGCAGAGAGAAACACTTGCCGCCTGGGAAAATGCAGAAGGAATATTGTCAACACAATAATGCATGATACCTTCTTCAGAATAAACCGGATTATCATGGGATGTGGAATGGCAGGTTTCAATTGCTCCATTGTCATCACAGGATACGTCTACAATTAAAGAATTAGTTTTCATAAGTTTTAACATTTTCCTATCAATTAAATGATCTTTTCTCCATTTTGGCCAGAGAATGCAATTTATTATTACATCAGAGTTTGTTAAAGCATTTAGTAAATTTGTCTGGTCAGAGTATAAAAGTTCAATATTAGAAGGAAGAACTTCTTTTGCCTTCTTAAGCTTCTCAAGATCAATATCTAAAATTACAACTTTATTACCGAAAGAAGCTGCAAGTTCTGCTGCTCCCATTCCTGCAGCACCTGCTCCAATTATAGTTATCTGTGGTGTTTGCACACCAGGGATTCTGGCTAGCAGAATACCTTTTCCTCCATGAACTTTTTGAGAAAAATGGCAGGCAGCTAAGAAACCTCCCTTTCCTGCAAATTCACTCATAGGGCTTAAAAGAGGAAAATTCCCTTTTCCTTCTTCAATGTCTTCATAAGAAATGCCAATAACTTTTGAATTTAAAAATGCATCTGTCTCTTCTGGATGAGCATTAGAATGGATATAGGTAAAAACAATAAGGTTTTCCCTCAAATACTTATACTCTTCTGGAAAGAATTCTTTTACCTTGTAAATCATTTCAGATTGGGAGAACAATTCATCTTTTGATACAATTTTTGCGCCGGCTTTTTCATATTCTTCATTTTGCATATTGCTGCCTATACCTGCATCTTTTTCAACCAGCACAATATGGCCACGGCTGGTTAAAGTCTGAACACCAGCAGGAGTTGCTGCAACTCTGTATTCGTTGGGTTTAATTTCCTTTGGTACTCCAATAATCATTTTAATCTCTCCTTTTAATATAAAATATGGGCTCATTAGCACCGACAGATTCATTCAATAGCTTTAGGAATCTGTTATAATTTGTAATTAGCAACATATGTGCCAATGGTTTTTGCTATAAAAAAGATTGAAAAATCAACAGTTTGGAAATATGGAAAAATTCGAATATCGTGCATTGCTCGATTCTTAGCACTAAAGATATAAATGGTTATAAAAGTGACAAATAAATGGCACTTTTAAATCAAAGTGACAATTCTATGTCATCTGGTACTTTTAAAGGAGAGAAAAAGTTACTACTAATTTTTAATATAGTAATTTTGTTTTAAACCCATTAATATAATTATTGTATATAGTTGTAGGTAAATAAAGAAAAAACGGGGTGAGACTTTGGAGGATACCATAAATTCCAAGGATTACTGGAATATAAGATTTAAAGGGGACTGGCAGGAAGCTGAAGGCGTAGAGCAAACGGAATTCTTTGGTAATATAATCTGCGAATTTCTGCCTCAGTGGCTGACCGAACAAATTAAAGAAAATCATTTTAATATTTGTGATATGGGCTGTGCTTTAGGCGGAGCTGTGAAAATTATATCAGAGCAGTTAAAATGCAAAGTCCAGGGATACGATTTCTCGGAAGAAGCTATTAAAATAGCCAGGGAACTTTACCCGGATTATGAATTTAATGTTCTGGATTTAAATTACATACCAGAAGAATTTAAATGTGACATATCAATTTGTTCAAATGTCCTTGAGCATTTTGAAGACCCTTGGAACATTGTAAATAATCTAATGAAAGTTACAAATAAATATGTAATTCTGCTGTGTCCATATCAGGAGAAGCTGGAAGTAGATGAACATGTCTACTATTTTTCTGATGAGGTTATTCCTGTTCGTATAAGTGGATATAATCTTGTTCATAAAAGTGTGATAGATGCAGAGGCTAAAACCCCCACTTATTATCCTGGCATGGAAATTCTATTAATCTATGCCAGAATGGTACAGTTAAGGAATGTATAATTTCAAAAGATGTATTGGTGTTTAAAGAAATAGTTTTAAAACAGATGCAAATTTATTTGCACTTGTTTTTTTTTTGCTGTAGAATAGTATTGAAATATTCATTTTTAATAGTAGCCGCAGAAAATTTACAAGGGGGAGAAATGAACGCAAAGCAATATGAAAAGATTATACAGGAGCTTGCCAATATTATTGACGAGGGCATTCATATAGTAAACGTGGAAGGTAAGAGTATCATTTATAATCAGGCTATGGCTAACCTTGAAAAAACCAACAGAGAAGATGTTATAGGTAAACCTTTCAGGGTTGTTTTCTCTCATATACCTGAAGGAGAAAGTACTCTGTTAAGGGCTCTGAGGCAGGCTGAACCTACATTAAATAAGCAGCAGACCTATTTAAACCGTTATGGAAAGGAAATAACTACGGTAAATACTACTATTCCCATTATAGATGACTCTGGAAAAGTTGTAGCGGCCCTTGAGATAGCCAAGGATATAACTGACTTTAAAGCCATGTCCAATACAATCTTAGAGCTTCAAAGAGAAGCCATTCCAGAACATAAAGTTACTATTCCTAAAATAAGAAAATATAGTTTTAAAGATATAATCGGGCAAAACAGACGATTAAAACATCAGCTTGATATTGCTGCAAGGGCCTCTAAAACAGATGCGGCAGTTTTTATATATGGAGAAACGGGTACTGGTAAAGAGTTAATGGCACAAAGCATTCATTTTAACAGTGCCAGAAGGAGTAAACCTTTTCTTGCACAAAACTGTGCAGCATTACCGGAAAGTTTACTGGAGGGAATTCTTTTTGGTACTGCCAGAGGTGGATTTACGGGGGCCGTAGATCGTGCAGGGCTTTTTGAGCAGGCCAATGGGGGAACACTTCTTTTGGATGAGATAAGTGCCATGCCTTATGAGTTGCAAAGTAAATTACTGCGTGTACTTCAGGAGGATTACATAAGGCGTGTAGGGGGAAGCCGGGATATTCCTATTGATGTAAGAATTATTGCTACCGTAAATGAAACCCCGGAAAAACTTATAAACAGTGGACTTTTGCGAAAGGATTTGTATTATAGGTTAAACATTATAAATATAAGCATTCCATCTCTCAGGGAGCGCAAAGATGATATCCCTATACTGGTTGAGCATTTCCTTGAAAAGCATAATAAAAGATTCCAGAAGGAAGTGTGGATGCTATCAGAAGGGGCTCTGGAGAAACTTGAAAATTATGATTATCCCGGTAATGTGAGAGAGCTGGAAAATTTGATAATGTCTGCAGTATCCTTGTCAGACAGAGAACATGTGCTTACAGAAAAATACCTTCAGATGCCTAAAGAGGTTGAAATTGCTAATGTCGAGGCGGATTATGATCCTGAACTGATGAGCATAGATCAATACCTGGAATTCTTAGAAATAAATATTATAAAGGAAAAGATGGCAGATTTCGGAGGTAATATTTCGAAAACCGCTGAAGTGTTAGGAATTAAAAGGCAGACTTTGCAGCATAAAATAAAAAAGTATCAGATTTAATATAATAATTGGAGCATGATTGTACAAAAGACGGTAAGAATACAGCACAAAAGTTAAAAGTGCAAATATATTTGCTGTAGACGTGCAAATATATTTGCACTTTAGGATGATAATACAGAAAATTTATAAATTTTAGAAAAGCTTTGGCGAAATAAAACGTAGAAATGTTGGAATTTAGCCATTGCTTTTTTGTTGGCACGGAACTTGCTTTATATATAAGTGTTGCGCGGCAATGTCTGGAATTAATTTCAGAACATTACCAAGGCATAATAAATTTTTTAACAAATTTAAAAATGAATCTAATATTTATTGGAATGAAAGGGAGAGTATGTTATGAAAAATGTAAAAGTAATTCTCTGGGGTCTTGGAGCTATGGGCGGCGGTATCGGAAAGATGCTGACTAAGAAAGAAGGCGTTGATATTGTTGGTGCAATTGATATCGGAGCAAAATTAGGAAAGAGCCTGTATGATGTTGTTCCTGGCATTGAAAGAGGAAACAGAGAAGATGTTATCGTTGGTACAGCAGAAGATGTAATTAAGCCAGGTGCTGCTGACATCGTAGTTGTATGCACAGATTCTTTTACAAGCAAAGTATATGACAAATTAGTGTTTGTTATGGAAAGAGGAATGAACGTTATTACTTCCGCAGAAGAAATGGCATTCCCTCAGGCACAGGAACCAGAACTTGCAGCAAAATTAGATGAAATTGCTAAGAAAAATGGCGTAACAGTACTTGGAACAGGAATCAATCCTGGTCTTATCATGGACTTATTGGTAATTTTATGGACAGGTGCTTGCGAAACAGTTGATCATATTGTATCAAGAAGAGTTAACAGCTTATCTCCATTCGGACCTGCTGTAATGGAAGAACAGGGTATCGGTATGGAAGTTGAAGAATTCAACAAGAAAAAGGCAGACGGAACAATGGCAGGACACGTTGGATTTGCTGAATCAGTAGGAATGATTACAACTGCATTAGGTTGGAAGCTTGATAAGTTTGAGCAGGATATGGAACCAATCGTAACAGATGTAGACAGAAAATCACCTTATGGCTTTGCTAAAGCAGGTCAGGTTGCCGGCGTAGCAATGAAGGGCTGGGGATATGTTGATGGAGAAATGAAGATTGAAATGGATCACCCACAACAGATTGAACCAGAACAGGTTGGCGTACATACAGGTGACTATGTAGAAATCAAAGGTATTCCACCAGTAAATATGTGCAATACTCCTGAAATTGAAGGCGGAATCGGAACAATGGCTATGATTCTTAACACAATTCCACACGTGATTAATGCAAGACCAGGCCTAAAAACTATGATTGATATTCCAGTACCTAGAGCAATCATGGGAGATATGAGAGACCAGATTTGCGAAGAATGCAAAATTGTAAAATAATTAAATTGATTAACAAGTTGAGTGTATAAAATAACTAAATGATACTAAATAGTATTAAGTAATTGAGAATAAAAAATTGAAAAATTGAAAACATTGTTCAGGACACTCTTGGGATCGGCAGGAGTGTCCTATACAATATAAAAAGGAGAAGCGAAAATGGTTAAAAAAGGAGAATGGGTAAGAATCCACTCGACTGTATTAAAAGCCGAAGAAAGAACTGCAAAGCTTCCTGAGGACACAAAAGGCTGCCCTCTTGAAATGTGGACAAAAGGATTTTTACAAGAAGATGCAGAAATAGGTGATGTAGTAACAGTAATGACTGCATCAAACCGAATGGAAAAAGGAACGCTTATAGAAGTAAATCCATATTGGAAACATAGCTATGGCACGTTTATCCCTGAGCTGGTTCAGATTGATAAGCAGTTAAGAGAAATCATGTTCGGAGGTGACAAATAATGGCATTAGCAAAAGATTATGATTCCGTTATGGGAAGATCTAACGATATAATGAAAAAAGCCCTTGGTCTGGACTACGATGAATTTGAATCTGGTTCCATTGCCTTTGACTACGAAGCTCTGATGAAATCAACAGAGTATACACTGGATGAGATTAACAGAATTCAGAGCAGAACAGGAGTTGGTAATACTCCGTTACTTGAATTAAGAAATTTATCAGCCCTTGCAAGAAAGTATGCAAAGCCTGGATATGGCGCAAGAATCTTTGCTAAGGATGAAGCAGCAAATGCATCAGGAAGCTTTAAAGACAGAAGAGCAGCCTGTGCCGTTGCACATGCTAAGAAGCTTGGATATAAAGGCGTTATTGCAGCAACTTCAGGAAACTATGGTGCAGCTGTTGCATCACAGGCAGCAATGCAGGGACTTGAATGCGTTATTTGTCAGGAATGCTTTGACTCACATGGTATCGGTCAGCCCGAAATCATTGAAAAAGCAAGAAAATGTGAAGCTTTAGGAGCAGAGGTTGTTCAGCTTACAGTTGGACCTGAACTATTCTATACATTTTTATCCATACTTGAAGACAGAGGATACTTCAATGCATCACTGTATTCACCATTTGGTATAGCAGGTGTAGAAACATTAGGATATGAAATTGCTGTTCAGTGCCGTGAAAAGTTAGGTAAAGATCCTGCTATGGTAGTTTGTACAAATGCCGGTGGTGGAATGGTTACTGGTACTGCTCGTGGTCTGATTAAAGCTGGAGCGAAAGATACTAAGATTGTAGCAGCATCCATTGACCTTACAGGTCTTCACATGGCTTCAGACAAGCAGTTTAATATGAAATCATGCACAACAGGACACACTGGATTTGGAGTTCCTTATGCTACAGATCCTGACCACTCAGATGTACCTAGAAGTGCAGCAAGACCGCTTCGTTACATGGATCGTTATGTTACAGTATCCCAGGGAGAAGTTATGTATATGACAGAAGCTCTTGCAAACTTAGAAGGTATCGAAAGAGGTCCTGCAGGAAATACTTCACTGGCAGCAGCTTTCTCACTTGCTCAGGAACTTCCTGAAGATGAAATCATCGTTGTAAGCGAAACAGAATACACAGGTGCTGGAAAGCACGTTCAGCCACAGCTTTCATTTGCAAGAGACAATGGAGTAGAAGTACTTTTCGGAGATCCTAAAGAGGAAAAGCCTGGAGTAAATGTTATACTTCCAAAAGACCCAAGCTTCTTTAAGTGCGTAGATGCTGATATTAATCATTTCAGAGCTTCTTTAATTAAGAAAGCTTGTAAAGCGCACAATGTGACAAACCCAACGGAGGCTGACCTGGAATTCCTTGCAGCAGAAACAAAGACAAATGTTGACTTTGTTAAGGAAGTTATTAAGAGTTTATAAAATAAAGTAAACTTTATAGTTAAAAAGGAGAATGAAGAATGAAATCAGGAATGAGAAGAGAAGATGATTTTCAGGAAAGACGTAAACACATTGCGAATCTTACTGACGAAGAACTTTATGCCAGATTTTGGGAACTAACTGCACAGGTAGTTGATCCCCTACTTGAATTAGGCAGAAAAAACACAACACCTTCTGTTGAAAGAGCAGTACTGTTAAGAATGGGCATTTCTTCACTTGACACACAGAAAATCGTTGAAGGTTGCATGGACAGAGGCCTGATGGGTCATGGTACAGGTCATGTTGTATATAAGTTATCCAAGGAAAAAGGCATTTCCATCAGAGAAACTGGAGCAATGCTGGCCAAAGGTGAATGCTGGGATGAAGCAGTAGCTTTGTTTAAATAAGGAGGTAAGAAAGATGACAGAATTAAAACATAATGAAAAATTAGATGTTCAAAACATCTTGAAAGACCTTGACCAGTACGAACCAAGAAGAAGAGGCTGGCATTGGAGAAAACCTGCTCCTGGAATTAAAATGGGGCCTTTTGAATATAAGGATTGTTCAGAACCGTTAAAGAACAGTGTAGGACTTCCTCCTGCTAAGTTCTTTGGAGATATAGATCCACAGCCGCTTCCTGTTATCACTACTGAAATCGCTTCCGGAAGATTTGAAGATGATATCAGAAGAATGAGAATGGCAGCATGGCACGGTGCAGACCATATCATGGTTATCAGACACATGGGGCAGTCCCATATTGATGGCCTGATGGAAGGTACCCCTCAGGGTATCGGCGGTGTTCCTATTACAAGAAAACAGGTTAGAGCACAGAGAAAAGCTCTTGATATTATAGAGGATGAAGTAGGTCGTCCAATTAATTACCATTCTTATGTATCCGGCGTTGCAGGTCCAGATGTAGCTGTAATGTTTGCAGAAGAAGGTATCAACGGTGCTCACCAGGATCCTCAGTACAATGTACTTTACAGAGACATTAACTGCGTAAGATCCTTCGTAGATGCCTGTGAATCCAAGAAGGTTATGGCTTGGGCAGGAATGCTTCAGATAGATGGTGCTCATAATGCCAACGCTACAGCAAGAGAAGCCTGGAAAGTAATGCCTGAGTTGATCGTACAACATTCAATCAACTCTTTATTCTCAGAAAAGGTTGGCATCAGCCCTGATTTAATCAGTTTGTCAACAGTACCTCCTACTGCAACTCCCGCTCCTTGTGTGTACATGGACTTACCATATGCAGTAGCACTTAGAGATATCTGCGGCAGATATAAGATGAGAGCTCAGCAGAATACCAAGTATATTTGTTCTTCAGCAAGAGAAGCAACTGTAACTCACGTTTTAAATATGTTGATTTCAAAGCTGACAAGTGCAGATATTCAATCTACTATTACTCCTGATGAAGGAAGAAACGTTCCTTGGCATATCTATAACATCGAAGCTTGCGACAATGCAAAACAGACTTTAGTTGGTCTTGACGGTTTAATGGATATGGTTGAACTGAAAAAAGACGGTCCATTAAGAGATATGGCCAGAGAGCTTAAGGAAAGAGCATGCCTGTTCATGGAAGAAATCATTGAAGTTGGTGGATACTTCCAGGCAGTACAGGAAGGATTCTTCGTTGACTCAGCAAGATATCCTGAAAGAAATGGCGATGGTATCGCAAGAAAAATCGAAGGCGGCGTAGGTTATGGATATATATTCGAAAGAGAAGAAGATTATATGGCTCCAGTTACAGCTCATTTCGGTTATAATAACGTAGAACAGTATGGTGGAGATCCTAAGAACCCATCTGCTTTAATCGGTGGCTGCACATTTGAAGACCGAAGCAAAATTGTATTCATTGATGAACTGGATGAAACAGACTGCGTAGATGTAAGAATTGCTAACGTTAAGAAATACCTGGATGGAGAAGCAATTAAGCCAGAAGTAGAATGGTGTGCAGACGGAACAATCCTTCTTACTATGTGTATTCCAGCAAATACAAGAGTTGCAGAAGCTGCTGCTCTTGAAATCGGTACAAAACTTGGTCTGGAAAGCCCTGAAGTAATCAGTAAGGAAGTTCTTCAGGAAGCAGAAGGTACAAGAATCGAAATGAAGGGTAAAGTTACCTTTGATGTAGATCCTGCTAAGCTGGTTATTCCTCCTGAACCACATTATCTAAGTGATGCAGTTCTTTACAAGGAATTCAGCGATCATCCAATGAAGGTTGTCTGCGGTACAGTTGGAGAAGACGAACATTCTGTAGGACTTCGTGAAATCATCAACATAAAGCATGGTGGTATAGAAAAATGGGGTATTCAGGTTGAATATCTTGGAACTTCTGTTCCAGTAGAAAAGCTGGTTGACGCAGCAGTAGAATTGAATGCAGATGCAATCCTTGCTTCTACAATCATTTCACACGATAACGTCCACTACAAGAACATGAAGAGAATCAATGAACTGGCTATCGAAAAAGGTATCCGTGATAAAGTTATCATTGGAGCTGGCGGCACACAGGTTATTCCTGAAGAAGCACGTAAGACAGGAATTGATGAAGGATTTGGAAGAGATTCCCACGGTATCGATGTTGCTACTTTCTTAGCAGAAGAAGCAATGAGACGCAGGGGAGATTTATAAATCGTCAATATGAACAGAACCAAGGGCGGGCCGTGATGAAAGCCCGCCCTTATTTTCATATTGTGAAGGAGACTGCGCTTAAATAGGAATATAAAGGAGAACAATATGAAGGTTGATATTTTAGTAGCTGAAATAGGTTCAACCACTACAGTGGTAAATGCATTTAATGATATAAATACAGATAATCCGGTATTTTGGGCACAGGGACAGGCACCTACATCCGTTACAGATGGAGATGTAAGGATCGGCCTTCAGGGAGCTATTGATGATTTGTGTAAAAAAATGAATATAGATACCTTGGAGTACGACGAAATGCTTGCTACTTCATCTGCAGCAGGCGGTTTAAAAATGACAGTTCATGGGTTAGTTTATGATATGACAGCAAAGGCGGCAAAAGAGGCTGCACTGGGAGCAGGGGGCATTATACATTATGTTACCGCAGGGAAACTTCGTAGAACTGACCTTGCAAAGATAAAACAAATAAATCCCAATTTAATACTGATAGCAGGGGGGTTGATTATGGTGAGAGGGACACTGCCATTGACAACGCTGAAATGGTTCGATCCATGGGGTTGAAGACCCCTGTTATATATGCTGGCAATTGTGAGAACCAAGAGGAAATGAAACTGATTTTTGACGAAGAAAGCGGTATGAAACTTTATAATGTGGAAAATGTTTATCCCAAAATAGATGATTTAAATGTAGAACCTTGCAGAAGAGTAATCCAGGATGCCTTTGAGGAACATATTACCAATGCACCAGGGATGGAACATGTGAGAGATATGGTAAATGGCCCGATTATACCTACACCAGGAGCTGTGATGGAATGTACAAAGCTTCTATATGAATGTATTGGTGATCTAATTGTTCTTGACGTAGGAGGGGCAACCACGGATCTTCATTCTGTAGCAACAGAATCAGACCAGATTGCACGGATTATGATTTCTCCAGAACCTAAAGCAAAAAGGACCGTAGAAGGAGACCTGGGTGTTTACGTAAACCGAATGAAAGTAATTGAATCGATAGGTGAGGAAAAACTCAGGGAAGAGTGTGAAAAAATGGGAATTGACCTTGATAAAACCCTGGAGACTTATGTAGCCATACCAAAAAATGAGGACGAAATTAAACTGGTAGAAAGGCTTACAAAAGAAGCCGTTTTGAAAGCGGTAGAACGTCATGCAGGAAAAATAAGGTACATTTACGGCCCCAGCGGAAGAAGTTCTGTTGCTGAAGGTAAAGATTTAACACAAGTACGATATATTATAGGCACAGGAGGAGCGCTTACAAGGCTGCCACACAGAGTGGAAATCATGAAAGAAATCGCAAGACATAACGAAACAGGAATGATGCTGTTCCCTGGAGAGCATGCAGAAATTCTTGTTGATAATGATTACATCATGGCATCTCTTGGAGTGTTATCAAAGAGGTATAAAGAAGCAGCAATCCGCTTATTAGAAAAGAGCCTGGATTTTAAGTTTCCTGAAAAAAAAGACACATCTTATCAGACGAAATATATTGATGAAGTTAATAGAGCCAACGAAGAAACTAAAAGAAAAGAAGAAGAATACAGGAAGCATATTGAGGAATGTGAGGCCCTTGGTTATGACATGAGTGCATATAAAGAAGAGGAGGCCATAGGCGGCGCAAACAGAAAAAATAGAACTATAGAGGAATCAGCTATAGGGGATGAAAAATCAGGACTAAGAAATGGGGAAGGCGTTCAGGGAAAATGGGCAGGACAAAACATGGGGGACTGTAATCATGATTGCAGGCACTGCACCAGACCGCATTGCCCAAATCGTAAAAATTGTTAAAAGGATTGCAATACATTTTAAAGTAACTTTTAGAATATTAAAAGGAGATAAAGCATGTATCCGAAATTAGTTATTGATTTAGAAAAGCTGAAAAGTAATCTTGATGCAGTTGCAGATATTACAAAAAAGCAGGGAGGTTGCTCTCTGATGATTGTTACAAAGGGACTTTGTGCAAATCCTGAGATGGTAAAACTGGTATCAGCCCATGAAGCTGTTGACTTTATGGCCGATTCAAGAGTAAAAAATATTGCCACTTACGCTGACATAGCAAGAGAAAATGGTAAAAAAACGGTTCTTTTAAGGCTTCCAATGCACAGCGAGATTGAGGAAGTTGTAAAATATGTGGATTTAAGTTTTAATTCTGAAATATCAACAATCCGTATGTTAAACAAAGAGGCGGCAAAACAGAAAAAGTTGCATAAGGTTTTGCTGATGATTGATTTAGGAGACCTGAGAGAAGGAATTTTCTATAAAAATGAAGCTTTGATTTTTAGTACCATTGAAGAAATTCTAAAAATGTCAAATGTTGAATTCTATGGTATTGGAGTAAATCTGACCTGTTATGGGGCAATCATCCCTAAAAATGATAACCTGTCTATCCTTACAGAATTAGCTGAAAAAATAGAAACAACTTATTCTACACATTTAAATATGGTATCAGGCGGAAATTCAAGTTCAATTTATCTGGTTGGCAAAGGCGAACTTCCTAAAGGTATAAACAATTTAAGGTTGGGAGAATCTTTCCTTCTTGGTAATGATACAGCATATGGAACCAGGTTACCAGGGACTACGGGAGATGCATTGATTTTGGAAGCTGAGATCATTGAACTGCAAAGTAAGCCTTCCTTACCTATAGGAGAAGTGGGTGTGGATGCATTTGGCCAGAAGCCTTATTATGAAGACAGAGGAATCATAAAAAGAGCCATAATTAGTATCGGCAAACAGGATACTGAGTTAGACAGTATGACTCCACTGGATGAAAATATAGATATTTTGGGAGGAAGCTCCGACCATACTATTTTAGATGTAACCAAATCTGAAGCAGACTATAAAGTTGGTGATATTATCCGTTTTGAACTGGGCTATGGGGAATGTTAAAAACTTCTACAAGCCCATATGTTCACAAAGAATATAAATAAATTGGGCTACACTTACTATTTTAATCATGTTACTATAAGAAAAAGGGAGATGCCTTAAGGTATCTCCCTTTTTCTTGGATTTAATATTTATCACTATAGTCATTAATTGCAGTACCTGCTGGAGTAGCCGCTTTAGGAACTGTAGTGTGTTGGGACTTCATTTCAAATTTAGGACTTTCTACAATTGGTTTAAATGTTTCATTCTGCTTTACTTCAACCTTTGGTTTCTTTTCTGGAAGTTTCTCTTTTGGTATATGTACTTCTTTTTCTTTATATATAACCTGTTCTTTTGGCTTTTTTGGCTCTTCCAGTATGTTTACAACCGGTTTGGGGCTAGGCTTCTTTACTGGTGCAGTAATTGCAGCTGGCTTTTGTATTGCTGGTGGTGTTTTAATTTCCGCAACAGTCTCCATAACACTATTATCAATTTTAAATTTTTCAACTAATTTATTTAGTAACTCAGCTTGTGCATTTAGTTCTTCACTTGCCGCAGCACTTTCTTCAGCCGTAGCAGAGTTGTTTTGAACAACTCCTGAAATTTGGTCGATACCATCACTTACCAGTGTGATTGAATTGGACTGTTCTTCAGAAGCCTTAGCAATTTCCGTGATTAAAGAATTAACTGCACCGGATTTTTCAACTACTGAAAGTAAAGACGCTGCAGTATCATCAGCTATTTGTGAACCATTTGCCACAGCAGAAACAGTTTGTTCGATTAAAGCGGTGGTATTCTTGGCTGCCTCTGCGGATTTTGTTGCAAGATTACGAACTTCATCTGCTACAACGGCGAATCCCTTTCCTGCAGTACCTGCTCGGGCAGCTTCAACAGCAGCGTTAAGAGCCAGTATATTAGTCTGAAAGGCAATGTCTTCAATTGTTTTAATAATCTTTCCAATCTCGTTGGATTTATCCGTGATATCGTTCATGGCAGAAGTCATGGCTTTCATCTGTGAATTACTTTCCATAACACCAGCCCCGGCTTCACTGGATCTAAGATTGGCTTCGTAAGCATTCTGCGCATTCAGTTTAACATGTTGAGAAATCTCAGCAATTGTTGCAGAAAGTTCTTCAATGCTGCTTGCCTGCTGTACGGCACCTTCTGAAAGGGTCTGGGAGGATGACGAAATATGTTCTGCACCCTGGTTCACCTGTGAAGAAGACTTCTGTATCTGGGAAATAGTATCATACATGTTGGATTTTATATTTCTAAGATGAGTTGCAGTGTTCTTAAAATCCCCGATGTATATATTTACATTTTTACTTTTTATATTGAAATTATAGTCAGCCATTTCAGATAACAAATAGTTTATATCTGAAACATATTCTTTTATAGTCTTCACAACAGTATTAAAAGCTGTGGAAACCTGTCCAATTTCATCGCTGCTTTCAGTATCCAGTTGAATATTAAAATCACCTTTTGAAAGCTTTTCTGCGGCGGAAACTATGTCATTAATGGGCTTCAGGGTTTGTCTGGTGACATTAAAGATAATCAGGACTAAAACAACCAGAGCAACCAGATAAAAACCGATAAGAAAACCAATAGAATTCAAAAGGCCGGTTGCTTTCAGGACTGTAGTCGCTATAATAAGAAAACCAAAAACAACGGCTAAGGCAATAGCTGAAATGGATGCAATTTTTACAGACAGACTTTTTTCTCTGTTATTTGCCATAAGACTCACCTCACAATGAATGTTTAAGTTAAAATAAATCAATATTTCTGTTAAAATTAAAGTACTCAAATTGCATTAAAATAACAAATTCGGACAATTAATCCAACTTAGTTACAGTATAGTACATTATGTGATAAGTGTCTATGTAAATATAAAAAAATATGGCTGAAAATGGCATATTTTTGCATTATACATCATATTATTTAAAAGTGTGCTATCATAAAATAATAGGAAGTTTAATAGTAAAAAATAGCAAGAAGGTACTTATGAAAAAATAAATTATGTATATATATTAGAATGCAGCGATGGAACATATTATACGGGATGGACTGTAGATCTTGAGGAAAGAATAAAAACCCATAATGAAGGGACTGGTCCGAAAGTTTCAAAATACACAAGAAGCAGGAGACCAGTAAAATTGGTTTATGTAGAAGAATATGAAGATAAATCCCAGGCTCTAAAAAGGGAGTGGGCAATAAAAAAGTTAACCAGAACTGAAAAGAAAAGATTGATTTGCAGCAAGATTGTACGGTGAATTTCACAAATTGTATTTAAATTGTACTAATCGAAAAAAACGTTGAATAAAAAAACTACTGTGCTAGAATGGGTTTATTAAAAATGTATACGATTTCAAATATAAAAACATTTTGATTTCCATAATAAAATAATTAAAAAGGATTAAGCAGCGAGGGTTTTTAAAAATGGATAAAAAGTTAAATACAGCACAGATGTTAGTAAAATGCCTGGAGCAGGAAGACGTAGAATATATATTTGGTATACCGGGAGAAGAAAACCTGGATGTGATGAATGCCTTACAGGAATCATCCATTAACTTTATTACAACAAGGCATGAACAGGGAGCAGCATTTATGGCGGATGTATATGGAAGACTAACAGGGAAAGCAGGTGTCTGCTTATCAACCTTAGGCCCTGGAGCAACAAACTTAGTTACAGGAGTTGCAGATGCCCATGAAGATGGTGCACCGCTTATAGCAATAACGGGGCAGGTTGGAACGGAAAGAATGCATATAACATCTCATCAATCCTTGGATTTATGTAAATTATTTGAACCAATTACGAAGAAAAGCAAGCAGATTGTAAGGCCGGATACTGTAAGTGAGATTGTGCGTATTGCTTTTAAATATGCTGAAAGTGAGAAACCAGGAGCCTGTCATATAGATTTGCCTGTAAACATAGCAGGAATGGAAGTAAGCGATGATGAAAAGCCTCTTGAAAAGAGGAATGCACCTCCGGAAATGGCAGATATAAATAGCATAGAAGATGCAGCGGGGGCAATATTTTCTTCTCAGCACCCAGTAGTTTTAGTAGGAAGCGGTGCAGTAAGAGGGAGATGCTGTGAGGCTTTGACCCGATTTGCAGAAAGTCTGAAAATCCCGGTTATTAATACAATGATGGCAAAAGGGATCATCCCCTACGATAATAAATATTCTTTATGGACAGTAGGTATTCCACAGAAGGACTATGCAAACAAAGTACTTGAAAAGGCAGACCTTGTTATTGCGGTTGGATATGACATAGTAGAATACGCGCCTGTAAGATGGAACAGGGAGCGAAATCACCGAATTATCCATGTGGATACCAGGCCATCTCACATAAATAAGTATTTTGAACCAGCAGTTGAAGTAATTGGAGATATTGCACATTCGCTGACACAGATTAGAAGAAGAGTACATAGAAATACAGAACCGGAATTTGCCCTGAAGGTTAAAGCTGCCATGGAAGAAGAGTACAACTCCTATGCAGAAGACAACAGCTTTCCCATGAAACCCCAGAAGATTCTTTATGATGTAAGAAAAGTCCTGGCAGATGATGATATCGTTATATCAGATGTAGGTGCGCATAAAATGTGGATTGCAAGGCACTACCACTGCAGAATACCTAATACCTGCATCATTTCCAATGGATTTGCTACTATGGGAATTGCAGTACCGGGTGCTGTTTCTGCAAAATTAATCAATCCAGATAAAAAAGTACTTGCCATAACTGGTGATGGTGGGTTTATGATGAATTCACAGGAGATTGAAACCGCTTTGCGAATAGGCACTCCAATAGTCATACTCATTTTTAATGATAGCAATTATGGACTAATTAAGTGGAAACAGATGGATAAATTTAATAAAAGCTGTTATGTGAATTTTATAAATCCTGATTTTGTTAAATATGCGGAGAGTTTTGGGGCCAGGGGTTATCGGGTTGAAACTGCTGAGGATTTAATTCCTACATTGGAAGAAGCTTTCAGACAGAATGTTGCCTGTATTATTGACTGCAAAGTGGATTATGATGAAAATATAAAACTTACGACTCATTTAAAAGAAGTCTATGCAAGCGAGATTTAATGTTGTATAATAAAGTAATATTTTACAATATTATTACGGTAAAATGTAGTAAGTCTAATTTGTATGGGAGGAATGGATATGGCAATTCCAGAGAGTATTAGTAAGACTAGTATACTTTTAGAATCAGGCACAAATGAACTTGAGATTATAGAATTTACAGTTGCAGACGAGATATTTGGAATAAATGTTGCTAAAGTTCGTGAAATTATGGTGGCTCAGAAAGTCAAGCCTATGCCTAATTCACATCACGTGGTAGAGGGTGTATTTAAACCAAGAGACGAGATTATAACAGTAATAAGTCTTGCAAAATATCTTGGCCTTCCTGAATATGAAAACTCTGGACGTGATATTTTTGTTGTTACCCATTTTAATAACTTAAATTTTGCTTTTCATGTACATACAGTAGTTGGAATTGACAGAATTTCCTGGACAGCAATAAAGAAACCGGATAAAGCTGTTTATGGTGGACAGGATGGTGCTGCAACTGGAATAGCAGAATATCAGGGACGTCTTATAACAATCCTTGATTTTGAAAAGATTGTAGCAGAGATTAGTCCAGAATCCAGTATACAGGTTGAATCCATTGAAAAAATGGGCGAACGTCACATTATGGAAAAAACAATTTTAGTAGCAGAAGATTCTATGCTGCTTTCAAAAATGATTATAGAATGCTTACATAAAGCCGGGTATAAAAATACCGTAAAGACAGAAAACGGACAGGAAGCCTGGGATTATTTGCTGGAAGCAAAAGAATCAGGAGATCCGATAAAAGACCATGTGGCTTGTATTGTAACGGACATTGAAATGCCTTTGATGGACGGACACAGACTGACAAAACTGGTAAAAGAGGATCCGATTCTTAAGAATATTCCTTTAATCTTATTCTCATCACTGATTAGTGAAGAAATGCGTATAAAAGGAAAACAGCTTGGTGCAGACGAGCAAATCAGTAAACCGGAGATTGGAAAACTGGTTTCAATAATTGATGACCTTACAGCCAATCATTAATTAAAAAGCTAAAGTAGACATGATGATATTTATCGTGTCTATTTTTATATTGTAAAATAGTAAAAACTACAAAACATAATTCTGAGACAGGAGGAAAGGGTATGGAAAAACTAACACATATTGATAAGCAGGGCAATGCCAGAATGGTAAATGTAGGAGAAAAAATGCCCACAGAAAGAATTGCCGAAGCAGTTGGTTATGTCCTGATCAATAAGGAAACCCTTGAAATAATTATAAAGGGACAAAATAAAAAGGGTGAAGTACTGGGGACAGCCCGGATTGCTGGAATTATGGCAGCCAAAAGAACATCGGATATAATACCTATGTGCCATTCTTTACTGTTAACGGGTGTAGATATAGACTTTGAAATGTCAGAACTGGCAGACAATCAGGGGAAAATAAAAATCACAAGCAGAGTAACCTGCAGTGGAAAAACCGGAGTTGAAATGGAAGCACTCACTGCAGTCTCTGTGGCAGCACTGACTATATATGATATGTGCAAGGCAGTGCAACGGGATATTTGTATTGAAAATATTCATTTACTAAAAAAAAGCGGAGGCAAAAGCGGGGAATTTATTTATAGTGCTCTTTGAGTACAGCGATTTCTTTCTGGTATCCCTCAAGCTCATTTGGAGTTTCAAGAATAAAAGGCAGGTGGCACAGTTTTGGGTGATTTATAATATTGCAGATTGCTTCAAGTCCTATATGGCCGTCTCCTATTTTTGCGTGCCTGTCCTTGTGTGAGGCCAAGGGGTTTAAGCTGTCGTTTATGTGCATGGCATATAATTTGTCCAATCCAACAATCTCATCAAAATCAGATAAAACTTCATCCAGATTATTCACAAGATCATACCCTGCATCGTTAACATGACACGTATCCATACATACACCAATTTTATCTTTTAATTGTATCTTGTCAATAATGGCTTTTAATTCTTCAAAGCTGCTACCCACTTCGCTTCCTTTACCAGACATGGTTTCCAGTAAGACAATGGTAGACTGATCTTTTTTCATTAGATCATTCAGCAAGCTGGCGATTATTTCAATACCTGATTCTATACCCTGGCCCACATGACTGCCTGGGTGAAAATTATAGTAGTTTCCAGGGAGATATTCCATACGCCTTAAGTCATCTTCTATAATCATATGCGCAAACTCTCTGGTTTTCATATCTTTGGAACAGGGGTTAACTGTGTATGGGGCATGAGCAACCAGTTTAGCGAAATTGTTCTCTTCTGCAAGTTTAAGAAATGCCTGCACGTCCTTTTCATCTATTTCTTTGGCTTTTCCCCCTCTGGGATTTCTGGTAAAAAACTGGAAAGTATTTGCCCCAATTGAAAGGGCCACTTCTCCCATATTTTTAAATCCCTTTGATGCGGATAAATGGCAACCTATATTAAGCATAAAAAAGCCTCCTTTTAAACCAAATATTTTTAAATCTGATTCCCTCATAATAGCAGAGAACTGTAGCTAATTCAAGGGATATAAGAGAATAAGACAATAATTGATAAAACCAGCATATGATGTATTATTATAAAAATAATTCAGGAGGGGTGGTTTATGGCAGAAAAGTATAAAGCTATATGTTTCCGTGAGTTCACACCGGGAAATGAATATAGGGCTTTTGGTGCGTCCGATGAAGCAGAGCCGTTAAAAAAAGTAAAGGCAGTAGCTGATTATTTATTTTCCGAAAATATAAAATTTCGCATTCATGTAATCCCGGAATATATTAATCAAGAACATCCAGAGCAAAATATAAGTTTGTGGGATAATTCCTCTGTATATATACAGGAATTTATAAATACCTTAAATTATCTGAAAAGTAAAGGTGGAATGGAGTTAGACGAATCCATCATAAATATGACAGAATTTCAAAGGAACTACTGGTTAGAACCAGATATTGCAGTATTTAATTGTCATTTTTACCGGGAATTCGATTATATGATTTTAGATGATATGAATAGCTGGAAATATGATTCTGAAAAGATCTCACCCCTTCACCAGCTCATACAGGACGGAATGACGGACAATACGGAAGATTTCTTTTCAAGATTACTGGTACAGGGATATAAATCTAAACCAGTAAAAAAAATGGGGCATTTATGCCAGCAAAGAGTCTAAATACCAAATTGACAAGTGCACATAGAGTATTCAGGGGAGATTTTAACGGAGATGGAAAAGATGATGTTGTGGTTTGGAATATAGTGGATGGCAGCTGGACAGTATTTCTCAGCAATATAACTTACCCCTCACCTGAAACAAACACCTCAAATGAGTTTGTTTCGGCAGGAATATGGCTCACAAACTGGGGAGGGGGAGCAGCTACAGTGCCACTTATAGCTGATGTCAATGGAGATGGAAAAGATGATTTAATCCTATATAGTCCAGATAAAGGAAGTTGGAGAGTTGCTTTAAGTGACGGGAATCGATTTATTCCTCAGGGAATATGGTTAAATAACTGGGCTAAAAAAACACTAGAAAGCAACTGGACAGTAATGACAGGGGATTTTGACGGAGATGGTAAGGCGGATATACTGGCAGCAGACGCCATATCTGTTCAGGTGGCATTAAGTGGGGGGCTTCTTTTGCACCTCAACCTTCCTGGTTATCCTACCAGAAAAGCGGAATAATCCTTATAGGAGATTTTAATGGAGACGGAAAGGACGACATGGTAATCTGGGACTCTCTTATGGGTAACTGGTATGTGGCATTAAGCACAGGAAACAGCTTCCAACAACCGTCAGAACCCTGGTTAAGTAACTGGGCATTGTCCAGCAGTTTCTGGCAACCCCTAATAGGAGATGTCAATGGAGATGGAAAAGATGACTTAATCGTATATGCACCGTCAATTGGCAATTGGCAGTTTGCAATGTCCAAGGGGAATTGTTTTGTGGCCAGTGATACGGTTTTTGGGCCCTGGGGAGTAACCACTTCAGGTGATGCTGTGGCAGGAGATTTTAATGGAGACGGGAAAATGGATATTGGCCTGCAGGATAGGACTAAAGGCATATTTTGCGGTGCTATATCTTCCCTATAAAGTAAAAAATCTCCGTGCTAATAGGTAGTTACTTATTAACACGGAGATTACTTTATTCATAACAGACTGTTTAGTTAAAATGCAGTTGTACTAATGCTAGAAGGTCGGTAGAACCCGTTGAAATAGTCTGCAGGCTGTGACCAATTTCTGTATTGAATTGTGGAGTATTAGGAACATTGTTTAGCTGAATCATTCTGCCGGCTTGAGTAGTACTTACCCCACACCAGAAGCCACTAGTAGCAGTTGCATTATCTTCCAGAAGAACCTCTGCTTTTCCGTAAACCACGACTTTTACAGGAGAACCATCTGCAATTCCATTTTCATAAATAACCCCAATCGGCATTTGTGAATCGACAGGAGCAATACTTACACTGTTATCCACACTTGCACCTGCAATAACAATGGTACCTTTTATACTTAATGCTCCCGTTTTATTGACAAAGGTTTCATAGATTCCGCCCTCAGGGGTGAACCCACTGGTGCTGCTGCCAACCTTTGAAGCAAACAGATCGTAGCTTACAATTCCACTCATAGTCTTAAGCTATTACAATATAAGGAACAGCGCCTTTTTCTGCAGCTGTCAGTGCGATATAGTCTGCTTCAGGAATTTGCTGGTTAACCCATGCAGCTGTTGTCAACTTTGAATTCCAGTAATAATAAGCATTTGCAGCTGTTACATAAGCATAATCTGCTAAGCTTCCTGTTACATGGGCAGTTGTCAAAGCGGATAAATCTGCATATTCACCTTTATAATTGTTAACAACACCAGCTGGTAACTGACTTTCAGGAACAACACCGCTGCCGTTTAATGAGGCAACGCCATTGGCAGTACCAGCAGGAAGCTGGGCAATAGGAACTTTTGTGTTACTATCCAGAGAAGCAACACCACTTGCCACTCCAGCAGGAAGCTGAGCAACAGGGACTTTCGTGTTGCCATCCAGAGAGGCAACACCGTTGGCACTACCAGCAGGAAGCTGACCAACAGGAACTTTTGTGCTTCCATCCAGAGAAGCAACGCCGTTGGCACTACCAGCAGGAAGCTGGGCAACAGGGACCTGAGCGTTAGAATCAAGTGAAGCTATACCGTTTGCTGCACCTTTTTTCGCGTTAAATAATTCATAACTTATAGCACTAGCCATTATTAAAATCCTCCCTAAGGTATGATGATCCACAATATACAGGGATCCGTTTTATTACATTGACATAATCTCTCATAGTCATATTCGTTAATATACTTAATTCTCATAAAAATCAATCCTTAAAGGATAGCTGATTTATTTATGGAGATAAAGAACTCCATACTCTAATATAATATTCAAAGTTTGAAATTTGGTTCAAAAAGATTAAATTAAAAGGCAGTTTATAGATTATTTTGTTAAGGCCAGGTTATAATGATGTCTGCCCATAATTCCGGGGGCGCACTCCAACCGCTTGACTTTAAAACCAGATTTATCAATAATATCAAGCAACTCATCTTTGTTAAACAAATAAATATGATCATTAATGACCGGTACATTTTTGTTTGGATCAGGTATTTCTTTTACTTCAGAAAAATATTTAGTGACCTTTCCCCAGGAAGAGGCATCAGGCGTGCTTAAATATAAACAGC
Organism: Aminipila terrae; assembly: GCF_010120715.1. Taxonomy (NCBI): domain Bacteria; kingdom Bacillati; phylum Bacillota; class Clostridia; order Peptostreptococcales; family Anaerovoracaceae; genus Aminipila; species Aminipila terrae. Next base: position 1,630,238 of record NZ_CP047591.1, read on the forward strand.
CTTTCTCAGTTAAAAGGTTATATATTTTTTGTAAAGTGGGAACAGGGTTAAAATTCAAGTGTTCCAGAACCTCAGTGAAAATTATCCTATCAAAAGGTTTTGCCCAGGGTACAGAATCTAATTCAATATTATTTACATGGAAGAAAAAATTATATTTATTAATCAGAGTTCTGCTTATACAACTGTCGATAAAATCAGTACAAAAAAGGTTACAGTGGAATAGTTTTTTACAATATAATGCTAAAGTTCCATATCCGCAGCCGATATCCAGACAATTTTCTATTTCATGATTGATAGAATCTTCATAGAGCCATTTTGCAATATAGGGCCAATAGCTTATCTCTGCATTTTTATATTCATAGACATAGTAAGAATGAGGGTCTAAAGTTGAAATTTCATTCTGACATTCAAATATTTTTTTCATCCAGACATCTTCCCAGCAAGAATCTTCCATAATGAAACTCCTTCCATTTATTTTATATAGTATATTAATAAGTGCTTCTACATGAACCATTTTTCCAGTTAATCATAAGTTATATAAAGTCTATAAAAAGAAGGTACCAGTGATTATGAGTTATGAAGGATTACCAGGATTTAAAAAGCTTCTCATGCAAAGATATGGAATAAACAGTATTGAAGAGGTTCAGGACCCTTTAGCAAAGATGTATCTGGATTTTGCATTAAGTACCGTTTATAGAGCAGAACTGGTTAAAAATATTATTTTAAAATATACAGATATAAAAGGAAAAAGATATTTAGATGTGGGATGTGCATATGGAGGATTTCTTGCATCATTTGAAAAAGCAGGAGCAGTAGACGTAACGGGAATCGATATTAACGAACAGCTTTTGGATTATAGCAGGGCAGTTATAGCGGACTGTAATAGTAAAGCAAGGGTTTACAATAAGAATATCGTAAATGGGGAAGAGGTTCAGCCTTTAGGTAAATTTGACTTAATTACCTGTAATGATGTAATTGAACATGTGGATAATCCCAAAGCAGCATTAAATAATATGATTTCTATGTTAAACGAAAAGGGCACACTTTTCATGCAGATTCCCAACAGAATGTCGGCATCTTTTATCCGGTCCGATGGACATTTTCAATTATTTGGCATCAGTATTCTCCCGAAACCATTGGCTGATAAATATTTTAATGCAGTTTACCCTGCCAGCAGACACGATGTGACTTATAAAAGCTTAAATTACTATTTGAATAATCTGAAAGAGCTTGGTATGGAATGTAATGTAATAAAACCTATGCAGGAAGATAAAGATAAAAGCCTAAAATCAATATTAAATACTTTTAACGAATGTGAAAAGCTTATAAATGAAGATCTTATTTCTATTCCACCGGAATTAAAGGATACGGTTAAAAAGCGGGTTTTGAAGATGTCTGCGTTATTTAAACGGCAATATAACAAATATTTAAACTTAAAAAATACAGGCAGTAATAGTTCAGAGGTCCTGGCAGGAAAGCTCATACAAAAATTCGGAGAAGATTTCTGGATTATCCTTGCTGGAAAGCCAGTATGCAAATAAGAGATAATAAGGGAACAATATCTTTACAGACCGCATAGTATATATATATATATTAACCTGAATAAAAGGAGTGATATTTTTATGGCATGCAATAATATACCAGAAGAATGCCAACTGGATTTGTGGGCAAAGGTTATTGTAGCAAAGAATATACAAAATGATGAGCCGATATTGGGATCTTTTGACCCATATGGCGAGCCAGTGGGAGAAAGTATAGTTGTTACTGTGGGATCTACGGAAAATATTATTTGTTTAGAAGATTTTAAGGTGACATTTGATCCGGATCAGGTAACAGAAGATTTTATCTGCACCAGTAAGGTTGTCCTTACTATTCCGTTTACTTTCTTCTTATTCTTAAAAACCAATCTTGGTTATGTAACTGCTGCAACTACAAAAACATTTACAAAAGAAATACCTGTCAGTGAATTCATTAAACTGGACGGGACACCATTAACACAGTCTGAATTTAAGACTCAGGTTGATCAGTCTAAAGTTGTTGTATGTAATTATGAATTAGTCGATATTGATATTGTAGCTAAAGATCCGGGTGATCCGACTCATCAGACAATAAAGCTTGTTATAACAGCAACAATTGTCGATAAGCTGGGTAAATATCGTGATGTTATTGTATATGGCTACTTAGAAGACTTGGGCTGCAGAGATTAGCAGAAAATGAGAATGCCTGATATTTCGGTCATTCTCATTTAAAATGACGGAGTTTATTTATTAAACTCATATGAAGGATGTGGTATTTTGAATGTACTTTTCCAAACTAGAAAGGACTATAAAGAAAATCTGGCGGGAGACAGCATTCAAATGCAAAAAACAAAGGAATATTTAGAAAAAATTGGAATAGATGTCGATATTTCAACGAAAGATTATATTAGCCTGGAAAAATATGATATTATTCATATTTTCAATCTTACCAGAATAAAAGAATCCTATGGCTTTACCCAAAATGCTTTGAAACAGGGTAAGCCTTATGCACTTTCAACAATCTACTGGGATATGTCCGATTATATTAAAAACGGGAAAAATACACCCACCAGGATTGAATGGTGGAAAAGAGATAACCATTTACGAGAGGAAATGCTGAATAATGCTGCTATTTTGCTACCAAACAGCGAAATCGAATGGGAAGTATTAAAAAGAAGTTTTAATGTAAAATGCCAATATTCCGTTATACCAAACTGTGCGGACCGATTCTTTTATGATGCGAAACCTGATAACTTTATTTCTGAATATGGGCTAACTGATTTTATTCTATGTGTAGGAAGAATAAGTTGTAGAAAAAATCAGTTAGCATTAATTAATGCTCTGAAAGGTACAGGATTAAACGTAGTATTAATAGGCCCTAATAACAATGAAGATTATTATAAACAATGTAAATTTGCTGCAGGCAGTAACGCTTTATTTATTGATCAGATGCCTTACTATAAACTGGCTTCAGCCTATGCCGCAGCAAAAGTACATGTCCTTCCCAGCTGGTTTGAAACTCCGGGCTAGCCAGTCTTGAGGCAGGCCTCGCAGGAAGTAATATAGTTTCCACCAATATAGGATCAACAGCGGAATACTTTCAGGATAAAGTACTGTACTGTAATCCTTCTTCAGAAGAAAGTATCAAAAAAGCAGTTTTAGCTGCATACACTATGCCTAAAGGAGTAATATTAAAGAACTTTATTTTCGATCAATATACATGGGAAGTGGCAGCAATGAAGACCTTAGCTGCATATAAGTCAGTTTTAAAAATCAGACCAACATATGTATCGCAATAAATTAAACTACAGGAGGGTAAAGAATGCTAACAATAGTTTATCCTGCAACTATAGATTATGAATGGATGTATCAAAGACCTCAGCAGTTGCTGAAAGCTTTTGCAGAACTAGGTAACCGGGTTGTTTTCTATAATTATGATTATTTTTATAAGCAGCAGGAACCTGTCATTGAATTGTATCCAAATTTCTTTGTATGCAGGGCAGAAGTACCATTAAAGGATATTGGCGTAGAGGGGCCTGTTGTTTTGTGGATTACTTATCCTATGCATGTACAGTATGTGGGTAAGTTCAACGAAGACCTAGTAGTATTTGATGCGCTTGATGAACCGGCAGGAGAATTCGAATACTGGGCAAAAGACGTAAATGAGTTATCCAGTAAATCAGATATTATATTTACAACTGCTAAAAAATTGTATGATTATCATACACAACGGCATGATAATGTTCATATGTGCCCAAATGCGGCGGATTATGACCATTTTAGCAAAGCACAAAAGGTATTTGCACAGAAGCCACTGGATTTTCCTAAAAATAACCGACCTACCATAGGATATTATGGGGCTCTTGCTACATGGGTTGACTGGGACCTAATCCGCTATATCAGTAATCAGAACAGACACTTTAATTTTGTAATGATAGGACCACTATATGATAAATTTAGAAATCCTGTTAAAGCAAATAATATCTACTACCTGGGTAGGAAGGATTACTGGCAGCTCCCGGAATACCTTCAATGGCTTGATGTCTGCATGATACCATTTAAAGTTACACCAATGATTGAAGGGTGTAATCCTATCAAAATGTATGAATATTTAAGTGCAGGCAAAGCGGTTATTACAACGGATATGCCTGAAACAAGCCAATATAGTCAAATCTATGTTGGAAGGACAAAAGAGGAATTTAACCAGAAAATGAGGATTGCTTTATTAGACAAAGAAAACGAAGAAAGAAAAAATGAGAGAATTTTACTGGCCAAAAATAATTCATGGCACCATAGAGCCGAAAAAGCGCTGGAAGAAATGGAGAAGGCACTGAAAAATAAGGAGGGGAAGTGATTAGCTGTTTGAGATTATTTATCCTAATACCTTTAGGAATTTAATGATTCAAAGACCACATCAAATATTAAGTGAGTTTGCTAATCAGGGATACAGGGCAACTCTATATAATCTTAATTCTCAGGTTCAGAAAGTTATTGAAATAAAGGAAAATTTCTACAGCTATAATAGAATTCCTCCCCCATTCATTAAAGAAAATAAAAGAGTACTCTGGATTTCGTACCCTCCATTATATAAACAGATGACTAAGTTCGAAAAAGATTTAATTATATTTGACTGCATTGATTATCCGGAAGAACAGTTTAAACACTGGAAAAGAGGAATCGACCAGCTCAGACAAGACGCAGACTTTATTTTGTTACTTCACAGAAGCTATATGAATTTAATCGGGGATATAAAGATAAAACCTATTTCTGCCAGAATGGAGCTGATTTTAATCATTTCGCACCCGCAACAAATATATTTTGTGATAAACCTGATGACATCAGAAACATAAAAGGTCCTGTCATAGGTTATTTTGGCGCAGTAGCAGACTGGATAGACTGGAAACTGATTAAATTTCTTGCGGAAAAAAATCAATTCTCTATAGTCATAATCGGGCCGCTTTTTAAATTACGGGAGTTTCCAGTAAAACGGGAGAATTTGTTTTATCTGGGAGAAAAAGACTATGGAGTTTTACCGGATTATTTGCAGTGTTTTGACGTGTGTATTATTCCATTTTTAAAAAATAAATTAACTTCAGCATGTAATCCCATCAAAATGTATGAATACTTAAGCGCAGGCAAACCTGTTATAACAACTGATCTGGAAGAATGCAGGATTGAAACGATTAAAACTTCGAAAACATATCAGGAATTTTATGATAATATTACTCTTTGCTTAAATAATGATGATGCCATACAAAGAGAAAAAAGAATCCATTTCGCCAGGCAGAATTCATGGATGCAAAGGGTGAGGTCTATCCGGTCAGTAATTGAACCCAGACTGGAGCAATAGGACTATTGTGGTGTAACATACATATGTTTTTCATATTATATATAAACTAAAAATCATATAAAATAAGAAAGAAGAGAATAGAATGTTAACATGTAGTATGATTCCATCACAGAATGTATACGTTTCACAATATTATCCGGATGATAACTTTTGCGATTCACCGTTTTTATATGCAGGAAGGTTCAATGGGCCAGGAGATATTTACAGGTCCCTGATACAATTTGAATTTGATTTGTGCTGTACAAATAATATAGTTCCTAAAGCCAGTACTATTAAATCAGCCAGTTTGCAACTTGACCTGTTTGACAATAAGATCCCAACGGGTAGCGTTGAATTGTCCATTCGCAGAGCCTTCACAGTCTTTAGCCAGTCCTTCGTCACATGGAATACCCAGCCTACTTTTCCTGATACGGCAGATGCTACTGCCAATATTGCTGCAGGATTTTATGGCATAATGAATGTAGATGTGACAAATCTGGTTAACGGATGGTATACTGACACGATTCCGAATAACGGTTTGGTTATCACAGGGGATGAAACAAAAGACGCTGTAGTTGGATTTAGAAATACCAGATATCCAAACAGTGGTTCCTGGCCTAAATTAGTTATTAATTATGTTAAGGGGATTCAGACTGTTTATGCTACAGAAACGATAAATCTACCAGTAAGCGGTCCAGCCTTCAGCACTCCTATTGACCTGTCAGGCACGAAAAAAGAAGTAACGTTTCTTATTAAGATTGTCACCTCAGGAGCTTCTGTGGACTCTTCTTTACAAATCAGTGTTAATGGAACTGATTATTTCCAAGCCAACGGATCCATTGATGACAGTATGAATTTTGCTTTATCAATAAACCAGACTGCAAACTGGGCTTTTGTCCTGCTTAAATCCCGAACGGGTGTGGCTACAGTACAAGTGACTCCTGTAACATGGGAGAGTCTGGAATAAGAATAAAAATTTTTATAATTTATGAAAATTAAAATGCCTCCATTGGTTAAAAAACCAGCAGGAGGCATTTTTATTTGTACCTATACATTCCAGACAACCTTTAAAGGTTCTTCTGTTTCAAATCCACAGGACAATAATAAATCATTAATCTGTGAAATAGATTCTCCGCTCCATCCGTAAGAACCAAAGGCTTTCCCAATTCTTCCTTTTGGCTTTAAACCTTTCATGTAAGTAAGAAAAGCCATTACGGAAGGCAACATGGTATTGTTTAATGTAGGTGATCCTACACATATATACTTGGCCTCCAGAGCTCTTGACATGGCATGGGAATAATGCTCTTCAGACAGGTTTACAACTTCAACAAGGAATCCCTTAGCCGCATATTCTGCTTCCAGTTGCAACGCCAGTTTTTTGTTGTTCCCCACATAGTATCATAAACAATTAAAACCCTTTGATCATCTGTTTCATTTTTACTCCAGGAAATGTATTTTTGAACTATTTCAGGAATATACTTTGTTACGATAACCCCATGGGATGGGCAGATTGTTTTGATTTCAAAGCCTGAAACAGCCTGAATTAATTTAGCCACCTGAATACCAAAAGGCAGAACAATGTTTGCGTAATAATCCGCCGCTCGGTCAATGAACTTGTCCAATCCTTTTTCAGTATCAAAAATTTCACCCGTACCAGTATGTTGCCCAAAGGCATCATTGGAAAATAATATTTTCTCTTCTTCCAGATAAGTAGACATACTATCTGGCCAGTGCACCATAGGCATAGGTATAAATTTAAAATTAAATTTACCAGTGTTCAAACTATCCCCAGACTTTACAACGGTAAAATCATATTTAGCATGGGGATAATAAGCTTTTAAACCTTTTTCGCAGTTGGCGGTCCCGTAAATCATGGCATGTGGGTATTTTTCCATAACTCCTGGCAGGGCACCACTATGATCAGGCTCAACGTGGTTACAGATGATATAATCGATAGTCTTTCCCTGAAGGATTTCTTCTATATTTTTTAAGAAATCATCTGTGAATTTTTCTTTTACAAAGTCAATAAGGGTAACCTTTTCATCAATTACCAGAAAAGAGTTATATGTGGTTCCAATAGGAGTAAAATATCCATGGAATATTCGTACATCCTTGTCCACAATCCCTACGCTATAGATGTTTTCAGCTATTGTTATCATGCATCCTGCTCCTCAAACTGGTCTTTTCCCACCCCGCAGACAGGACACTCGTAGTCATCTGGAAGTTCTTCAAAAGGAGTATCTCCATCATATTCATATCCGCATATCTGGCATACATATTTTTTCATATCATTTCATTTCCTTTCTTTTTTAATAAACTTCAATAATTTGCCTTGATTATACTTTACCTTATAGAAAATGTCTACTTTATTTGTAAAAATAATAAAGAAATAACTTATAAAATTAAGACGATATATAAGCTTTATCAAAGGTAATATGGACGTAATAGTTTTTGTTCATATCTTTAACCTGCTTATTTATTATGGACTGGATTTCTGATTGCTTTAATTTGCATTCTGAGGACAGGACCATATCAAAGATTATATTTGTATGAGTTGGTCCCGGAATTAATCTTAAATCGTGTATACCATAAACCCCTTCCAGAGGAGCGATGGTTTCTTCTAAAATGCTACGGAGCTGTTCGGTAAGAGGATCATTCAGTTTAACTGGGTCCATGTGGACTGTTAATTTAATATTAAGACTTTCGCTTAATGATTTTTCTATGTTATCCACCATATCATGACTTTCCATGATATCACGGTCTGCATCAACTTCTATGTGTATGGAAGCAAAAAATCTGCCGGGCCCATAGTTGTGTACCATTAAATCGTGGGTTCCTATGACACCGCTGTAGGATTCGGCGCCTTTTAAGATGGCTTGGACAAGTTCAGGATCAGGGGCTTCCCCAAGCAAGGGACTTGAAGTTTCGCGGATTAGCTGAATCCCAGACCACATAATAAATAATGCCACAAGGCAACCCATATAACCATCCAGCTGGAGTCCCGTAAGCTGACTGATAATGATGCTGATAAATACAGCACTAGTAGAAATAACGTCATTTCTGCTATCAGTGCCAGTGGCAGCCAAGGCTACGGAATTAATCTTTTTACCTGCAGAAATGTAAAATCTGGACTGCCAGACTTTAACGCCTATGGCTGCAGCCAGAATAATTAATGTTATATAACTAAACTGCATAGGTTCTGGGTGCAAAACCTTGCTAAAAGATGTTTTTAAAAGCTGAAGTCCCAGGACAATAATAATTACAGAAATTAAAAGTCCTGTAAGGTATTCGATTCGGGCATGTCCGTAAGGATGGCCTTCATCTTCTGGAAGTGCCGCCAATTTAAACCCGATTAGGGTGATAATAGACGAAGAGGCATCTGCCAGGTTATTTATTCCGTCAGCAATTATAGCAATACTGTTTGTAAAAATCCCTGCCAGAACCTTCATGATGCATAATGCTGCATTGGAAACAATACCCACAATTCCAGCCAGTAGGCCATATTTTTGCCGGACTTCAGGATCATTGGTGCAATCATAATTCTTTATAAATATTTTAAACAAAAATGTACCCATTTTATTCTCCTTACTATGATATAATGAACTCAATTAACTAAACCAGTGTGGCTACGGGCAGGAGTTCATTGAATCATACTGCGAAGCCGCTTGTATGATATTAATGTATGCACTACTAAAGATTAATACACTCTTTAATTGTATGCTAAATTTTGGGAGGTTTCAATGTTAAATAAGTTAAAGGAAACGGGGAAGTTTAATGAAACGGTACAGGCATTGATGGAAGCAAAAGAGATAATTTGGATTAACCCCAGAGGAATGGAAAATACTTTTGACGAAAACATCACTCAGAGAGATATTGACGAAGCAGAGGCACGACTACAGCGGTTCGCACCTTATATAAAAAAGGTATTTCCAGAAACTCAAAAAAGCAGCGGTATCATCGAATCACCACTTAAAGAAATTCCAAACATGCAGAAGGAATTATCAGAAATGCTTGGATATGAACATGGGGGAAAGCTGCTTTTAAAATGTGACAGCCATTTGCCTGTGTCAGGCTCCATTAAGGCCCGGGCGGTATTCATGAGGTACTAAAATTTGCAGAGGATGTAGCACTGGAAGCAGGAATGCTTCAGAAGGATGATAACTACGAAATTGTGGCAGAAGACAGGTTTAAAGAGTTATTTAGCAGATATAGCGTGGCTGTGGGTTCTACAGGAAACTTGGGATTGTCCATAGGAATAATGAGTGCAAAGCTTGGATTTGATGTGACTGTTCACATGTCTTCCGATGCAAGGCAATGGAAAAAGGATTTATTGCGTTCAAGGGGGGCAAAGGTTGTGGAATATCCCGACAGCTATCAAAAAGCTGTGGCAGAGGGGCGAAAAGAGGCAGCAGGCAATCCCCTGTGTCATTTTGTGGATGATGAAGGGTCTTTGGACCTGTTCCTTGGATATGCAACGGTAGGGAAAAGGCTTGAGAAACAGCTGACAGATTTAAATGTAGCTGTAGACTCCAATCATCCCTTGTTCGTGTATATACCTTGTGGCGTAGGGGGCGCTCCGGGAGGGTTACCTACGGGATAAAAAAAGTATTTGGCGACAATGCGCATTGTTTCTTTGCAGAACCAACCCATGCTCCCTGCATGGTATTAGGTATGTCCACTGGGTTACATGACGGAATTTCCGTTGAAGATATTGGACTGGATGGAAAAACAGCCGCTGATGGACTGGCTGTGGGAAGAGCATCCAGACTGGTGGGAAAGACACTGGAAACTTTGATAGATGGTATATCTACTATAGACGATTATAAGCTTTATGATTATTTAAGAGCCTTGGCAGATACAGAAGGAATTTACATCGAACCTTCCGCTTGTGCAACCTTTGATACCATTGCAAGAGTTATGCAAAATCAGGATTATTTAGAACAATACGGGTTAACAGATAAAATAAATACGGCCACTCACATTTTGTGGGCGACCGGTGGTAGTATGGTACCTGAAGAGGAAATGAAGCATTATTATTCTTTAGGGTCTAAAATCTGATTAAGAGCCTGTGCCAGCTGGTCAGGGCAGGATGTAGTTTTGTATCCACATTTTATACCGGACAGCTTATCCCTTACCTGATCAATAGGCATGCCTTCTACCAGGGTTGCTATACCTTTGAGGTTCCCATTGCAGCCCCCATAAAAGCTTACATTTTTGAGCTTATTATCTTCAATTTCAAAAGACAGGCTTTGAGAACAGACTCCCCGGGGTTTAAATTTATATTCCATAGTATTACTTCCTTTCATTCTATATTTTACTATATATGACTTGTCCAGATTCCTGAAATGAATTTGTCAGGAAGCAGGGTAATAATAGTCATCAGAAAATATTATACCACAAGAAAAATATTGTAAACAAGTTTAATGAGATAACCAGTATAGAGGAGCGTATGAACGAAGACAAACTGACAATTGCCATGGCTGAAGATAAGAGCAATCAGTGCCAGCACAATTACATGATAACAAATACGGGGTTTCTGGACATGAGACAGCAGACTCTTTGTAAAAGAATATTAAGAAATAATCCAGAGGTTAAAGGTTTTTTCTATGGAGGATATGCCGATGCAGAACGCAGAGTTACTGTTTTTACTCCGGATTATATTGGAGCAGAGACGGAAGATGACTTGCAGGAATACTTTTTAACCAATGGGCAGGATAACCCTTTAGTATTAATACGGGCTAAACATAACGGATACAAACAGCTGTCCCACAGGGATTACCTGGGGTCTCTGACCGGACTGGGGATAAAAAGAGAAGCAATTGGGGATATATTGGTAACAGATGGTGGAGCAGATATTATTATTCTCCGGGAGATGACAGACTTTCTGCTGACCAGTTACGGCAAAGCGGGCCGGACCTATTTAGAGCTTACGGTGGAAGATATAAACAACATTATTATTCCAGAAGGCCTTGTTCAGGAAAAAAGTGATACAGTAGCTTCCCTCAGGCTGGACAATGTAATTGCTGCAGCCTTTGGAATATCAAGGACTAATGCAGCAGAAGCAGTAAAAAAAGGTTTAGTCTTTGTAAATAATCTGCAGACAGAAAAGGTTGAAAAACTGGTTAATGAGGGAGATAAGCTGGTACTCAGAGGAAAGGGCAAAGTAGTGCTCAAAGAGATTGGAGGAAGCACCCGGAAAGACCGGACTTTTATAACACTTATGGTAATGAAGTAAAGTGATAATACAGACCACTGCTATTTAAGCAGTGGTTTTTATTTTTTTGGAGCAAGAAAATATACAGAATTGCTCTTTTTTTCATACAATTTAGTCTATTTTGATGGAATACTTTGACTCATTTTTACTTAAAATGTAAAATACAATATATCAAAGTTAATTTCTATTAGTGTATCAACTTGAAGAGGAGAGAAAAGATGAAAAAGTTTAGAGTTTTAGCTTTAGCTATGGTAGTAGCTCTACTACTTGGCACAACAAGTGCATTTGCATGCACAGCGGTATACGTTGGTAAGAATGTAAGTGATGATGGAAGTACAATTCTTGCAAGAAGTGAAGATCAGGGTACAGGAGCCTATAACAAAATGTTTCTTGTTACAGACAGAGTTGAAAATGTACCTGGACGTACAATAAATGATGTACAGGGATTTTCATATCCATTACCAGCAACTACGTATAAGTACACAATGATTCCTGATAACTCAGACGCCGGAGACGGTCCTTATATGGGAGCTTGTACGAATGAATACGGCTTAAGTATAACAGGAACAGTTTCTGCTTCTCCTAAACCTGAAGTTGAAAAGGTGGATCCTTTCGTTGAAGGAGGTCTGAGAGAAGCTGTTCTTACAGGGATTGTTGCATCTACTTGTAAAACTGCAAAAGAAGGCGTAGAAAGACTCGCAAGTATCATCGAGAAATATGGCTCCGAGGAAGGCAATGTTATTATGATTGCTGACCAGAAAGAAGCCTGGATTTTTGAAGTTTACAGTGGACATTTATGGGCTGCCCAGAAAATGCCTGCAGATAAGGTGGCTGTATTTGGTAACCAGTTTATGATTGGTCCTGTAGATCCTGCAGACAAAGACAACCTAATGTATCAGAAAGATTTATTTAAAACTGCAGATGCAAACAAGTGGACCAAACTTGTAGATGGAAAGGTACATCTTGCTGCTACTTTCGGAGAACCAAGAGAAGACTATTCCAATATGCGTACATGGATGGGACATAAGTTACTGGCCCCTGCAACAGTCAGTGATTACAACACCGACACTTTATATCCTTTATTCTACGACCCAGCTAAGAAAGTTTCTGCCCTGGACGTTATGAACGTACTTCGTAACAGATATGAAGGAACAAAATACGATGCATCTCTTCCAGGAAATGAAGGTTTAAGAGTAATTGGAGTGGAACGACAGTCACAGATACACGTGATTCAGATTAAGGATAATTATCCTAGAGAAATTTCAGCATTACAGTGGCTTGCTTTCGGTAATGCAGAGCATTCTGTATTCCTGCCAAGCTTCAGTGGTATCACAGATACTTATAAAGCATATAAAGTAGATGGGGCAAACTACAATCCGGATGGGGCTTACTGGAAGTTTAAGAGAATCTGTACTTTAGCAGAACAGAACAGGAGCTTTTATGGTCAGGGAGTAAGAGATTACTGGAGATACTATGAACAGAATCAATATAATGACATGAAGGCAGCAGAACAGAAAATGATTAAACTGTATGCAGAAAATCCAGCTAAAGCAAAAAAATATGTAACCGATTTACATATGCAGATTTCTGAAAAGGCATGTAAAGATGCAGATCATTTATATGATAACTTATTATTCTTCATGATGGACAGATTCGGTCGAAAGGCTGAAAAGCTTGGAGGGCCTTTTGTTCCTGAGATTTCCCTTCGTGATGCAGCAAATGCCAAGGGATATACCATTAAATGGACTGGAACGAAAAACCCTATCGTATTGACCAACGGGACTTCATCCTATAGCTTTACAATGGGTAAGGACAGCTGTATAGTAACAAAAGGTGGTAAGGCAACAGAAGTGAAAATGAATTTTGCGCCAGTAGAGGAAAACGGTACCACCTATATTCCGCTGGATCTGGCTATGACTCTTTAAACTTAACAAAAATTTGTAATATGAAAAAAATAACCTTTTCGGTATTAACTGAAAAGGTTATTTTTTATTGATTTACAGGTATACAGTTTTATAATAACAGAGTAAATTAACAAACTGTATATATTAAAATAATTGAAATTGCATATTCCAACATTATCACTTATAGAGTAATATATAGAGAGAAATAGTTTTACTTTATATATGAAAGAGGGAAATGCAATGAGTACAAATACACAGTCAGTTTCAGCTACGAGAAATACAACCAAAACATTAGTAATAAATGCGTTATTTATTGCACTAACGCTGGCGGCAACAATGTTTATTAATATCAGACTGCCATTTATGATGGGCAATGGAGGACTGATCCACCTGGGCAATGTTCCACTATTTATTGCAGCTATGGTTTATGGCAAAAAAACAGGAGCTTTAGCTGGGGCCTTTGGAATGGGTATGTTTGACCTTATCTCTGGGTGGACTGCGTGGGCACCTTTTACTTTTGTTATTGTTGGATTTATAGGATTTACTGTAGGGATCATTACTGAAAAATTAAACTTCAAACCAGTTGTGGTCAATACTATTGCAATAATTGCCGCACTTATCATAAAGGTTGTGGGGTATTATTTTGCAGAAGTAATTTTATACGGAAACTGGATTCAGCCTTTTGGATCCGTTCCAGGGAACGTTATGCAGATTGTAGTAGCAGGAATTATCGTTCTTCCAATTGTAGATCGTATAAAGAAATTTGCCAGATAGCAGGGAGGTAATATATGTACAAAACAATGACACCAGGGCCTACTAACGTGAGGGAAAACGTACGTATGGCAAGAAGCCTGGAAACCACCAATCCCGATATAGACCCAGCATTTTGTGAATTTTATAAAGAAACCTGTGATCGTTTAGCTCAGCTTATGTATACAAAAAATAATGTATACATTCTAGGTGGGGAAGGGATTTTAGGCCTTGAAGCAGCATGTGCTTCTTTAACAGAGAAGGGCGACAGGGTTTTAGTTATAGATAATGGTATCTTTGGAAAAGGTTTTGCAGACTTTGTAACAATGTATGGCGGTGAAGCAGTATCTTTTGTTTCTGATTATCACAGGCCTGTTGAAGTATCCAAGTTGGAAGAATTTCTGAAAAAGGATTCTGATTTTAAATATGCCACAGTTGTACACTGCGATACTCCAAGTGGCGTGCTGAACCCCATAAAAGGTATCTGCAACTTGCTTGCATCTTATGGAATATTAACGGTAGTAGATTCTGTTGCAGGTATGTTTGGTGAATACGTAAATATTGATGAAAGCAAAATTGATATTTTGTGTGGGGGTTCCCAGAAGGCATTGTCAGCTCCTCCGGGATTAACAATGTTGTGGGTAAGTGATAAAGCCATAGAAACTATGGAAAATCGAAAGACTCCAATAGCATCATTTTATGCAAATATTTTAACTTTTAAAAATTATTATAAAGAAAAATGGTTTCCATATACCATGCCAATCAGCGATATATATGGATTGCGTGCAGCAGTGGACAATGTTATGGCTGACAAAGGCATTTTGGAAAGGCATGAAAAGATTGCAGCAGCTACCAGAAAGGCCGTTCTGGCAGGGGGGATGGAACTCTATCTTGAAGAGGGATATTCCAATACAGTAACGGTTATCAAGGTTCCAGCAGGTTTTACAGATAAACAGATTCTGGAAACTATGAAAGAAAAATATAATGTTATGATTTCAGGTTGCTTTGACATTTTAGCGGGTAAAGTTATCCGAATTGGGCATATGGGAGAAAATGCAAATAAAGAAGATATGAAGAATGTTCTGGATGCGCTCACCAAAACCTTAAAGGATATAGGATTCCCTGTTAAATGCAATATGGCAGAGATTTTTCTGGAAGAATTAAATAAATAAATTTAACTATATGGAGCTGTTGCAAATGACTGATATTTTGCGACAGCCCCTTTTTTATGCTGATTACGATATTAAACAGCCAAACTCAGGCCACCAAATTTTGAATAGGAGAGTAAAAAACAGGAATAAGTTTTTTGCTCTTATAATTATAAAAAAACAAAAAACACGGTAGCATTTTCCGCAAAAACTACCGTGTTTTATGAAAGTTGAAACTTTATGGTAGCCATTTCAATAAAAAAGCTAACAATGTGTCAAAACTAACGGGTAAAGATGCAAAAAGCTACCGGGATTTAAGTAAAAATGATAATCACGGTAGCACCAACAGTATAAAAGATTTCATGTACTCCCTCCTAAGCAACAAGTCATCTTATTATTTCACTTGTCTACCTAGAAGAGGAGGGCATATCATTTTTAAACTGACCTTTGTTTTATTTTATAGTCTTTATGAGGTTTAAGTCTTTAGAAATTTGCAGGTTCACCTTTAGTACGTTTACAGTATCTTCACCAAATACTCCAAGAAACTTGCTTTGAGAACTATTCCTTACAATTTCTTTCAGGCGGCTCTCCGATAAGCCCGTTGACTGGGCCAGTGCTGGTATTTGTACATCGGCGGATTCCGGACTTATATGCGGGTCGAGACCAGAACCAGACGCTGTTAATAAATCAGTAGGGATATCTTCTTTCTTAACAGATGGATTTGCTGCTAAAAACTCAGAGATGTCCTGCTTTACACGCTTAGAAAGTTCTGGATTGGTAGGTCCGTAATTTTTTGACCCTGAACTAATACCAGTATACTTTCCATCTTTTTTGTCTTCCACGGTATAAGTATTATAATTTACTGCAGATGGCCGACATTTCATGAAACGTTCATCTGTAAAATCCTGCCCTATAAGCACAGAGCCTACAGTCTTGTTATCTGCAGTTATCAAACTGCCATTGGCCTGTTTTGGGAAAATTACCTGACTGATACCAGTAAGAAACAAAGGGTAGGCCAGACCACAAATTAAAAGTAAAGCCAATGTCACTAAAAAGGGCTTTTTTATTCCTTTCAATAAATTACTCATTATGAGACCTCCTAGTCTGATTATAGTGTGAAATATTTAGCAGTAATTAATTAGTCAGAAGTATCATCGTTTATTGCTTCATGGATATAATCATCTACAGATTTATAATGCTTTATATTTTTAGCGGAGGCGGAATACTTAAGTTCATAGTATTCCAGTATTCTCTTGTATCCGTAGAGTATTATAAAGGCTATTGCCAACATACCAATTTGTTCAAAAAAATTATGCATGATAAACTCCTTAGAAGGCTGTTTTATAAGCCTATAATTATTAACAATGGGGTGATAATTAAATCGATGATTTTTATGCCTGCAAAAGGAGCAATAATTCCTCCCAGGCCATAAATCAGCATATTGTGAGCCAGCATTTTCTCCGAGCGCTGGGGCTTATATCGAACTCCCTTCATGGCAAGAGGAATCAGACATGGGATAATGATGGCATTGAAAATCAAAGCGGAGAGTATGGCACTGTAAGGAGTTGATAACCCCATGATGTTTAACACTTTCAGTTGGGGAATGACTGCCATAAACATGGCAGGAATAATGGCAAAATATTTAGCCACATCATTTGCAATACTGAAAGTTGTCAGGGAGCCCCGGGTAATCAAAAGCTGTTTGCCGATTTCCACCACATCAAGTATTTTGGTTGGATCAGAATCTAAGTCAACCATGTTAGCGGCTTCTTTGGCAGCAGAGGTTCCGCTGTTCATAGCGATCCCAACATCTGCCTGTGCCAGTGCGGGTGCATCGTTTGTGCCATCACCGGTCATGGCTACAACTTTACCCTGAGACTGTTCTGCTTTGATGGCCTTAATCTTATCCTCAGGCCTGCATTCTGCAATAAAGCTGTCAACACCGGCTTCCTGAGCTATAGTGGCTGCAGTAAGCGGATTATCTCCGGTACACATGACGGTTTTGATCCCTATGGAGCGAAGCCTTGCAAACCGATCCACAAGTCCAGGTTTGATTGTATCCTTTAGGTAAATAACGCCGAAAATCTGATTTCCTGAACAAACTACAAGAGGAGTGCCCCCAAATTTGGAAACTTCATTAACTTTACTATCTAAATCTTTAGGTATCTGGCCCTTAAGTTCCTGTATATATTTTTTAACGGAATCATAGGCACCTTTGCGTATTTTGGTCCCATCAGGGAGATTTACGCCACTCATACGTGTTTGCGCTGTAAATTCAATGAACTCCATACCCTGTATGTCTTTATAGTGATTTGCACTCAATCTTTCCCCAAGTTCTACTACTGATTTGCCTTCAGGAGTATCATCTTTCAGGGAGCAGATAACAGAATAACGGATTAAATCTTGTTTGCTTACATTTTCTACGGGAATAAATTGGTAAGCCATACGGTTTCCGTATGTAATGGTACCTGTCTTATCAAGAATCATGGTATCCACGTCACCGCAGGCTTCTACAGCTTTCCCTGACATGGCTATGACATTAAAACGTGTAACCCTGTCCATGCCAGCTATGCCTATGGCAGACAGCAGACCCCCGATAGTGGTTGGAATTAAACATACTGTCAGGGCTATCAAAGTTGAAATCTG
The DNA here is from genome assembly GCF_010120715.1 of Aminipila terrae. NCBI lineage: Bacteria > Bacillati > Bacillota > Clostridia > Peptostreptococcales > Anaerovoracaceae > Aminipila > Aminipila terrae. Next base: position 1,648,246 of record NZ_CP047591.1, read on the forward strand.
AAGCTGCACACCGCTATAGGCAGCAATGGGATATAGGCACACAATGACAATAAGAAAGATGATAGTCAGGCTTACAAGCAAGGTATTCAATGCGATTTCATTGGGTGTTTTTTTACGGGAAGCTCCTTCTACCAAAGAGATCATCCGGTCAAGAAAAGATTCCCCAGGGTTTGAGGTAACCTGAATTTTAAGCCAGTCGCTTACTACAGTTGTACCTCCGGTAACGGATGCAAAATCGCCTCCGGTTTCCTTTAGTACGGGAGCAGATTCTCCGGTAATGGCGGATTCATCTACGGAGGCAATACCTTCAATGATCTCCCCATCATTGGGGATAATCTCTCCCGCCTTTACAAGGATAATATCACCCTTTTTTAAGGAGTTTGCATTTATAATGTTTTCTATACCGCTAGCATTTACAATCCGGGCCTGCATATCTTTCTGGGTATTTTTTAAACTTTGTGCCTGGGCTTTACCCCTGCCTTCTGCTACCGCTTCTGCAAAATTGGCAAAAAGTACGGTAACGAAAAGTATAGCAGATACTATGCCGTTATAAAATCTCAGATTATTCCCTTCATCACCGAAAAGACCAGGGAAAAACAAAGGAGCAGGGTTATGATAAATCCTGTTTCAACCACAAACATAACGGGATTTTTTATCATATATAATGGATTTAATTTTATAAATGCTCCTTTTATGGAAGATTTTAAAATATCCTTTGTAACAAATTTTGTTTTTAATTCTTTATTCATAAAACTGTCCTCCTTAACTCCACAGTGTTAAATGCTCTGCTATAGGACCTAATACCATCGCAGGAAAGAATGTCAGTGCAGCGAAAATGATTACTACCATAAGAAGTGACAGGGTAAATGTTTTTGTATCTGTCTTTAAGGTACCCATAGATTCGCTGACTGGCTGCTTCATCATCAGAGATCCTGCTATGGCCAGCTGTATAATAATAGGCAGATAGCGGCCAAAGAACATCACCAGTCCTGTAGAAATATTCCAAAAATATGTATTATCTCCTAATCCTTCAAAACCAGAACCATTGTTGGCAGCAGAAGATGAATATTCATACAGAACCTGGGTCAGACCGTGATAACCGGGATTCGAGATTCCACTTAGTCCGGCAGGGACAGCCACTGCCAGTGCGGAAAAGGCCAGAATCAGCAGGGGATGAATGATGATTCCCAAGGCAGCTAGTTTCATTTCTTTTCCTTCTATTTTCTTGTTTAAATATTCCGGGGTCCGCCCAATCATTAGTGAACAGATAAACACAGCAAGAATTGCGTATAAAATCATATTCATAAGCCCAACGCCCTTGCCGCCAAAGACTACATTAAGCATCATATTCATTAAAGGCACGGCTCCACCTAAAGGCGTTAATGTATCATGCATATTATTGACGCTTCCAGTGGTAAAGGCCGTGGTAACTGTGGTAAATAGTGCAGATTGGGCAATTCCTAACCGAACCTCTTTACCTTCCATATTGCCCATGCTCTGACTTAAGCCAGCTTTTTCAAGCAAAGGGTTTCCAGTGCTTTCTGCTGTAAAGCATACAGCAAGCCCAATAATAAAAATGATTAACATTACTGCAAAGATCGGTTTTGCTTCTCTGCCAATGAAGATTTTTTTTGCTTTGCCGTTTTTGGCTCTATTTCTACCATTGCATACCATATGACCGAAGGCGATAATACAGGAACCAGGAAGCAGCATCATGGAAAGCATCTCCACCATATTGGTGATTACATTGGGATTTTCAAAGGGTGAAGATGAATTAGCACCCATAAATCCACCGCCGTTTGTACCCAGGTGCTTAATGATTTCAAGAGAAGCCATAGGCCCCATAGCAATGTCCTGGGAAGTACCTTCAATAGTCTTGACTGTAATGTTAGCCAGTAAATTCTGAGGCACGCCCTGAGACACAAGAATCAATCCTCCAATGAGGGAAAGAGGCAGCAAAACCCGAGTTATAATCCGGATAAGATCCACGTAAAAGTTCCCCATTGTTTTTGTTTTTCCCGCCAGGCCTCGAACGAAAGCCATGGCAACAGAGAAGCCTGTGGCTGCAGAGGTAAACATCATAAAGATTATTACCGCCATCTGACTTAAATAAGAAAGTCCGGACTCTCCAGAGTAATGCTGAAGGTTTGTATTGGTCATAAAACTTATAATCGTGTTAAAGGACAAACTGGGCTCCATTCCACCGACACCATTGGGGTTTAAAAACGGAAGAGATTGAAGCCGCAAAATAAAATAACCAACCATAACCATTATGGCGTTAGTTGCAAGCATAGCTAATGCATATTGCTTCCAACCCATTTCTTTTTTATCAATACCGCATACACGATAAAACCCATTATCAATCCGGTTAAATATGGGATCGGCAAAGGTATGTTGATTTGTTGCAATATGATATAAGTATTTTCCTGTAGGTATGATAAGGGCAATAAAAATTGCCAGTACCAAAATAATTTGTAGCATTTGTTAGCTCCACCTTTCTTTTAAAATTTTTCAGGATTAAGCAAGGCGTATAATAAGTACACTCCCAGTGCAATAATCAGAATTCCAAGAAATATCATAATAAAGCACCTCCTTTATGACTTTTCTATCTGGTGCCCGCACCAGTCTGTAAAAAGCTTGATCAGCAGATAACCAACGGTTAAAACTCCAAGCATTAAAAAATCCATGTTTATTCCTCCTGTCTCAATTAGGTTTTGATACAGTGTAGCATTTCCTCCATTAGTTTGGTGTTAGGGTTTCTTAGGGAGAATTAAAATGGTATTAAGATACGGTTTTATAATGAATTTCTTATAATTAATGGAAGTAATAAAATAATCCGTGCCATTTTTGGCACGGATCACAAGTGTATATCTTTACGATATTTAGTTTAGAATCCAGCTAAATATATTTACTGTCATCGGAAACCCGCAGCATACGGTATCCAACCCCGATATGGGTCTGAATATATTTACAATTTGAGGAGTGTCTTTCGATTTTCTTCCTAAGGGTTGCCATAAAAACTCGTAATGCAGGGACATCGCTGGTGTAGTTTCCCCATATTTCGTGCAGGATAAAATTATGAGTCAGAACTTTGCCCACATTTTTAGCCAGAAGACAAAGAAGCTTATACTCAATGGGTGTAAGATGAATCTCTTCATCATCCAGCCAGACACATCCTGCAGCATAATCAATTTTCAGCGTACCATTGGTAAAGGTAGTTGAATCTTTAAGTAATTTTTCATTATCATAACGGATCCGGCGGAGACTTACACGGAGTCTTGCCAGAAGTTCGTCAACACTGAAGGGCTTTGTCAGATAATCGTCTGCACCAGCATCCAGCGCATCAATTTTATCTTTGTCTTCACTACGGGCGCTGACAACAATTATTGGAGTATTTGACCATGACCGTATTTTTTTAATAATATCAACACCATCCATATCAGGAAGTCCTAAATCTAAGATAATGATATCCGGTGGTTTAGACACCGATTCAAATATAGAAGCTTCACCTGTTTCGGCTGTGTGATAAAGGTATCCCTGGGTTTCCAGAGTTGTAGTAATCAGGGTGCGAATGGCTTTATCGTCTTCCACAACTAAAATTAAAGGTTTATTCATGTACATTTACCTCCTCTGCCTGCAAGGTAAAGCCAAATACTGTACCCTGAGGGACATTATCTTTCACATAAATGATTCCATTATGGGCGTTGATGATGGACTTACATAGAGAAAGTCCCAATCCTAGTCCACGTCTGCCATCCCCACGGATGTTATCTGCTGTATAGAACATATCAAATAGTTTGGATTTTGACTGGTCTGAAATGCCTGAACCGTTGTCCCCTATTTCTATACGGACAAATGGACCATCTCTGTTTGCTGTGATGGTAATGTTGGAACCTTTTGGTGTGTACTTAATAGCGTTATCTATAATGTTGATAATTACCTGAATGATTAGACGGGAATCCATCTTTGCCATTAAAAGATCATCACTTAAAAAGGTATTTATATGGTAATCCACACTATTCCGGTTAATATGGAGCAGTGCTTCTTCGATTACTTCTTCCAGAAGTTCAGGCTGCATACCTAAATTTAAAGTACCGTTATCAATTCGGGTTATGGACAGAAGGTTTTCTACTAAATTAATCAGCCACATGGAATCATCATAAATATCCGTATAAAGACCTTGCTTCTGGGAGTCACTTAAAACTTTTGAATTTCCCATAAGAATACCAGCATTACCAGATATACTTGTGAGGGGAGTCCGTAAATCATGAGATATGGCCCGAAGCAGGTTGGCCCGAAGCTGTTCCTGCTGCATTTTTATGGAAATCTGTTTCTGTGTTTCATTCAGATCCTCTTTTTCCAAAGCTAAAGCACATTCTCCCAGCATCGCAATCAATATGCTTTTTTCAAATATTTCCAAAGGAGCATCCTTATCCATGGCAACACCCACTACAGCAAATACTGTGCTGTTTCCCCGAACAGCAAGGTATAGGCATTTAGCAGCAGATAAGGTGTTTGTAGTGGCTCCTGCACGCTTGTTGTTTTTGAATACCCATTCAGCTACTGCACGCTCTTCCACATTGGTATAATACAAAAGAGCATCTGATGTATCGGCATTGGAAAATATCAGTGGCTCACCTAAGGTGTTTTCTCTGGAAGGATAGAAGATTACAGCTCTGTCTAATAATTTTATCATTTGCTGGGCTGTTTCACTCAGAATATCGTCTTTATCTTTAGCCTGCTGGAGTTTACGGCTAGTTTCCAGAAGTACTTCCGTCCTGAAAGCTTTTTGTGCCGTTTGGTGTGCCTGGCCCTTTACCCGTTTTGTCAGGGTACTGGTTATTAAAGAGGCTGCCAGCATAACCAGAAAAGTTACAGGGTAGCCTGGATCATAGGCCTGCAGAGAAAAGCGTGGTTCCGTAAAGAAATAATTTAATATCAGCACGCTTAATACGGAAGATACAGCGCTATAAAGCCGACCTTTGGTAATTACAGCATTCAGCTGAACCCCTAATATGTAAACCGTTATAATATTAGCTATGCTAAAATTCAGCGAATCAAAGAGAAAGCCCACCAAGGTACAGAGAAATAAAAGCAAAACTGATTTACCTGTATCAGCAAGGGACAGATTTGAAGGTTTTGAGAATTTCAGCGTATTAATCCGGAGAGATGGCTGCGTATCAGGAATAATATAAATATCAACATTTGGAGCCAATTCTGTAAGCCTATCCACATAATTTGATTTCAGCAATCTTTTGGCACGGGATGAGCGCCCTATAACAATCTTTGAAACACGGCTGGCTTTTGCATATTCCGCAATCTGGGTGGGTATATCATCACCACATACTGTTGAAATTTGTGCACCAAGCTGCTCAGCCAGTCTCAAATTTTCCTGCAGTACTTCTCTGTTATTGCCCTCCATATCTTTTGTATCTGAGGTCTCTACGAACAATGCCGTAAAGAGGCCGTGAAAAGCACCGGCCATTCTTGCAGCTGTTCGTATAACCTTTGCATTAGAGGCTGCAGATGAGAGGCATACTAAAATATGCTCATTTGTGTAGGGACTACTGTTATTTAAGGTTTCATTCTGGGCAGCAATTTTATTCACGTGATCTGCGGTACGGCGCAAAGCAATTTCTCGCAGTGCTACCAGCCTCTCTTTGGTAAAGAAGTTGGTCAGTGCCCTGTGGGCCTGGGCTTCCTGATAGATTTTTCCTCTGTTCAGGCGGTCTATCAGTTCATCTGGTTCAATATCCACCAGTTCGATTTGATCTGCGCAATCAAATACGCTGTCGGGAATACGTTCACGCACATAGACACCAGTGATTGATTCAACAATATCATTGAGACTTTCAATATGCTGGACATTGATTGTAGTATATACATCTATACCAGCCTGCAGCAGTTCTTCTACATCCTGATATCTTTTTTTATGACGACAGCCAGCGGCATTTGTGTGGGCCAGTTCATCTACAAGAATCAGGGATGGCATTCTCTGCAGAGCACGGTCCAGGTCGAATTCATTTAAGAGAACCCCTTTATAGGATAGCTTAAGGGACGGTAATGATTCCAGTCCTTTTACCAGAGACATGGTTTCCGGACGAAAATGGGGTTCAATATAACCAGCAACTACATCAATTCCGTTTTTTTGGGCCTCTTGAGCATCATTTAGCATGGCGCAGGTTTTACCTACTCCGGCAGCATAACCAAAATAGATTTTCAGTATACCCCGCTTTTTCCTTGTGGGTAAAGTGGAAAGCTGTTCTAACAGTGAATAGGAATTTGTTTGCTGGATAACCATTGAAATCTGCCCCTTTCTTTTTAAAAACAGTATAACATAAGAAAAATGAGAATAGCATTATAATTTCTCTTATGATATTAAGATTGCATTAAGATATAAAATATAAAAAAGAAATTATATGTAAATCCTTAACCTTATTTAATCTTAATGCAGGGGAGGAAATCTTGATGCGGTAAATATGGATTTTTTGTTGGTTCTGCGATATGCTGTTTGCTGATAAAAATAGCTGTTATTCAGTGTAAAACTGTTTCATACTAAATATATTTTAGAAAGGAGAGGATAAGGTGTTTGGACTAATAAAAGACACCCACAATGTGGTTGTTGTAGGATGCGGTGTCTTAGGAGCTATTTTAGCTGAAAAACTATATGAAGAGGAAAACGGTGTAACGGTGATTGATAAAGATAGTGCTGCTTTCGATAAACTTCCGGTTTATTTTGGGGGGGATTTTTTAAACCGGGATGCGAATGATGCGGAAGTGTTAATAGAAGCTGGAGTGGAAAAAGCCGATACAGTAATTGCTGTTACAGGAGATGATGTCTTAAATTTGTTTATTTCAAAAATAGCAAAGGATGTGTTTCACGTTGAACATGTTTTATCAGGTCTCAGGGACCCTAAGCGTAAGATGGTATATAAGGAACTTGGGATTCAGTCTATATGCATCTTCGATTTATGGATGGATATTTTAGAAAAGGAGAAAATTATATGAAAATTTTATTGGCCGGTGATACTAAATTGTCCGGCAATATTATACATACATTGCTTCAAAATCGGCATAGTATAACTGTCTTAAACACAGATATGGATTATTGCCAGCAGTTGGCAGATCAATATGAAGAGCTTACAGTACTTAATGCGGATAACACAGACATTGTCACTTTAGAAGAAGCAAATGTAAAAAAGTTTGACAGTGTAATTGCTGTATCTGATTATGATTCTGTAAACTTTGTTTTTTGCCAATTGTGTAAAGATCTCTTTGGTATAAAACGTCTGGCCGCCATTATTAACTGCCCCGGCAATGCAGAAATATTCCGCAAATTGGGAGTGGATATTCTTATTGATAAAAATTCTTATTTTCTCTCCTGCATCGGCTAATTTCAATATTTATTTCTGAAAAATTTTTATCTACCCAAAATTCTTTAATTATTCTTAATAAATTTTTGAAATGTCGAATTTATAGAATTTTTGTAAAAAGTAAAAATCTGTACTATTGTATTAGTAGCATAATACAATAGTACAGATTATATTTTTGCCTTGTAGGCTTGTATTAAGAGAATTATACAACGTCAATTTTGTGCAAAACCTGTTATTTTACGACAAAGACTCATATGATTAATTGAAGCTTTCCAAGTTGTGCCATCATATTGATTAAAGTTAAAGCAGCAAGTCTTACTGTAATGCCGGAAGGATCGTATTGGGGGCAACTTCAACCATATCTATTCCCACGATTTTACCCATCTTGCAGATTCCCTTAAAAATATCCATAACCTGATCGTAAAAGAGTCCCCCAGGATATGGAGATGCCACTCCAGGAGCAATAGACATATCATATCCATCTATATCAAAGGAAATAAAATATTTATCGGCTTTAGGAATTTTCTTTAATACCCCTTCAACCCCGATTTCATGGGCTTCTCTGGCAGAAATCAGCTGGCTTCCATAATTTTTTGCATCCATATAATCGGATCTTTTACCACTGCCAATTCCCCGTAACCCAATCTGAACCATTTTGTCAATATGATCCATTTCTGATAACCGACGCATAGGACTGCCATTTCCATAGGACTGGGGACCCACATGATCTGTCCAATCCAGGTGAGCATCAAACTGAATAATGCTTACTTTTTCACCAACACTTTCAAGTGCTCTGCCTACGGGAATGGTTATGGAATGATCTCCTCCCATAATAATGGGAATGGTTCCGTTTTCAATAATTTTTCTTACAGCGTACTCTATACTTTGAAAGGAATAATCAAGATCACCCTGAAGGATGTCTGCATCGCCGCAGTCCACGATTTTTAAAGGAGATGCAAGATATTGTTCATCATCTTCAAAATCATAAAATCCTGCAGGCCCTTTGGCGTATTGAGTAGAAGCTTCTCGGATTCTGCGGGACCCAGTCTGGCACCGCTGAGAAAGCCAACCCCTAAGTCATAAGGAACGCCTAAAACCGCCATATGGGCATCACCCAGATTATCTAAATCCATACAGATTGGAAACTTTGAGAAAGAACAAATACCTGTAATTGCCTGATTAATTTTTTCCATATTATTACCTCCAATATTAAATTTTAATAACCTAATTTGCTCTAAATAGTTGTATAATAAAAACTAAGTTGTTGTTTTGCCTTAATGATAGTAACAAGTATAACCCTGTAATTAAATTGTGTACATACATGAAACAATTTGTTATAATAAAAATGATTAATAAAATTAAGTAATACAAGAGATAACTTAAAATAATAAAGTGATGAGAAAATATGGAGATAATGAATGGATAATACAGATTTAAATATTATAAACATTTTACAAAAAAACGGTCGAAGTACGATTAAAGAAATTGGAGGAAAGGTAGGACTTACTTCTCCTGCTGTTACGGAAAGAATAAGGAGGCTGGAAGGGGCAGGGGTTATCACCGGATATGCAGCTGAACTTGACTTATCCAAAATGGGAAAAGGCATTTCAGCTTACGTCAATGTAGATGTGTATCCTAAAAAATATGACCTGTTTTGTAAATTCTGTGAAGAAACGGATGCTATTATTGAGCATCATCACATTATAGGGGTGCACAATTCTTTGCTTCGGGTTTCCGTGGAAAACTCCAGTCAGCTGGAGTCCCTGTTAGGGCGCATAAAAGATTACGGCATATCTCAGACTTCTGTGCTGTTAAAAAGCTATTTTAAACATAAGGACATTAAATGATTTGAGAAAGGCAGGAATGAAACCATGTTATTGAATAAAGAAGAACAAATGTCAGAGTCTTATCTGGTCGGAATTCTGCTGGCAGTTGTTGGGGGATACCTGGATGCTTACACTTACGTCTGCAGGGGTCAGGTATTTGCCAATGCACAGACCGGAAATATGGTGCTTTTGGGAATCCAGCTGGCACAGGGCAATTTCTTTAAAGCACTTCACTATTTTGTGCCCATTATAACTTTTTTTGCAGGAATCTTTTTTGTTGAGTTAATAAAAAGCAGATTTAAAAGAAACTATACAGTGCACTGGAGACAGATTGCCATTGCCATAGAATTTGTTGCATTAATGGTAGTGGCTTTTCTACCAGGGGGAAGATATGATGCCCTGGCTATTATTCTGGTATCCTTTGTATGTTCCCTTCAGGCACAGAGTTTTAGGAAATTTAACGGAAATGCCTATGCTTCTACCATGTGCACAGGGAATCTGAGGAGCGCCAGTGAGCATTTCTTCCGATATTGCAGCTCCAATAAAACGGAAGAGCTAAAGGTTGGAGTAAAATATCTCATTATAATACTATTTTTTATATCAGGAGCAATAATTGGCTGTTATTTAACAAAACTATATGAAATAAAGTCTGTACTTTTCTCCTGCATGGGATTAGCGATGGTTTTTTTACTTATGATAAAAAAACCCCAGAATTGACGATTCTTATGAAAATCTTAATCATTTCAAAAGAAATAAATCATAATTGATGAAACCATTTTTGATAGAATAAAATTAGCATAACTGCTCAGAGGGGTGTGAAAATAATGAAAGAAAGCATACTTATTGTAGACGATGAAAAAGAGATAGCAGATTTGGTGGAAGTATATCTGCAAAATGAGGACTATAAAGTCTTTAAGTTTTATACTGCAAATGATGCCTTGGCATGTATTCATGAAGAGAAAATAGATCTGGCTATTTTAGACATAATGCTTCCAGATGGCAATGGGTTTAGTATCTGCCAGAAGATACGGGAAAAGTATACTTATCCCATCATAATGCTTACGGCAAAAGAAGAAGAAATGGATAAAATTACAGGGCTGACTCTGGGAGCAGATGATTATATTACCAAACCCTTCAGGCCGCTGGAGCTGGTGGCCAGAGTCAAGGCGCAGCTACGCAGATATATTAAATATAATTTTGCCCCTGTAGAACCGGATACAGTTATTGTTCACTCAGGCCTTGTTATAGACACCAATACTCATGAATGTCTGCTGAACGAAAAACCACTGCCCCTTACACCAACGGAATTTTCTATTTTGAAAATACTATGTTTACAAAAGGGAAATGTGGTAAGCTCCGAACAGCTTTTTCATGAAATCTGGGGAGATGAGTATTTTAACAAGGGAAATAATACGATTACCGTCCATATCCGTCACTTAAGAGAAAAGATGGGAGATTACGTGGATAATCCCAAGTATATTAAAACGGTATGGGGGTGGGCTATAAAATTGAAAAATAGTATTTTTGAAAAGAAGATATACAAAAAACTTATTGAGAAAATATTTTATCAGTCTCTGGCAATCTTAATGATAGCGGTAATTTCCGTTGCCATATTACGCTCTGCGGGAAGAGGATATGTAGGCAACATCATTACCTCCTTTATAAGCAAAATAACCGGGGCGGACTGGGAACAGTCTTCATATTACTACTATGAATACATCCGGTTTAATATCGATACTATTATGATGATTACCAGCATCATATTTTTTATAATACTTTTCAGGTTTTCTTTATCCTGGTTCACCAGATATTTTGACGAAATTGTAGAAGGAGTTGATAAACTGGCAAGAGAAGAGCAGAACCCCATCGTTATGTGTCCAGAGCTGGGTTTTATGCAGGAAAAATTAAATCAGGTAAAAGATGAACTGGGTAAAAGAGAAAACGCTAGAATGGAAGCGGAAAAACGAAAAAATGATTTAGTGGTTTATCTGGCTCATGATATTAAGACACCCCTTACTTCCGTCATTGGATATCTGAATTTACTGGAAGAGACCCTGGAACTTCCTTTAAGTCAGAAGCAAAAATATGTACATATTACTTTGGAAAAAGCTTACAGGCTGGAAAAGCTAATCAATGAATTCTTTGAGATTACCCGTTATAACCTGGAATCTATTCCATTAAATAAAGAAAATATTGATCTTTATTATATGTTTATACAAATTGCTGATGAAGCTTATCCTGCATTAATTGCAAGTGATAAAAAGGTTGAGGTCCACGCTGCGGAAGATTTAACTTTTTATGGCGATTCAGACAAACTGGCAAGGGTCTTCAACAATATCATAAAGAATGCCATTTCTTATAGTAAGCCTGGAAGCACTATAGATATATATGGGGAAGTTCAAAATGAAAATGTAATTATACGAATAGAAAACCCAGGTATTATCCCTAAAGAACAACTGGACCTGATTTTCGAGAAGTTTTACAGGCTGGATTCTGCCAGGTCTACCTCTACCGGAGGTGCCGGGCTGGGACTTGCTATAGCCAAAGATATTGTTAAACTTCATGGAGGAACCATTGAAGCAGACTGTGAAAATGGCAAAATCATATTTAAAATTACTTTTCCAGATAAACAATAACTTTATATTTTCTTAATAATTTTATTACTTAATGTTAATAACTAAAATCACCTCTTTTGATAGAATTATATTGTCGAAAGGGGTTATTTTTTATGGAATATCTAGTAGCTTGTGTAAAATATACTGCAGGAATAAAGGGATACGCTTTAACAGGGCTGATAGCAAGCCTGGTTGTTCTGCTCATTTCTGAAATCAATCAAAAAAGGAGGCATGAGCTTGCTGCAGGAACTCACAGGGTATTATTGTTAATATTGGGATTATATTTAACCTTTGTTTTCTCTGTAACATTTTCTCCGATTTACGGATTTTCTATTTCAAGGTTTGGACAAAACGTTAATCTGGTTCCATTTAAAGCAGTAAAGGATATATTTATTAATCCTCTGAATTTTTTTGGAAATATATTTATGTTCGTTCCCATAGGAGCTCTGCTGGTTTTATATTCCTATAAATGCCAGAAGATATATGTAACATTATTTACAGGAATAGCAATTTCACTGTTCATTGAATTGATTCAGAGTTTTGAATCTCGGGGCACAGATATTGATGACATTATATTAAATACAATGGGAACCTTTATAGGTTACATAGTGGGAAAATCAATATTACTTTATATACCGGCTATGCGTAAAAGAGTGGGGGTTGTAAAAAAAATAGAGGGGAAATACCGAAGAAGACTAAACGACGTGGGAAGTATTAAAATATTGTGTATCCTTACTGCGGTTTGTGTCTTTACAACTGGGTTTGCCCAAAGAGATGTTCTGTTAAAGGCAAATCCTGTTAGTGATATATCTCCGGTAAGACATGTTGAGAGAACAAAGGTAGCAGACAAAAGGCTTCATGCAGAACTTACAGCTAAGAATGTATATTTTATAAATGTTTCTACAAACACAATATATTATAAAAAAGCAGAGGAAGAAAAAATTGCTCCCGCAAGTACAACTAAAATGTTGACTGCATTAACGGCCCTGGATTATTGTAGCATGCAGGAAAGAGTAACCATAGGGAATGAAGTTGGATTAATATCAGAACATGCTTCAAGAGCATGGTTGTACCCGGGGAGTGAATTAACAGTGGAGCAGTTACTGGATGGGCTTTTACTGCCATCGGGAAATGATGCAGCCTATTCTTTAGCTGTTTTTGCGGGGAGAAAAATTGCTGGTGATGAAAAACTTTCCATTGAAAAAGCCATCCCTGCTTTTATGGAAAAGATGAACAGTAAAGCAAAATCATTGGGGGCAGTACATTCTAATTTTGTAAGGCCGGATGGATATGATACAGAAAACCAATATACAACGGCTCAGGATCTGGCTCTTATAGCAAAAGAGTTTCTTGAATCCAGAAAGTTAAAAAAGATTGCGGGTACTTACAGCATCACGGATAAATGGCTTAGCGGGCAGAGTGTAACCTACAAGAATACCAATGAGTTGATAAATCCAGAAAGTCCATATTATTATGAACCAGCCATAGGGCTTAAAACGGGAAAGAGCGACGACGCAGGGTGCTGTCTGATTTCAGCGGCCAAAGTCCACGGGGATATATATATAGGGGTAGTTATGGGAAGTACGGAAGAAGGAAGATGGGAGGACAGTCTGAAATTATATAATGAAATCCAACAATAATGTTTTCAGGGCGCATTCTTTTTCAGCAATGCGCCCTGCTTTTATATGTTAGAAATCAGACATATATTTTAGTAACGGAACTGGAATATGTGGAGTGAATCATAGCGCCATAGCAGGCCTCAAACTCTATAATATCCCCAAGGACTATATCTGCTTCACAATCTGTAACGTCAAGTATCAGATGGTCACTGCTTCCGCCTTCCACAGTAGCCCCTTTAATCTTAGGAAGAACATTGAAAATATCTCCCACATCTCTTTTACCCAAAGCAATCAATGCTCTTTTCCTCTGGCCTTTATCGATGTAATCAGGTGTATTTCCAAAGGCATCAACAAAAATCTCCCCAATAGGATAGGAAGGCTTTTCCTTCACTTCAATTACCTGTGCTTTAATGGTGTAATTATCCCTGCAAAACATAGGAAGATCTAATCCCCAGATATCCTGGAGATCTCTGGCATTAGCGATACCTTCTCCTACGCGTAAGTGGTTGATTCCTTCTGGGATTGTACCGTCCAGTACCAAAGGCAATGTTGAGGTAGCTCCCCCGGATACAATGTCGAGTTTTCTGCCTATAGCAGAGGAAATTTTATCAGCAATAGTAACAAGTCTGTTCAGATTTGTGGTGTCAGGCTTTATAGAGCCAAAGCATCCCAGATTGGTGCCAATACCGTACAGTGTAATATTTTTTAATTCTTTCTCGATAAATAGTGCATCTCTTATAAGTTCTTCTTCTTTAATATAGCCTTCCCGAAGATCTCCCAGGTCCATCATAAGAATGACCTTATGGTTTTTATTTTTCTGAAGGGCAATCTGGTTGAGTGTTTTAATATTTTCTATTTCTGAATTCAGGCTTATATCCGTGTAGGTTATAACATCTTCCAGTTCACAAGGCATAGGGATTCGGATAAGAAGGACCGGAGCATTCATACCGGCTTCCCGCATACGCTTAATGGTGTTAATTCTTGAATCTCCAATAGAGCTGCAACCTGCATTTAACATTTGTTTTGCAATCTGTAGATATGAATTCTCGTAAGAATCCGTTCCTTTTACTACTCCTGTGACTTGGATATTTTTTTCACGGCACATATCCACCACGGCTTTAGAATTGTGATAGATTCCATCCAGATGGATTTCTAACACTGGATAATTATGATAGGGTTCCATGTTTAACCTCCTTTTAAATGCTGCTTATGTAAGCAGTTAAGCTAAGAAAAGAAAAAAGAATATAAATAATCAAATAGATTTTACACCGCTTTGTAAAGAATGGCAAGTTTTGGATAAATGCTAAAGACTGTTGAAAATTCAAGGACTTAGTTTATCGATGGGTAATTTTTTGTGCCAAATAACAAAAAATAATATTTTTTTTGTTATTTGGCATTGACATTATTGGGCTATCCCTATATACTACAAAACAGGAAATATTTCATAGTATTATGGTATGAATAGTATGAAATAAATAAGGAGTGAAGAAATAATGCTTGAAATCAAAAATTTACAGAAATCATTTAAAGGTAATGTAGTGTTAGATGGTATCGATTTAAAAATTGAAAAAGGTGATGTTGTGGTTCTTCTGGGACCCAGTGGTTCTGGTAAAACTACTCTTCTCCGTTGTATAAACTTCTTAGAAAAAGCAGATAAAGGAACGATTAAGTTTGATGAAATGACCGGGGATTTTACCAATATTACCAAAAAAGACATTGCAGCATTTCGTAAAAAGACTGGCTTTGTATTTCAAAATTATAATTTGTTTAGTAACAAAACCGCTCTGCAAAATGTAGCCATAGGGTTAATTCATGCCAGGAAAATATTACCGGATAAAGCCTATGAAATATCAAAGAAGGCACTGGATAAAGTTGGGTTGGAAAGCAAGTATGATTTTTACCCCGCACAGTTATCCGGTGGACAGCAGCAGCGTGTAGGCATTGCAAGATCTCTCGCATTGAATCCATACGTGATTTTATTTGATGAACCTACATCTGCATTGGATCCGGAGCTTACATCAGAGGTTCTGTGCATTATGAAACAGCTTGCACGAGAGGGAACCACTATGCTGATAGTGACCCATGAGATGGGATTTGCCCAGGAAGTAGCAAACCATGTAGTCTTCATGGATAAAGGAAAAATTGTTGAGGAGGGTACACCTGCTCAGGTCTTTACCATGACCAGAGAAGAACGAACCAGACAGTTCTTAAGAAGAATTAACAATTATAACGATTATTCTATATAAAAAATGGAGGAGATGAAACAATGAGATATGAATCAATAGCCGTTCACGGTGGGAAAGAAGAAGACAGCGGCAAAAGAGCTGTAAATTATCCAATTTATTTATCATCAACTTTTGCTCAGCCAGGCCTGGACCAGTTTCAGGAATTTGCATATACTCGTGGGGGTAATCCAACAAGAAGCCATGTGGAAAGACTGGCCGCTGACCTGGAAGGTGCACAATATGGACTGGCACTGGCATCAGGAATGGCAGCCACAAGCCTTGTTTTCGGATTGCTCAGGCAGGGAGATAAAGTACTGATAAACAATAATGTATACGGAGGAACATGGCGATATGTTTCAAACATTTTTTCTAATCATGGAATAGAGTATGAAGTAGTAAGTGATTTTAATAATTATGATTTTAGCAATACTGCTTCTAACGTAAAAATGATTTTTATAGAAACCCCTTCCAATCCCCTGCTGGAGATTACGGATATCAGAAAAGTAAGTCAAGAAGCAAGAAAGCGTGGCATTTTAACTGTAGTGGATAATACTTTTTTAACTTCCTATTTTCAAAGACCTATGGAGCTAGGAGCAGACATTGTTGTTTATTCCGCCACCAAATATTATGCAGGGCACTCCGATATTCTTGCTGGCCTGGTTATCCTTAATCAGGAGGAACTTTATTTAAAACTAAAGTTTTTACAAAATACCTATGGAGGGATTCTCAGTCCAACGGATGCATTTTTACTCACAAGAGGAATAAAAACTCTCAGTCTCCGGCTGGACAAACACCAGAAAAACGCCTTACTGGCAGCCCAGTATCTTAAAAGGCATAAAGCCGTGAAAGACGTATATTATCCTGGATTAAAGAGCCATAAAAATTATGATATCCAACGATCTCAGGCCACTGGAGACGGAGGGGTATTGTCTTTAAGGCTAAATGACGGATGGGACAGTAAAAGGTTTACGGCTAATTTAAAAATCTTTGATCTGGCAGTAAGCCTGGGGGGTGTTGAATCTCTTATCTGTCACCCGGCTACTATGACTCATGAATCTTATGCTCCGGAACTGCAGGAGAAAATCGGGATTGATAGTAAGCTGCTGCGGCTATCCATTGGAATTGAACATGAAGAGGATATTTTAGAAGATATATCAAGTGCGCTTAAAAAAGCTAAATTATAAGTAAGAAGAAAGAGGTACAAAAATGAAAAAGAGGATAATAGCAGCGGTGTTGACAGTTTTGATAATAGCAGCGGCCTTGGCCGGATGTGGAGGAACGAAAGGGGCTGAGCAGAACGGGGAAAAGAAACAGGACCTGCTGGCAGATATAAAGGAAGCAGGGGTTATTAAGATAGGGACGGAAGGTACCTATGCCCCGTACTCTTATCATAATGATAAAGGGGATCTGGCAGGTTATGATGTGGAAGTGGCTCAGGCAGTTGCAGATAAACTGGGGGTCAAAGCGGAGTTCGTGGAAACCAAGTGGGATAGTATGATTGCGGGGCTTGATGCCAAACGTTTTGACGTTGTAGTTAATCAGGTTGGGGTAACAGAAGAAAGACAGCAGAAATATAGCTTCTCAACACCGTATACCTATTCAAAAGGTGCCCTTATCGTAGCAAAATCCAATCAGGACATAAAAGGCTTTAAAGATTTATCCGGGAAAAAATCCGCACAATCTCTGACAAGCAACTGGGCCGGACTGGCGGAGGGCTATGGTGCAGAACTGGTAGGAACGGATGGCTTTAATCAGTCTATTGACCTGGTCCTTGCAGGAAGAGCCGATGCTACTATAAATGACAACCTGACCTTTTATGATTACATCACACAGAAACCAGATACAGAGGTGAAAATTGCCGCTTTGTCAGATGAGACAAGTGAAAATGCAATCTTAATAAGAAAGGGAAGTGATACCCTTGTAAAAGCCATAGATGATGCATTGGCCCAGCTTTCCAAAGAAGGGAAGCTTAAAGAAATCTCTGAAAAGTATTTTGGGGTAGATGTATCCGTGAAACAATAAGGCTGAAAAACAAGAAAGGAAGGTACTTGAAATGGAGGCTCGCATCCTGGAAATTCTGCTGAATTCATTTTTTAAAATATTGATTCCCGGATTGGTATATACTATACCACTAACCCTGATATCCTTTTCCCTTGGCCTGATCATTGCACTTTTAACGGCAATTGTTCAGGTAGCAGATATAAAAGTATTAAAACAGCTGGCCAGATTTTATGTCTGGATTATCCGCGGTACTCCATTACTGGTACAGATTTTTATAATATTTTATGGGCTGCCAAATATGGGTATAATATTAGATCCTCTTCCTGCTGCGATTATTGCTTTTTCTTTAAACGTGGGGGCCTATGCGTCTGAAACCCTGCGGGCTGCAATCTTATCCGTTCCCAAAGGGCAGCTGGAAGCCGGATATTGCGTGGGGTTATCCTATGTACAGACTATGAGAATCGTTATTTTACCACAGGCTTTTAAAACAGCCTTCCTTCCTTTGTTTAACTCTTTTATCGGGCTAGTTAAGGATACTTCTCTGGCTGCCAGCATCACTGTAACTGAAATGTTTATGGCAACACAGCAGATAGCAGCAAAACTGTATGAGCCGTTAATCCTCTATTGTGAGGTAGCTGTTATTTATCTGATGTTTTGTACGGTACTCACCCAGTTGCAGCACTATGGTGAAAAAAAGATGAATTTGCAGATAGATTAGTTATTAATTGGCTTTTTATTGAATAAGCTTCTTTAAAAGCTTACTAAATCATGAGATACTTGCGGTGGCAGATAAACAATTATATAATATAGCTGATTAATTTGGACTAAAGAATGCTTCTGTAATAAATAAGTTAGAGGGAAACAAAATGGATTCACAACAAAAAAGGCCAGTAAATCTGCTTGATTATGAGGATGTTGTAGTTGTCAATAAAGAGGGAATAATTGTATATGATGATCAGTCAAACTGGAGTCTTTATGATTTAAAATCAGAAGATATCATTGGTAAAAACGTGCTTTCACTCTATTCTAATCTGACGGCTGAAAATAGTATATTTTTACAGGTCCTGAAACAGGCATTCCTGTTTTTGATGTGAAGCAGGAGCTGATTACTAAAGAAAATAACCGTATTTTTCAGATTGGATCTACATTTCCAATCATGTCTTATGATGAAATAATAGGGGCCATAGAGTTCTCAAAATTTTTATACAAGACCGACGCGGTGCATTGTGCCAAGACAAAGCCAATACATAAAAGTCTGAAAAAGAATAATACCATTTATACCCTGGATGATATTATTACTGAAGATAAAACCATGTTAAAAATAAAGGAACAGATTACAAAAGTGGCAAAGACGGATTCCTCTGTGCTGATATATGGAAAAACAGGCACGGGTAAGGAACTGGTTGCTCAGGCCATACATAATTTAAGTGACAGATGTCATAAACCATTTATTTCATTAAACTGCGCGGCTATACCAAGCACTTTGCTGGAATCCATATTATTTGGTACAGTGAAAGGTAGTTATACAGATGCCACAGATCGTGCCGGGCTCTTTGAACATGCGGAAGGTGGCACGTTGTTTCTGGATGAAATCAATTCCATGGATACAGCCATGCAGGTTAAAATATTGAAAGCTATTGAAGACAGGTATATCAGACGGGTGGGTGATACAAAGAATATAATCATTGATATCAGGATTATCTCTGCAATAAATGAAAATCCAGATAAACTGATTGAAACCCACGGTCTGAGAGAGGATTTGTACTATAGACTGAGTACCGTGTTCATAGAACTACCAGTGCTGAAAGAGCGAAAAGAAGATATTACTGTTTTGATAAATCATTATCTTTCGTACTATAATGACAAAATGAAAATAAAAGTGAAGGAGATTCAGCCTCAGGTTTTAGAGTTATTTTATAAATATGACTGGCCAGGAAATGTAAGAGAGTTAAGAAATGTCATTGAGAGTTTTTATAATAATGTGGCTGAAAATGGGATTATAACTACAGAAAACCTTAGTGACAAGATTAAAAAATCAATAAATAAAAACAATGCTGATGAAAACACATTTAATGATTATAAAAACCATAAAGAATCAATTGCCAGCCTGAAAGATGCAGTGGAAATGTATGAGCAGCAGCTCATAAAAAAAGCCTTAGCTGAGAACCAGGGAGTAGCTTCCCATGCAGCAAAAGCATTAAAGATTTCCAAACAGACCTTACAATACAAAATAGATAAATATCATTTAGGGGAGTAAATGGTACAAAAAATTTGACGTGGTAAAAATATTTTACCACGTTTTTTGCTTGTTATAGTTTAAAATTTATAAAGATAAACAAAAGCCAGGTAAAAACCCCTGATTTTAAATAGATTTAACATATGTAGTCCTTGCCTTAAGGATTGGCATTGTTCTTGCGTAATAATAACCTGAAAAGTAAAATCCTATAAATTGTCGACAGTATGGAGGAAACTTTAAATTAAGAAAACAGGAGGAACATTAATTATGGAATCAGGCAAAAAGAAAATAGGAATGTGGTCGCTGGTTATGGTTGTATTTGTTGCTGCTTATGGATTCAGTAATGTTACATCTAATTTGGTCTATATTGGACTGGCAGCCATACCCTCATGGATTATAGTGGCTATCTTATATTTTATTCCATTAACCATTATGATTGTTGAACTGGCAGCTGCCAATAAAGATAAAAGTGCAGGAATTTACAGCTGGATAGAATGCTCCCTGGGTACAAGATGGGCTTTTGTGGGAACATGGTCTTATTATATCACTTCAATTTTTTTCCTGCAAAATGTGTTTGGAAAGCTGCCTGTAGTGGTGTCATGGGCAATTTTTGGAGAAGACCGGTTTAATGATAAAACGGCATATCTGATACCATGGCTTGCCATAGGACTTATAGTAGCCCTGACTTTTATTGCAATCATGGGAGTTGAAAAATTTTCTAAAATCAGTGATTTGGGAGGACAACTAACTTTAATTGCCACCGTGCTATTTATTTTATTTGCTATTATCGGATATATTGGAAAAATTACTCCATCGGCTTCAGAATTTACCGCTGCTAACTTAACGCCAGCCTTTGATGTAAATTATTTCTCGACTTTTTCATGGCTGCTGCTGGCTGTATGCGGTTCCGAGATTGCAGGGACTTATATAGGTCAGGTGGATAACCCTAAAAAAACATACACCAAGAGTGTCATGGTAGCTGCAGGTCTTTTGATTGGGTCCTATATTTTAGGGTCAATAGCAGTCTGCCTTATCATGTCACCAGCAGAAATTTCAAAATATAATATAGCAGACTCTCAGTTTATTGTATTTAAAGTCTTAGGAGATAGTTTTGGAATAAGTGGCAAAGTAGTGGTTCAGGTTTATGCTTTTATAAATGTAATTTCTTCAGTTGCCTGCTATGTAGTATGGATGGAATCTCCTATCAGGGCTATGTTCTCTGATGTGCCAGAAGGGATTTTCCCTAAAGCTCTTTCAAAATCAAGGTCCGACGGAACTATGGTAAATGCACTGTGGATGCAGTGTGGGGTTTTATTTGTATTGTTTACCATTTCTATTGTTGGACTAAAATCACTTTCAAACTTTTTTGTTCTGCTCATGAACCTTACTTCTCTGTCTACCATTGTGCCATATGCGATTATGGTAGTGGCTTATTTCACTTATAGGAGTAAAAATGAGCACATTGATTTTGCCATAATCAAATCTAATTTTCTGGCGAAAATGATGTCGGTTATTGTATTAATTCTCAGTGTGGCTGGTTTCTTTGGAGCTGGATTGGGGGATGTTCTGGGTGCATCTGCTTCAGAAGCATTTAAGAAAGTTCTGATGGATTACGGCGGACCGATATTATTGCTTCTGATAGGATGGATCATAATCCTTCTGCATGATAGAAAGAATAAACACAAAATGCAAATGAGCACAGATGATAACCGAAAAATCGGCTAACTGTTTTGAAAGTAGAAAGGAACGGACATGGAAATTACTTTAATATTAACAAATGGAAAAATATATACACTGGATGGCAGACAATATGAGGCCATTGCTGTTTCTGGGAATCAGATAGCCATGCTTGGAACAACAAAGGAAGTTGAAGCTGCAGGGGAAAGTGCGGAAATTAAAATAGATCTGAAGGGAAAGTGTGTTTTACCTGGATTTAATGACAGCCATTTGCATCTGGTGGAATTTGGGCTATCTGCTGAAATGCTGAATCTGGAGGAGGCCAGTTCTATAGATGAAATTATCAATGAAGGGAAGAATTACATCTGTAATAAAGAAAAGCAAAAGGGAGACTGGGTTCTGGGATATGGGTGGAACGAAAAGAACTTCCGTATTCCAGCTATGCCTTCAAAAGAAGATCTGGATAAGATTTCAACAGAGCATCCCATTATGATTACCAGGGTATGCGAGCATATTGCGGTGGTAAATACAAAAGCACTGGAAGTAACTGGGGCAGACCGGGGCACTAGAATTAAAGGAGGATCCTTTGATAAAGATCAGAATGGAGAACTAACCGGGGTGATTCGTGAAAATACCTTAGACTGGTTTACAGACCGGTTACCAAAAAGAGAGGTAGAGGAGATTAAGACTGCCATTCTTACAGCAGCCAGTCAGGTGGTACAATTTGGTCTTACTTCTCTTCAGACCAGTGATTTACATAGCTGCACTTTTGACGTGATGTATGATGCGTATACACAGTTAAAGGAAGAGGGGAAGCTGCCGGTTCGTATATATGAACAGCTTTATCTGCCTGAAATGGATATACTGACTCAATTCCTGGAGAGAGGCTTTGAACCGGGACAGGGAGATGATTTCTTCCGTCTGGGACCAATGAAACTGTTAACAGATGGGTGTCTGGGTGCCCGTACGGCAGCTCTTCGGGAAGATTATAGTGATGACCCAGGAAACAGGGGAATGTTTACCTATGAGCAGGAGGAACTGGACGCCTTGGTATTGAAAGCTCATCAATCAGGCATGCAGGTATTCTTACATGCCATTGGGGACGGGGCAATTGAGGCCTGCTTAAAATCAATGAAACAGGCACTGGAAAAGTACCCCAGGGCTCATCGTCATGTGATTAATCATTTTCAGATTGCAGGCACTGATCTATTTGAAAAAGCTTCAAAACTTGGCGTTATTGCAGATATACAGCCTGCCTTTATTTGCTCTGACTGGGATATTGCAGAAGATAAGGTAGGGCCTGAGAGGCTAAAAGCAAGTTATGCATGGAAGTCCATGCTGGAATCTGGTATGAGGCTGATGGGAAGTTCAGATTGTCCGGTGGAACACTGCAATCCTTTCAATGCCATCTATGCGGCAGTAACCAGAAAAGATTTAGAGGGTAAGCTGGATAAAGCTTTTATGCCGGAGCAAGTTCTTACAGTGGAACAGGCCATAAATCTGCTTACGATTAATAGTGCTTACGGATCCTTTGATGAAAAGAAAAAGGGTGTTCTGGCAGAGGGGTATCTGGCTGATATGGTGGTAGTATCTGAAGATCCTTTCACAGTGGAGAAGGATGAGCTAAAGGATATAAAGGTGTTAATGACCATAATGGATGGAAAAATCAGATATGATTCAGCTCAGTAGTGAAAAGCGGGGATAGTGCTATTATCCCGGGTTTTAAATAATATTGGAGGTAGCTCATGTATAATAAAAAGATTAAAGGAATTGTTGTAGCAGTAGCAGTTATTGTTCTGACCGGAACTGTTTTTGCAGCAGCAAATACAAATGAACCTCAATCCCACGTTTTAAATCTGCCAGCACGTGAACAATGGGCAAATAATCACGGGTATTGCGGAGAAACATCTATACAGACAGATGCACTTTATTACGGAACTTACATAAGCCAGGAGATGGCAAGAAAAATCGCCGGGAGTGAGCTGCTTGTATCAGAAAATGATGATGAACTTCTTAATGCGCTTAAGCTTGATTTTGATGAGTGGAATTATGACCAGAAGACACCCCAGTATAAATCCTATCTGGCATGGACGAAAAAGCATTTGCAGCAAGGCCATCCTGTCATTATAACCGTATATGTAAAAGATATGGAGGACCCTGATTTTGATCATATTGTTCCTGTTACGGGATACATTTCCAAAGATGCAGATACGTTCCATGATAGCGATAAATTAATTTTCAATGATAATTTTAAAAAGGAGCCTTTTACTCGTACTTTTCAATCAATGTGGGATGAACGGAGCATGAAGAGGAATCATTCTGAATATGAGTACTGCATTCCTAAAAATGTGGATTACGGGGTAGCTATAACTGGTATAAGAGATAAGAAAAAGAAACAGTTCCGGTTTCCCTTGACCTGGATTCCTGGAATGAACCCAATGTAAGTCTGGGGGAGGCCCCTAAAAAAATAAGGGCTACAATTCACATTAATTCTCTGGTGCCAGGTGAAAAATACGTATTACTCAAGTATACGGATTATACAAAAGTGCCAGACAGTAATTTCATTAATAGTAAGGCAGATACTGTTAAAGCTTTTTCAGCCACAGGTTCCTCTATTACTTTATCGGATTCATTTATGTCAGATACCCTTGCAGTGTATCGTTGTGTAAAAGAAACGAAATAATAATGGTAAATTATTACTAATATGGTGCTATAATATACTTAAACTAACTTAACAAAGTAAGAAAGGGCAAATTCCAAAATTATTTGGGGGTAAATAAAATGTTAAAAAAAAGTAAAGTCACCATATCAGTTATTGCTATTTTATTAATGCTGTGTAGTACCGTGCCGGTTAATGCGGATACAAACATACAGATCATTGGAAATGGAAATACAGTAACGTTCAATGATTTAAATGGATACAGCTGGGCTTCGGATGCCATCAGTTCATTTGCTTCAAGAGGAATAATTGAAGGAGATGGAAATGGCAAATTTAATCCCGCCAATAAGGTTACAAGAGAACAGTTTGCAAAAATGCTGGTTTTAACCTTTAATGCGCCATTAAAGAATGCTACATCTGAAACATTTGCAGACGTGCCAACAGGCAGATGGTCCAGCACCTATATAGAAACCTGCAAAGATTTTCTCACGGGTTATACAAATCCTTTTGGAGGGCTGCCAACATTTCATCCTGCAGAAGCAGCTACCAGAGAAGATATCGCAGTTGCGTTAGTACGAATGCTTGGACTCACTGATAAAGATGCCAATAACGCAAAGTATGCAAGTTATATGTTTTCAGATGCAGGCAGTATTTCCTCTTCTTTATTAGGTTATGTGAGTATTGCGGCAGAACGGAATTTAATATCAGGGTATAATGATGGAACTTTCAGGCCCCAGCAAAGCATCAGTAAGGCAGAAGCTGTAGTTTTATTAAACAGAGCAACAAAACAGGCCGTTACATCCATAAATAGTGATTTAGATCTATCAGCAAAGGTTATTACCAGCAATGACCCCAAGAAAGTAACCCTGCAGATTGAAGCGGAAGAAGGCACAAAAGTTACTGTGGATGGTAATTCAGTAACAATGAATAATAATGGATTTGGAAAATATGAAGGCTCTTATCCATACACCTTTACTGGAGAAGGTTCTAAAACCTTTACCGTTACAGGAACAAAAGCAGGAAAAACAAAAACAGTCAGTGCTACAGCAGCCTACCAGTTGGATGCCCCTGTATTAACTATTACATATTGCCCAGGGGAAGTTGCAAATAAAAATATTAACCTGACAGGGAGCATGTATGATAAAAATTACAGTACAACTCTTACTATAAACGGATCTAAGGTAGATGTTTCCTCAGAGGGAAAAACTTCTAACTGGTTCTGGCCGTGTACTTTAAAAGAAGGGAAGAACACCTTCAATTTTGTACTGACAAGTTCTTCTGGAAAAACAACCACTCAGACCAAAACAGTTAATTATAGTGTTGGAGGGCCGGAACTGACCATAACTTCCTGTCCAGCTGAAGTATCAGACAAAAACGTTGCATTAAGAGGAACTCTTTATGACAAAGATTACAATACGGTGCTTACAATAAACGGAGAGGCTGTAGCTACTTCCACTGCAGGATATAATAGTAACTGGAATTGGACCTATAGCCTGAAAGAGGGGGAAAATACACTGAACTTTGTATTGACAAGTTCCTCAGGAAAAACCGTATCTCAGACAAAAACAATTAATTATAATGCTGCTAAACCGGAATTAACCATTGGTTATTGCCCATCAGAAGTGACAAATAACACTGTAACCATAAGAGGCAGTATCTATGATAAAAATTTTAGTACAGTGCTTACCATAAATGGAGAAGAAGTTGACACTGCTTCAGCAGACTATAAAAGTAACTGGGAAAAAACCTATACCCTGAAAGAAGGAGAAAACACTTTCAAATTTGTGCTAACAAGCTATTCTGGGAAAGAAGTTACTGAGACAAAAACAATAACCTATAAGGCAGCACAATCAGATACAAATCCTAGTTAATATATAGGGAATGAGAGCTAAAAAGTAAAATAAACACGTACAATGGACACAAAAGCCGATACAAATATATTGTATCGGCTTTTTTCTTTATTATTTTATTTACAATAATCTATGGCTATCATAGAATAAATCAATACAGCAGGGACAAGCTGGCTGATTTCAATATTTTCTGCTTTAGAATGGGCGCTGGATAAGTCTCCAGGACCCAGAACTATGGTAGGTATTTTGCCGTAATAATTTATGAGACCACCATCTGTCCATGCAGGAAAGGAACCTAAAAGGGCATCTTTTCCTGTCAGCTTGTGAATAGCTTTTGCCGAAGCTTTGACAATCTCCTGGTCTGGGTCTGTGTACATAGCTTCGTGGATATAGGTATCATCCATATAGCTGACATCCATTACCTTAAAATCTGCTTTAAATTGGGAGTCCTGTGTGCTGAGTTCATCAAGTATCTGCTGGTATTCCCTCAGTATTTCCTGATAATTTTCACCCGGTATCCAGCGCCTGTCTATTTGAAGAATACATTCTCCTGCTACCGTGCTAGGCTGAGTTCCCCCTTTTATTAATCCATAATTCATTGAAGAGGATCCGATGACAGGATTGGTTCTTTTTTCAATTTCAGGAATTAATTCAGATTCCAGTTTGTTAATAAATAACATGGATTTTTGTATAGCGTTAATCCCCTCTTTTTGTTTCCCGCCATGTACGGTTTTCCCATGAAAAGTAAACTCAAACCATTCCAGCCCACGATGGCCAATGCAGATCTGCATACTGGTAGGTTCGCTGACGATAGCTGCATCTGGCAGGGTTCCCTGCTGTAAATAAGCACGGGTTCCTTCACTTTTTGCTTCTTCATCAATGACTCCGGCAAACACTAAATCTCCGTATAGCTTTATTCCTGCACGCTTGATGGCAGCCATTGCCATCATCATAGTGGCCAGACCCGCTTTCATATCAACAACCCCGCGTCCGTACATTTTTCCCTCTGAAATTCTAGCTTCATATGGGTTCCCTTCCATATCATAGGGGGTACCGTATCTGTGTGACCTGTGAAAAGAAGGGAGTTTCCATTTCCGGTTCCCTTTAATCTTGCGGTTACATTACACCTGCCATCTATAACAGGTATCAATTGGGCTTCAATGTCTTCCTTGACGAAGAAATTATATATATATTCAGCAACGCCGGTTTCCTGGCCTTTTATGCCATCATGACTTGGGATACTGACTAGTTCTGTCAGAAGATTGATTACTTCTTTCTCAGAAAAGCTTTCTGAAATAATTTCATTAACTGATTTTTCCATACATACCTCCCAGATTAAATAAGGCATTGAGATTCGTTAAATTTTCAGTCTCTATAAAATTTTATGGCAGATAACTTGTGATTTCTTCCGCTGCCTGTTTAAACAATTTAAGAAATTTGTCAATTCGTTTTTCATCGTCCTTACTCTTTAAAAATGAGCAGGCAAGACAGCCCTTAACTTCGCCACTCTGATTAAAAACAGGAACACTGAGTCCGAAAACGTGAGGGGCCACTTCTTCATCACTGGTTGCATAGCCCTGATTTCTGATTTTTTCATATTCCTGTAATATTTCTTCAGGCTGAGTCAACGTATTTGGCCCTAATTTCTGGAATTTCTGTTCTGACAGCAGTTGTTTTACCCGATTCTGGTCATAATAGGCCATCAGACATTTTCCATAACACCCTCTGTTTATAGGGTAAAACTGTCCGGGACGATAGTTCATTTTATAGGGTTGGTGTACTTCCATCTCATAAAGGGAGATGACTTGATCCCCAACTCTGGTGGCGTATCCCACAGACTCTTTCATTTCTGCACCGATACGATCTAAAATTTCCATTATCTTTGACTCCATGTTGTCATTGTTTATATAGGCCATGCCTACGTGAAATGCCATGGGACCCACAATAAATTTCTTTGATCTGAAATCCTGTATTACCCATTTCTTGGCTAGCAATTCCTGAAGAATACGATGTACAGTTGTTCTGTTAAGCTGAGTAATCTCACTTATCTCAGCAACTTTCAGCTCATCAGGATGATTGCTCATGGTTTCCAGTATCAGCAATGCCTTGTCAATAGGTGTTAGTTTTTCCTTTTCCAATTAATCCACTCCCCATATGTATAAATCATAACTATTATACACCATTTGTTTTAGAAAGAGCTAAAAACTCTTTTTGGATTATATCCAGACGGGGCTTTGACGTAAGCACATCATAGCCAGTCATTGCCAAGGCACAGGCCCCTTGTATATGGTAGCCTTTCCATTGTCCGTTATGGTATAGTCAGCAAATTCTTTTGAATGAAGGATTAACTCCGGGTCACCGATACCAATCCATGGGTGGATAGTAGGAACAACCTGGCTTACATTTCCCATGTCGATTGAGCCAATTCCGTTACTTGCAGCCCTTATCTCTTTTTCCCCCAAGGACATAAGGTTAGCGTTGAAAATCTCAGAAAGAGTAGTGTTTGTTCTCAGATTATCATAGGAATTTTCAAAATTAGATATTTTCACAGTTGCTCCAGTCATGCTGGCAGCACCTTCAGCACATTTTTTTACTTTTTCAATTACTTTCTCTAAATTCTTTTTTTCCTGTGCACGGAAATAGAATCTGGTTTCTGCATAGTCTGGGACAATGTTTGGTGCAACGCCTCCATGAGAAATGATTCCATGCATACGTACATCACTTGTAACATGCTGACGAAGGGCATTAATGCCGTTATAAAGAAGAATAACAGAATCCAGAGCATTAATTCCCTTTTCCGGCATGGCAGCTGCATGTGCAGTTTTCCCAAAATATTCAAATTTGATGGCTTGCAGAGCTAAAGAGGTTCCGCTGGTTTCTGAAACCGGGCTTGGATGGGCCATCATAGCAACGGTAACATCCTGGTAAGCTCCCTGATCAGCAAGGATTCCTTTTACACCACTGGTTTCTTCTGCAGGTGTGCCGAAGACGGTGATTCTGCCGCCAGTTTCATCCAGAATAGCTTTTAGCCCGAGAGCTGCACCAATAGACATAGTGGAAATTAAATTGTGTCCACATCCATGTCCAATCTCGGGCAGTGCATCATACTCGCAGAACAATGCGATATTGGGGCCTTCTTTTCGGCTGGCATAACTGGCACGAAAGGCGGTGGGTATATCATAAACAGGGTGTTCAACAGTAAATCCGTTTTTAGTAAGGTAATCGGTGAGCAATCTGGCCGCCTGATATTCCTGTTCTCCAAGTTCTGGATTTTCATAAAGATATTTACTAATGTTAAATAGCTCATCCAGCTTATCTGAAATTCTTTCAGTTATTCTTGATTTCAATGTTAATACCTCCTAAAAAGTATAACCGACAATCAAAAGCTATTTTGAAGGCCGGCTATACTTTAAGTTAATGTTTCAAGTACTATTTTTTAGAATGGTCCGTATCCCATGGAGTTTGCAATTACTACTACAACAATAGCGATTAGATATTCACCTACAACAAAAGGCCATATTTTCTTTGCCCACTGACCCCATGTCAGTCCTGCTACTGCCAGGGCCGCCATGAAGTAACCGGATGTAGGAAGAATTGTGTTACCAATTCCATCAGCCAGAGTGAAGATCAGACATGCTGTCTGACGGGTTACATGAAGCAGATCCGCTAAAGGAATCATGATTGGCATGGTAAGCATGGCCTGGCCGCTTCCGGAAGGAACCAGCAGGTGAAGAGTTGCCTGAACCACAAACATTCCTGCAGCACATACAGATGCGGAGGTATGTTCCAGAATGGTAGCGGCACCGTTCAGAATGGTATCAATAATATTTCCGTTGGTTAATACAACTACTATACCTCTTGCAAAACCACAAATCAAGGCTCCTGATAAGATTCCCTGTGCACCTTCCATAAATTTGTCAATGTATTCATTGGAAGACATTTTACCAATCACAGCGAAAAGAATGGATACGATGATAAATACACCGGAGTATTCAGCCATATAAAATCCAAATTTGATAACACCAACTACAAGACAGACAATAGCTCCTACAAAAGCTAACAGTATCAGTTTGTGACGGCCGGTAAACTTGATGTTTTCAATAACGGCTACTCCTTCATATCTTCTGTCACCCCAGATTCCAAGAGACGGGTCTTTGGCTACTTTATTTGCATGATGATATACGAAGGCCACTGCAGCTATGTACACAACGATAAACAGGCCAAGTCTTACTGGAAGACCGGAGAACAGTGGTAATTCTGCAATGCCCTGGGCAAGTCCGATAGTAAATGGATTCATAATAGCGGTGGTAAAACCAATGGACATACCCATAAGAACAATGGCACATCCGGTAAAAGCATCAAACCCTAAAGCCAGAGCAAAAGGAATGATAATAGGCAGATACATCAGACTTTCTTCTGCCATACCGATAAAGCTACCTCCAAGTGCAAACAAGAGCATCAGTATAGCGATAAATGCCAGCCTTTGTTTTGAAAGCTTTTCGGCTGTAGTTGAAAGGAGTCCGTTCAATGCGCCGGTAGCATTCATTACATTGATCATTCCTCCAATGATGATGATATAGAAAACGATAGGTGCCGCTTCTACAAGACCCTGGTGAATGGATGTAAATAAATGAAACAGGTCTACAGGGGTTTTGTCTACAAGATGATAGGTTCCTTGTACCACAACACTTCTTCCATCTACATCTTTTCTGTCATATTGTCCGGCAGGAAGGATATATGATAATATTGCCATAACTACCAGTACTGCAAAAAGTAAAACAAACGTATTTATTCCTTTTTTCTTTCCTTTTGAATCTTCCTGAAGAATTTCATTTGATTGTTCATTTCCCATATTGTTGTTTCCTTTCTTGTTTCGTTGATATATTTATATCAAACCAGCAAGCATCCTGTCCCACTAACTCATCAGATGCAGCCAGCTCTATTCTTTTCTTTCCACTAACATGTACAGATTCTTTATTACTTATATTCAACGCCTCCTATATTTAAAATTGATAGTAAAAAGAAAAGATTGTTGTTCGTCATGTGAACATTATGTTGATTTAATGAACATTTTTTTATAATTATATAATTCTGAAGTTTAGTTTACAAGTAGTTTTTAAAATTTTATGTCAATTTTAAAATTTCTGTATAATACATCCATTTAGGAATTCATACCTTAAAAATATACCTATTAAAAATAAGGTAAATACTCCCTGTATATTTTAGGAAAAACATTGAAGGTGAAATAGTAGTGTAATATAATAAAAAAGAATGTGTATATAATATTAGCGTCAAAAGGAGTGAAAAAAGTGGCAATAGTAGAAGTCGTAAAGTATAATGGCAGTCCAGATGTGTTTGCCTGGAAGTTCCCCAGTGAGGAATTGGGGACATGGACCCAATTGATTGTGAATGAATCTCAGGAGGCAATTCTTTTTAAAGGTGGAGAAGCACTGGATGTTTTCGGAAGGGGTCGTTATACACTGGAGACCCCAAATATCCCGATTCTGAACAATATCATTAATCTTCCTTTTGGGGGGAAATCACCTTTTACAGCAGAAGTATGGTATGTGAATAAAGTGAATTCTTTAGATATAAAATGGGGGACCCCGAGCCCTATTCAGCTACAGGATCCCAAATACCAAATATTTGTGCCGGTTCGTTCCTTCGGTCAGTTTGGGATACAGATTGATGACTCAAGAAAATTCCTGATTAAGCTTGTGGGAACGCTGTCCGTTCTTGACAAAGATTCTATTGTAAAATTTTTCAGAGGAGTATATCTTACAAAAGTTAAAGATGCAATTTCCTCATATCTGATTCACAAAAAAATTAGTATACTTGAAATCAACGCTTATCTGGAAGAACTTTCAGATAGCCTGAAGGAAAAGATTCAGCCTGTTTTAGAAGAATATGGAATAAAATTGGTTAACTTCTTGGTTAATGATATTAGCGTTCCAGAAGAAGATGAAACAGTTAAACAATTAAAAGCCGCTTTGGCAAAAAAGGCTGAAATGGATATTGTAGGCTATAATTATGTACAACAGAGATCCTTTGATACATTAGAAGGCGCCGCAACCAATCAGGCAGCAGCCCAGCCAGGTTTGATGGGAGCTGGTATTGGCCTCGGTTTGGGAGCTGGTATTGGCGGTGCAATGGGATCCCAATTTGCGGGATTGGCTCAGAATATTAACACATCATACGAAACAATAAATTGCCCTTCTTGCGGGAATGTAATGGAAAAAGGAAAGCGTTTTTGTGGAAGCTGTGGGTATGATACACAGAAAGTCAAAGAGGATGAATCAAAGAAATGTCCTAATTGTAACGCTGCTATTGAAAATTCAAACAGTAAGTTCTGCCCAGAATGCGGAGTCCCCCTATTAAGAAAATGTCCTGGTTGCAATTGTGACATAGCAGGGAATTCAAAATTCTGTCCTGAATGTGGAACAAAGTTATAACATGAAAATCAAGGAGATTTAATGAAATTAATAATATAATGGAGGAACAAAATGCAAATACATAGTAAAAATGGTCCTGACTGTGACAGATATATAAGCAAATGGTATTCCTGGACGGCAATTGTTGTTTTTCTCATAATATTCTTCCCTGTGGGAATGTTTTTGCTTTACCGCAGGATGAAGACTGTAGCAGGAACCGGAAAGGGAGTTGTTATTACCGGGATTATATTCGTATTATCTTCTATGGGAATGATTCAGGAAGAAAAGAATGCTGGTGGTTTTTTGATGCTTCTAATCCCAGGATTGATTATGGTGTATTGGGGTATTAAAGCCATAAAGGATGCGAAAAAATATGATCAATATCTTACACTTGTGGATGGAGGCTTAACATCTTTAGACGGGCTTGCATCTGCAGCAGGCAGAACTTATGATCAGACCATTAAAGACCTGGAAGCAATGTCTGCAATGGGCTACTTTGAGGATTTATATATTGATCAGGATAGAAGAGAATTGGTTTCTACTGATGATGAGTCAGAGTGTGAAGACGAGGATTGTGAGGAAGAACAGCCGAAAAAATCAGGAAGTTCTTTAGTGAAGTGTCCTAATTGTGGAGCCAATAATAGTGTTGAGAATGGTTCTACAGGAATATGTGAATATTGTGGTGCTGTAATACAATAACTTTTAAAATTTTTATAAATAAAATGCCTGTCTTTTTTAAGATGGGCATTTTTTAAATACAATACAATTTTAGATTTTAAATCTTTGAATTTAAATACAAAACCACCTACAATATATTGTAAGTGGTTTGTATCATTTTATATTGGTACACCGTCGGGGGTTCGAACCCCGGACACCCTGATTAAGAGTCAGGTGCTCTACCAACTGAGCTAACGATGCGCAATGGCGTGCTCTAAATTGCACGTCGATATATTATAACATTACCGAAGCTTGTCCGATAAATGTTTTTTTAAATTTGGTACACCGTCGGGGTCTCGAACCCCGGACACCCTGATTAAGAGTCAGGTGCTCTACCAACTGAGCTAACGATGCACATGTGTACACATAATTGGCACGTTCTATACTATAGCATTTTAAGGGAGATGTGTCAACAACTTTTTTAAAAAATTGACAAAAAGCTAAAGAAGACTCCCTTATTAAATAAAATCCAGTAAGGAGTCTTCTTTTTTAACGCAGCTTTATTTATTCCACAGTTTTTCGGCCACAGTTCTCCAGTTCTCAGCGCAGGACCTGCACTTCTCAGTAAGAATATCTACATCTTCAGGACTTTCTAAATCAGTTGATTTTGCACCGGAAGCATGAACCATCTCAGCAAGTGCTCCGGGATTATCCAGTAAAGGACAAACCCGCAGAAGATTTCGGTTAAAAGGCTGGTGACGGCGGTATTCCATAAAGAGCGGAGACTGCAAAGCTTCCAGTAGTGATTTCTCTTTTATATTTGAATCTGAGTAATGAATAAATGCACATGGGTCAATATCTCCATTGGCATTAATATGTAAATAGCGTCTGCCACCTGCAATGCATCCATCAACATATTCTCCGTCATTCCAGAAATCCATGGTAAAAACAGGTTTGGTCTTACGGAATTTTCGAACTTGATTATATAGGAATTCTCTTTGTTCCGCCGTTGCCATTAATTCTGGCAGGGCAGATGCTCCTACGGGAATATATGTAAACAGCCATCCAAATTTACAGCCTTTTTCTATCATATCATCGAAGTACTCCTCACTTCCTATGATTTCAGCATTCTGTCTGTGATAGCAGGTGGAAAATCCAAAAGGCAGCTTGTTTTCTTTTAATAGTGCCATGGATTCTACCACTTTTTTATAAGTACCTTCTCCCCGGCGCATATCTGTTTCACTTTGAAACCCTTCAACGCTGATAGCAGGAATAAAGTTTTTAACCCGCAGCATTTCTTTGACAAAGGCTTCATCAATAAGAGTAGCGTTGGTAAAGGATAAGAAAATACAGTCACTGTGTTTTTCGCACAGGCGTATGATATCCTTTTTTCGAACGAGAGGTTCGCCTCCCGTGTAGATGTACATATACATACCTAGCTGCTTGCCTTGACGTATAATGTCGTCCAGCTGTTCATAAGATAAAGATAAGTTGTTACCATATTCAGAGGCCCAACAGCCTTTACAATGTAAGTTGCATGCAGAGGTTGGATCCATAAGCAGGGTCCAGGGAATATTACAGTCGTACTTCTTTTCCAGCTTTTTTCTGGTATTACTTCCAATTATAACGGAATTAACCAGAAAATTTTCAAAAAATGTTCTGCGGACATCTTTATCAATATCTGTAAATAAGCTGGTTAAATATTTATGCCAGACATCATTAGGATTATTTACTGCCTGCTCTCCCAGTTTAAAAGCTCCGGAATAATAGTTTTCTGAATCAAGCTTTTTTAACCAGTTAAAAACCTTGGGCATGTTTTCTTCAGGATTAGAGTCTAAGTAGCCAAGGATTTTCTTAATACCAAAAGCTTCAACCTTTTCTTTTATTATACTCACACCAATTCCTCCTAATAATATTAAAAATTTATATAATTTATCTTATCACAAGCTATAATGATAAACCATTTTTGATAGGATAATATTGAAAATGTGTTATATAATGGTAATAAATCTCAATTAACTTGCTTTTTTACAGGATTTTCTTGCACAGCAGTACTTTTTTATAACGACATTACAGGATTTATATAGCCCAGTTATATAAGCTTATGCAAAAGACAAACATTAATGCTTAAAATTCCTCTTTTTACCTTACATATGAAAACGTTTAATGCACAGAATAACTTTTAAGGAGGGATTAGATTATGAAAAACAACACAAATAACAAAAACAAGGCAGACAATTGTAAGAATACGGTGGAAACCACACCAACAAAGGCTAGAAAAGGTAAGCAGGCAGAAGATAAAAGCAGAAAATCATCAAATTTTAAATCCAGCATGGATAGCTCAGATTATTAGTTCTCACAAAAAGAGCCAGGGCCTAATCTCTCTTCTAAATACAGAGCGGGCAACCCCCGCTCTTTTTGTTGTTTTTTGTGATAATTCTGTTGTTTTTAGTCGTTCTTGCAATTGATATTGTTAAAAATTATTGTATAATATAAAAAGGTATATTCTGTGTTCTTAGGAAGGTGTATTGAAAATGATTACTGATTATGTAATGTCAACAATTCAATATATTAATAATAACCTTCAAGTGGAGGCAATTGGTGCAGTTATCGTAATCGCCCTTATACTTTTAGTCTTGACAGGGCTAATATTTCTTGCATGCAGGAGTATAAGATTATGGTATTGGAGAGTCAACGACCAGATAAGAGCTCTGGACAGCATTGATAAATGTCTGGAAGAAATCAAAAAGAACCTTCCAGAAGGCTTAAAAAAAGAATCTGAAGGCATAACAGAAACAGAGAACGTCATTGAAAAGGCGCCTTTAACAGAGGAATGCACAACAGAAACTATGCACGTTGAAAAGCAGACTGAAAAACCTAAAATAGTTTTTGATAAAAAGGATAAAGACGAACGGACAATTATAAAACCTGGATATAACATAGGAAAAACAGGGAAGATCTATGTTGAAGAGACCCTGCGTGAACAAATACAGTTTTAGGAAAAGTGACTGGGAGGAAATAGATGTTTTGTAGAAAATGCGGAAAGACCTTACTGGATGGAGATAGATTCTGCAGCTATTGCGGTGCACAGGTAATTGAAAGATATGAAAACATTAATATGGGGGAAACCGTAGAAGAAGTCATATACAATCATGATGGTTCGGTGGAAACACCCGCTCCGCCAGTAGTCAATATAGGAGCGCCACAAAAGACCATAGCACAAACGTGGCAGGAGATTAATGATAAAAAGTGGACAGGCCGGCCGGTGCCCACTGGAATTTAGAAGGCTTTCCTCTTTCAGGTGATGAACATAAAAAAACAGAAGACATAAAAGTTGATTGGGGAAAACGAGAACTGTTGAAATTTGACACTGAATCTGGACCCATACAGGAAGAGGATATAAAACAATCACCTATTGAAATCAGATTAAATCCAGAAATAAAGCCCGAGAATAAAACAGATATTTTTGAGGTTTTTGACCAACAGCTCAAGGAAGCAGGAAATGAAGGTACAAAAAATAAAGATACTCTTATTTTTGAAAGGGAACCTTTAGAAATTTTAAAACAGAAGGAGCCTGAGATTAAAGCAGAATCTACTTTAGAGCAGGAATTGTTTAAACCCAGAATCAACAAAAATGATAAAGTACATACTCCGGTAGAGGAACAAATTGATAAATTTTACACATTTAGCAAGAAGAATGAGGAGTTTCAGAAGCTGTTAGATAAAGAATATGAACGGTTAAAGAAAACCCCAGACGCAGCTTATACAGAACCACCTCAGATTCCTTCAAATATAGAAAAGCTTAATATAAATATGCCTGCAAGTATGTCTCTGGACCAGACTGACAGGCAGGTAAATGAGAACCTTCCAGAAGACGACCAGGATAAAACAGAAAAGGAAGAACTGGTAAAAGAGGAGCCGAAAGAAAAAAGTCCTCAGAACAATCTAAGTGAAGAAAAAGTTGAATCCTTTCAGGGTGAAATTGTAGAAAACTCTTCTCAGGATCAGGATGAAAATGAGGTGGACAAACCGGCAATTCTGCCGTGGGATGAAATGGAAAGCCCATTAGGTGACTTTGTTGATGAAGATGCTGGGAAAAAAGTTTCACCGGTTGCGGTGATATTAGCTATTATTATAGCCTTACTTCTTTTCGAAGTTACAATACTTGGTATAAAATATTTTTTACCGGAAAGCAGTGCAGCATCGTTTATAAACAACAAGCTCAGCGTTGCTGTAAATTGGGCAGATCATTTAAAAAGCAATAAAGACCAAAAGGAACCTGCTGACCAGTCGCAAAAAGATAAGAAAGAAGATGCAAAAGCAGTAAATGCTCCTGCACAACCAGATAAAGCACCAAGCTCAGACAAAGAAGCCTTAATTGCGGAGTCCCTGGGATATAATAAGAATATCAAATCCGTAAAAGCAGATGACAGCCTTATTTATATAGATAATAAAGATTATGGAGATAAAAACATAAATAATTCCCAGCAAATAGAAAATAATATCTGGTATCAGGATGATAAGGGAAATACCGTATTTTATGATAAGGAGATAGTAAAGGCTATTATTCAGTTTGATTCATCATGGATTGATTATGTAAACAACAAAGATCAAACTGTTCTGGGATTTGCTAAGGAAGGGTCTCCAGCGTATAAGGCAGTAAAAAATTCTTCAAAGGCAGGAAAGGTTACAGAGACTTTTGATACCTTGAGAATAGGAGATATAAGACAGGGAGGTAATGGTTTTTACTTGTGGGTATATGAAGAAATAACCATAACGGAAAACGGAAAGGCAAAAACAAAGAATTACGACTACATATATTACCTTGAACCTGTAGAGAAACAGATGAAGATAGTAAGTTATACTGAAATTTAATCTGTTAAACCAATTTAGATAATTATATTAACAGAGCTGTATTTGGGCTGTATTAAGCTTACTGCAGCTCTGTTGATTCAATAAATCCTGTCGGAAATTAATTAATTTAAGGGTTTATTACATTAATTATATTCATTAAATTATTTTTTTTTTATGCAGGTATTGTATTTATGGAGCTTACATTACCTGTTGGAAAGGGAGAGTTAAAAAAAATGGCGACGAGAGCTAACTTTAAGAGAGAGCAGATTGGTACAGGAAACAAAGCATTTTCCACATCCAGAACAACCATTGAAACTGCTTTTTATGGAAACAATGTGGAGAAGATTCTTGACCTGCAACAGGCCTATGAAATGGCAAGAACTGCAACAGGTACAATTGAAACAGACATGCCAATCTATGAACCTGAAAAGATTGGCCTTCCGGAGAATGCAAAGATTCTGCTGTTTAATGACGGAGAAACAGTGGGAAGATTTGCAGGCGCACGTGTTATACTTGGAGAAGTAGGCGTTGAGGAAGCAGAAATTGCAAAGGTACTTAGAGAAGCTGTATACAACACAAGATACAAAAAAATGTATCATTCTGAAGCGTACATAGGACTGGATAAGGATTTTATGGTTAAAGCACATCTTCTTATTCCTGAAACCTATGAGAACACATTATTGAACTGGTTATTAAATTTCCAGTACAAAACGGCAGAATATAATGACATGTATAAGGAATCAAAAGAAATAGGTAATGAGCCAGATATTTTCATTATGTCGGACCCGGATTATAAACATCCGAAGTTCCCAAATGGACTGGCATATTTTGATCCGGAACACAATTGTGCATGCCTGTTAGGTATGAGATATTTCGGAGAACACAAGAAAGGAACACTTACTCTGGCGTGGGGCATTGCCAACAGAAACGGATATGCATCCTGTCACGGAGGCCTGAAACGTTGCATAAAGAAGAATGGTGAGGCACATGTTCTGGGTGTATTCGGATTATCTGGTTCAGGGAAATCCACGTTAACACATGCAAAGCATGATGGAAAATACGATGTAACCGTATTGCATGATGATGCTTATATTATTTCAAGCGAAAACGGTTCAACCGTTGCGCTGGAACCTTCATACTTTGATAAAACTCAGGATTATCCTTTGACCTCCAAAGATAATAAATATCTTCTTACAGTGCAGAATTGCGGCGCAACAATTGATGAAGACGGAAAACTGGTAATTGTTACGGAAGATATCAGAAATGGTAATGGAAGAGCAATTAAATCCAAGCTTTGGGCCGCTAACAGAGTAGACAAGATGGATGAGCCAATTAATACAATAGTCTGGCTGATGAAGGACCATACGCTTCCACCGGTTATAAAGATACAAAATTCTGTACTGGCATCAGTAATGGGTGCATGCCTTGCAACAAAACGTTCAACAGCGGAAAAACTTGCTGATGGTGTTGACATGAATGCATTAGTTTTTGAACCTTACGCAAATCCATTCAGAACATATCCTCTAAAGCAGGATTATGAAAAGTTTAAAGCTTTGTTTGAGGAAAGATCCGTTAATAATTATATTATTAATACGGGACATTTTATGGACAAAAAGATTCCGAAAGAAGTTACCATTGGAATCGTTGAAAAAATAATTGAAGGGACTGCTGAATTTAAAGA
This sequence comes from Aminipila terrae, assembly GCF_010120715.1. Classification (NCBI taxonomy): domain Bacteria; kingdom Bacillati; phylum Bacillota; class Clostridia; order Peptostreptococcales; family Anaerovoracaceae; genus Aminipila; species Aminipila terrae. The sequence goes on from NZ_CP047591.1 coordinate 1,687,950, forward strand.
ATTTGGAATGTTATCCGAACTTAAGACTATGGATGTAGAAGGGTTTATTCCTGACTTTAAAGATAAAAAATATATTGATGCATTAAAAGGCGGAATGCTGGGAAGGATGAATTACCTGGATTCCTTAAAAGAATTTAAAGGAGGACGAGATAACCTTCCGCAAGAGGCTAGAGATGCAATCGAAGGAATTATAGCTAAAATAAAATAAAGGAGGAGAGCTTTTGAAAAAGAACAAGAGTAAGCGCCCGGCAATAATATTACTGGTGCTTGTAATCTTATTGGGATTGTTTGTCAGTCTCATAGGATTCTTTACGGACTTCTTATGGTTTAAGGAATTAAATTATGTAAGTGTGTTTTTTACAAAGTTGTTTACCCAGTTAAAAATTGGTGTGCCTACGTTTGTAGTTATTTCTGCACTGGCATATTTATACCTGAAAGTACTGAAAAGGGGCTACTTTAAGAAAGTTCAATCAAGTGATGTTGTAAGTGAAAAAGTATTGAATCGAACAGCTTTAGGCTTATCTGCAGCTTTTGGTTTATTACTTTCTACAAGTGTAGCTTCAAACTTATGGTTTGAAATATTACAGTATATGAATAGTACATCGTTTGGAGTAAAGGATCCTTTATTCGGAAATGATGTAAGCTTTTATGTCTTTAAGCTGCAATTTATAAGCGGATTAAACAGCATAGGCCTGGGGATAATAATTGCTTTTGCAATTTTAACCTTTGTTTTCTATGTAATACTGCTTTCTCTCAGAAGACCACAGTTTTTTGAAAGTCCAGAGCCTGAGCCAGAGCATGTCTTTGATGAAAATGATAATGTGAGACAAGGCAACTTTGGAAAAAACCATTTTGGTGGACCATTTGGTGATATTTTCAATAAAGCAATGGGGAGTCAAGGCAAGACTAGCAGACCTTTTAAGAAAAAACAGTTTGATGATCATAATTTAAAGCAACTTCTAGGTATTGCATCGAAGCAGATTATTATTCTTGGCGTCTTGTTCTTTTTGATGGTAGGCGTAGATTTCCTGCTTAAACAGTATACACTTTTATTTACACAGTCCATGGGAGTTGTTTATGGTGCAGGTTTTACTTCCGTAAAAGTTACCCTGTGGGTGTACAGAGTTTTAATGGTACTGGCTGTAGTTGCTGCTGTAGTATTTGCAACAGGTATCGCCAGAAAAAAATACAGAGTGATTCTTACTGTTCCTGTTATTATGATTGCAATCGGTTTAGTGGGAGTCGGAGCTACAGTTCTTGTACAGAATCTTATTGTTTCTCCAGACGAAATTAATAAAGAAAGTCCGTATTTAAAAAACAACATTAAATATACTCAGGCAGCGTATGATTTGCAGAATGTAACTATAAAGCCTTTTGCAGCCAGTAATACATTGTCAAAAGGCGATATTTTAAATAACATGGAATCTATTTCAAATATCAGAATTAATGACTATGATCCTGCAAAGAAATTCTATACGCAGACTCAGAGTATTAGAAGTTACTATGCATTTAACGATGTGGATGTTGACCGATATTTTGTGAACGGTGAATATACCCAGACTTTCCTGGCAGCCAGAGAAATTGATGAAACCCAGATCAGGGAAGAGTGGCTTAACAAGCACTTAAAGTATACTCATGGATATGGAATAACCCTGTCCAGAGTAGATAAAGTCACTGCCAGTGGCCAGCCGGATATGCTTATATCAGGGATTCCGCCTGTATCGCAGGTAAACGAGATTAATATTAAACGTCCTGAGATTTATTTTGGTGAACTTACAAACAATTATATTCTGACAAATACCAATGAAGAAGAATTTGATTATCCAAACGGAGAGGATAACAAATATGCTATTTACAAAGGTAAAGCAGGGATAAAGTTAAATCTTTTAAACCGGGTAATGTTTGCCATCAAGGAACAGAGTCTGAAACTTTTAGTTTCAACTAACATTACGAATGATTCCAGAATTATTATCAACAGAAATATTGAAAAAAGGGTCCAGAAAATAATGCCTTATCTTCAATATGATGATGATCCATATATTGTAGCAGCTGATGGTAAGCTGTACTGGATGATCGATGCCTATACTGTAAGCGGAAATTACCCTTATTCAGAACCATTTACTCAGGCAGGATATAATTATATAAGAAATTCCGTTAAAGTTGTAATTGACGCATATAATGGAGACACTTCATTCTATCTGGTAGATGATAAGGATCCAATTGCTACCACTTATAAAAAGATTTACCCTGAACTGTTTAAAGACTTTAAGGAAATGCCAGAAAGTATTCAGGCACACATAAGATATCCGAATAAGCTCTTTAATATTCAGGCAAATGTATATAAGCGTTATCATATGAATGATGTAAAAGTTTTCTATCAGGGAGAAGACCTTTGGGATATTGCCAATGAGATATACGGAACTCAGGAAGCTCCTATAAAGCCAAATTACTATATTATGAAGCTCCCTGGAGAAACTAGGGCAGAATTTGTAAATACAATTCCGTATACTCCAAGAAATAAGAAAAATATGACGGGCTTACTGGTAGCAAGAAATGATGGAGACAATTATGGAAAAATTGTTCTGTATCAGCTGCCAAAAGATAACACAATTTATGGCCCAATGCAAGTAGAAGCCCAAATAGACCAGAACACTGAAATTTCAAAAGAATTTTCACTTTGGAATTCATCTGGATCTACTTACAGTCGAGGAAACTTATTTATTATTCCTATAGAACAGTCGTTACTGTATGTAGAGCCGGTATATCTGGAGGCTACAAACTCCAGTATTCCTGAAGTGAAGAGAGTAATTGTTGTTTATGGGGATAAGATAGCCTATAAGGAAACTCTAAGTGAGGCTCTGGATTCCCTGTTTGGGGAAAACTCAACGGTGCAGGCAGGGCAGGAAGGTGTTAACGCTGGTGAACAGGGAACTACAACACCTGAACAAATGTCTACAGCACAACTAATAACCAAGGCAAATGAAGAGTTTGACTTAGCTCAGGATGCACAGAGAAATGGCGACTGGGCCGGATATGGGGAGCATATCACCACGCTGGAGAAATACTTGAGGCTTTTAGCTCCTAGTGAAAATCAGCAGCAGCCTGCTCAGTAAGACTGAACATCTGCAACAAATTTAGATTAAACCATTAAAATAGATAGGTAACATACCAGCTTGTGTATGGCCTATCTATTTTTATACATTTTTAGAAAAAGTCATATTTTTAATAGAAATATAGCTATTTTGTTCTCAAAATACAAAAAACTTATAAAAAACTGTTTAAAAAGAGGCAAAAAAGTAGTACAATTAAACATTATGGTTACTAATAAATAGAAGAAAGTTATTTCTTTAATATAATGAAGTTTATAAGGAGGGCAGTATGCTGGCATACGATAAGATGTTATTTAATATACCTGCTAAAGATCATGAACCAGGAAAAATAAGAGATATTTTAAACGATCACCCTGAGATTATGTTTGTGTCTCTTGTGGGCCTTGACATAGGCGGTCAAAATACTGACGAGAAAATTCCCATAGCAAGATTTTTAGAAGATATGGAGAAGTTCCTCACAGATGGAGTTCAGACAGATGGTTCCAGCGTAGTGCTGCCTATTATCGCAGAGCTGAATAATGCTAAAGTAGATATTATTCCGGATTTAAGTGTCAACTGGTATGTAGATCATAACTTTGATTTTATCCATGAACCATCGGGCCTTCCAGTAGGGACTTTAAGAATTCCGTCATTCTTAGTTCATAACGATACTAATGAAGTGGGCTCCAGAGTTATACTCAGGGATGCTATTACAAAAATCAAAAAGGATTTACTTACATTAATAAAAGATAATCCGTATGTAATGGAATATTTACCTATTGATTCAGCGGATGAGATCGATGAAATTGTTCTTACTTGTGCTACAGAACTTGAGTTCTGGGTAAAGACACCAGACGAAAAAGGTGATCGGGAAGAACTTTCCACTGCCCAGGTTATGAAAGAACAGTACTGGAAAAGAACCATTGGTCCTGTAAGAACGGCCTTAGAAAAGACATTACTGCTTTTAGACAGATATGGCTTTGAAATGGAAATGGGTCATAAAGAAGTTGGTGGTATTAAGGCAAAGTTAGGCAACTCAGGGAAGTATGACCATATCATGGAGCAGCTTGAGATTGACTGGAAGTATTCAGATGCCATGCAGGCTGCTGACAACGAAAAGCAGGTTAAATATATAGTAAGAGATGTTTTCAGACTCCATGGTCTGGAAGTTACATTCAGAGCAAAACCAATTGATGGAGTTGCAGGAAGTGGAGAACATACTCATATTGGAGCAGCAGCTAAACTGAAAAATGGTAAAATCATCAGTTTATTCGCCCCAACAGATATGAAGGCAGGATTCCTGAACCCTATAGGATTTGGAGCCCTTATGGGACTTTTAAAGAATTATGAAGTGCTGAATCCATTTATTACGTCAACAAATGATGCCTTTAACCGATTAAAACCTGGTTATGAAGCTCCGGTTTGTATAGTGACCTCCATTGGGCATACAGCCGCACAGCCATCCAGAAACAGAACCGTTTTAATAGGTCTGGTAAGAGATTTAAACAATCCATTGTCAACACGATTTGAAATGAGATCACCAAATCCAAAGAGTAATACTTATCTTGTAATCGCTACAGCATATATGGCTATTTTAGATGGAATCTCAAAAGCGCTGGCTGCAAAGAAAACACCAGATCAATTGCTGGACTCTTTATCAAAAAAATATGGTCAGGAAGATTTTTATTTTGAAAAAGACAGAGAGTACAGAAGTGAGAAGGATGTTTTTGATGAATTTACTCCTGAAGAAAGAGACAGATTATTTGGCAGAGCACCTAGAACAGTCTGGGAAAATATTTGTGCTTTTGATGAACATCCAGAGAAGATGGAGATTCTGTTAAAGGATCGGGTTATGACGCCTATTGTACTGGAATCCTTTAAGAAGGCAACTTTAGACCAATGGGCCACAGAGCTGCACAGCAGAATTATTCCAGACAATATGGAAATATTAAGAGAGTGTGTTATGCTTCACAATCAACATGATTGTGCTGATTACGATGCTTATCTCTGGAATAAGATTCAGGGGCTGAGATGCTATATTGGACGGGATACCATGGATAAAAAATGTTTATTAACGAGAATAAAAAATGCATTAGATGAAGGAAATTATCAGCTGGCTTCCGACTTACAGCTTGAGATGCAGCAAAAGGTACATGAACTAACTGATATATATATAGAATATGGGAAAAACATATTATAGAAAGAAGGAAATATTGAAATGTTAGATATAAAGAAAATCAGAGAACAATATGAAGAGGTAAAGGCCAGCGTTGAGAGAAGGGGAAAAGGAGATTTCGGACTGAGTAATATTCCTGCCCTTGATGAGAAAAGGAGAGAGATTCTTGCTAAAGTTGAAGCTATGAAGAACAAGCAGAATCAGGATTCAAAGGAAATTCCAAAGTTAAAGAAAGAAGGAAAAGACACTACAGCCTTAATGGCTGAAATGAAGACACTGTCAGATGAAATAAAGGAATTGGATGCACAGGTCAGTGCAGTAGAAGAAGAACTGAGAGTTGCTTTATTAAATGTACCAAACACCCCAAATCCTACAGTCCCTCTTGGTAAAGATGATGCAGATAATGTTGAACTGAGAAAATATGGAGAACCAAGAAAATTTGATTTTGAATATAAAGCTCACTGGGATGTGGGAACAGATCTTGATATTTTAGATTTTGACAGAGCTGCTAAAATTGCTGGTGCAAGATTTACAGTATATAAAGGACTTGGTGCCAGACTGGAGCGTGCAGTTATAAACTTTATGCTGGATCTTCATACTCAGGAACACGGATTTACAGAAATATTACCGCCGTTTATGGTTAATAGATCAGCTATGACTGGAACAGGGCAGCTTCCTAAGTTTGAAGATGATATGTTCCATGTGCCAGCTAAAGACTTTTTCCTGATTCCGACAGCAGAAGTTCCTGTCACTAACCTTCTTATGGATGAAATCATTGAAGCAGATCAGCTTCCTGTTTATTATACAGCATACACTCCTTGTTTCAGAAAGGAAGCTGGGTCTGCAGGGAGAGATACAAGGGGTCTGATCAGACAGCATCAGTTCAATAAAGTTGAAATGGTTAAGTTTGTAAAGCCGGAAACTTCATATGACGAATTAGAATCTCTTACTGCCGCTGCAGAAGATGTTTTGAAGAAATTAGAGATACCTTACAGAGTTGTAAAATTGAGTACTGGTGACTTAGGTTTCTCATCAGCTATGACTTATGATATTGAAGTATGGATGCCGAGCTATGGACGATATGTAGAAATCTCTTCATGTTCAAACTTTGAAAGCTATCAGGCAAGAAGAGGAAATATCCGATTCAGACCTGAAGCAAAGGGCAAACCGGAATTTGTCCACACATTAAATGGTTCAGGCCTGGCTGTAGGAAGAACTGTGGCAGCTATTCTTGAAAATTATCAGCAGGCAGACGGAAGTGTAGTTATTCCAGATGCCCTAAAACCTTATATGGGCAATCTGGGTAAGATTGAAAAGAGATAGGCTTTATACAAATTTCGAAAACTGTCTAAATTTTAGACAGTTTTTTGTTTATGTTTAATTTTTATACAACTGATAAAAATTATCTATTTCACTTTTATACATTTAAAAGTAAAATAACTTGAGAAAACAAAGAAGGAGGCTACGAAAGTGAAGAAAAAATATATTTGCATGATATTGGCGGCAGGTTTAATGGTTAGCTCTGCAACTTTAGCTTTTGCAGCGACAACTACAGGTTCAGCAGCAACGGGTGCTTCGAAGACGACAGTTACAACAAGCGCAGCAGTAACAACAACCAATGGAGCAGTAAGTAATGCGGGTACAGCAGTTACCACAACAAAGGCCGCTGTAACTACATCAGGAACTTCCATTACCACTACTGCCGGAGCAGTAACAACAACAGATGCAGCAATAAACACATCTGGTACAGCCATTGTAACACCACAGAAAACAGACACCAAAAAGCTTTCTCTGGAAGAAGCCATAAAAATAATGAAAACAACTGGTTCATCAGCAGAAACGGCAGGACTTCACAGACAGTCAGATATGGCAGTAGGAAATGGATATTCCGAAAAAGTCAGCACAATCAAAAAAACTCAAGATAAGCTGGACCTTTTAGATAGTATACCTTCCAGCATGTTACCTGCAGGGGTGGATCCTGTCCAGATGGCCTATGAAGCTCAGGTTGCGGGAGCAACTTCAAATAATAAAAAAATTATGCAGGCCAGACGTGACTTTGCCAGAGGCAATACAGAAAACAATTATCAGGCAGAATTAAATCAAATTGAATCGGATACAATCAGTATTTACTATAAGGTTCTATTAGCTCAGGACAATTTCCAGATAGCTAAAGAAAACCTGGTGACTCAGCAGAAGACATTAAAAAATGTAGAGGCAAAAAAAGCTGTTGGATTATTGTCAAAGAAAGATGTATTACAGGCTGAATCTGCCGTGGCAGATGCAGAAAGTGCAGTGAGAAGCGCAGAAACCCAGCTTAAATATGCCAAAATGTCTTTCAACTATTTGTTGGGATATAACGTTCAGCAGGATGTAGTCTTTACGGATACCATAGAGCACTTTACATCAGCATCTGCAATCGTACCAGCAGATACAGCTGTACAAAATGCTTTAAATAACAGAATCGAATTAAAGGGTGCAAATTTTGCAATTCAGGTTTATGAAATTCTACTGGATGATGTTAAAGCATACCCCAAAAATTCATCTACTTATTTGAATGCTAAAATAAATCTGGAAGAATCAAAGAAAACCGCAAAGGATGCTTATAGTAAAATCGAAATAGATATCAGAAATAAATATGATTTACTACAGGATAAAAAAGCTGCGGTACAAGCAGCAAAAGAACTTCTGGACTATGCAACTGAAGGAGAAAGACTCATGGAACTTACCAATGAGGAAGGTATAAGTACAGTAGAAGATTTGCTGAAAACACAGGTAAGTGTATATAAAGCAAAATTAAATCTGGCAAATGCAAATTCCGACTATGCTTTAGCATTAAAGAGCTATGAATTTGCACAAGGAGTTGGAACTACAAGAATTCCGTTATAGTGTTAATAATGCAAGTGGTCACGCTGGCTTGGATTTGGCTGCAAAACGTTCCAAAGCAGTCCGGGAGGTCCCAGAAACAATGGTGTCAAGAATATCAATCACTTCTTCTGGTGACCGTTTCATACCATTGGAAAGCCAGTCTTCCAGCAAAGCTCCAAAGGAAATGGCATAATAATGAACCACAAAGTTAAAGGATTCTTCGTCCACATTTATGTCAGAAGAAATCTGAGTGATTATCTGAGTAGCTATTTTTACCACATCTGCATAAAGAAATTGTTTGATAGCGGTACGGCCAAGAGAGTTAAGGGCACAAAGAACCACAGTAGAGTTCTTCTCCAGGTATTTGAGAAGGTAGATGCCCACCTCCTGCCAGGTCAGAAAGTTGTCCGTATCTTCCAGAACAGAAACAATCTCCTGATTAACAATCCATTCAAGGAGGGCGTAAATATCCTGAAAGTGGTAGTAAAAAGTCTGACGGTTAACTCCGCAGTCCTCTACAATTTCACGAATGCTGATTTTATTTAAAGGCTTCTGAGTCATGAGTTTTTTTAATGAATCAGCCATAAGCCGTTTAGTCATTTCAGTAGTTACAGATTGTGCCATGGTATTAACCTCCGGAAATTAAAATTTTAAATATATTATATAGGAACAATTGTCAAAAAACCATACAAATGTATAAAGAATATGGTTTTAGAGAAAGGAAGCATTCAATGAATGGGAAGTACGCCATCGTATTGAAGAGCCCTATGGGCCCCAAAAAGGGTTTTATCTATTTAAAAGAACTAAACAACTGTATAGAAGGAAAGCTGGATTGTTTAGGAAAAAAACATTTATTTACGGGCACAATTTCTGATAGTGGCAAGATATCCTTAGAAGGTATCCTGCGGTCCCCTTTAGGAGAAGAACCATTTTTGATTCAGGGAACAATTCAGGAAAATGTTCTCACGGCTAGTTTTAAAAGGCGGAATGAAAGTTATGAGATATTGGGACTTCAGGTAGACGATAACAAAGAAAGCAAAATAGAGATTTAGAAAGGAAGAGATGACATGGAGAAGGAAATATTGACAGCTATGGATAAAAAGAAAAAAACTACAGCAGTTCTTGTGGGAGTGCTGGTGGTAGCATTGATTGCAGCAGGCTGTTGGTCTTTCAGTAGTAAAGCCGAAGAGACGAAGGACTTCATAGTGCAGGGAAATGTAAAGACGACGGAAATAGATTTAAACTCCAAATTAGCAGGGAATATTGGAGAGATTCTTGTGAAAGAAGGAGATGAGGTGAAAGCAGGAGACGTTATCATCAAAATTTCCAGCCAGGCAGTGCAAGCAAAACTGCAGCAGGCAAAAGCAGCCAAGGCAGCGGCTGAAGCAATAGCAGAAAAGGCACAAAATGGAGCAAGAAGCCAGGAAATAGCCCAGGCAAAAGCAGCTTTCGATTATGCGCAAAAAACATATAATCGTATGAAGACTTTACTGGATCAGGAAGCCATATCCCAGGCAACTTTTGACCAGGTAGAAGCACAATACATTGCGGCTAAGGAAACTTATGATATGGCTGTACAGGGAGCTAGAAGCGAAGATGTTGCAGCCGCAGATTCCCAGGTGGCCCAGGCCAATGGGGCTATAGCAGAAGTTAACAGCTATCTTGATGATGCACAAATTAAAGCACCTGTAGATGGAACCATTACTTCTGTCAATGTGGAGCAGGGAGAGCTGATTTCTACAGGGATGCCACTTGCCACATTAACTACCAAGGATGAGCCCTGGATTGAAGTCAATATTAAGGAAACAGATTTAAATAAAGTCCAAAAAGGGCAGAAAGTGAAAGTTACGTTCCCTGCATACAAAGACAAAGAATGGGAAGGAACAGTTACCGTTGTAAATAAAAAACCTGATTTTGCAACAAAAAAAGCAACAAATGAAAATGGAGATTTTGATGTGCTATCATACGGAGTAAAGATTTCTCTTTCAGGAATGGATAAAGAGTTATATTCCGGAATGACGGCAATGGTTAATTTTGGAAGAAATGAAGGAAAGTAAAATGCTTAAATCAAATAAACTTGCAATAGCATTCTACAATTTTAAACTAAGGCATCCAAGATTTGTTATGGCTACTTTAGTATTTATTATCATACCTGTAGTATCAGGTCTGGCATTAGGTTATGAAATGAAAGCGGATGTGCCAACCAGTATTCCTACAGTCATAGTAAATCATGATAATTCGGATTTTAGCAGAAAGTTTACAAGATTTATAGAAGACAGTAACTATTTTGATGTGATAGAATATGCAGACAATGATCAGAGAATAAAAGAATTAATGGATAAGGATCAGGCCTTTGCAGGAATAATCATACCTGAAAATTTTTACAGTGATATGCGTCTGGGAAATGCTCCTAAAATTCTCACATTGTATGACGGTGCATCTCTTTCGGTGGTAACCACGTGCAAAACAGCCATGTCAGAGATTTTACTGACGACAAAAGCTGCATATATGATGAGCATTTTTGAAGGGAAATTATCAACTGTGCCTGAACAGGTTATGAATATGGTTGCCCCTATCAGTGTAAATTATAAATTCCTGTACAATCCCACAAAAAGCTTTAGAAACTACTTGCTGATTGGGATGCTTGCCTCTGTTATACAGGTAGGAATAGCTATGCAGGGAGCTGAGCGGGGTTATGAAAATCAGATTGGACCCAGAACCTATCTAAATCAAATTAAGGTTGTGAGTGGATGGTCGGCCATGAGTATGTTTTCCATCATACTCTGCCTGGGTATCCAGTATCTGTTCTTTGATATGCCATACAGAAGCACTATACTGGGCGGACTGATAATAACTTATCTGTTTGCCATGTGCATTTTAAATATGGGATACATCGTAGGAAATCTTGTTCCAGACCGGACTTTTGCCATACAGGTTGCAGCTATTTTAGTGCTGCCAACAAGTGTCTTGGGCGGCTATACATATCCTATAGAAGGCATGCCATATGGTTATGAAGTTTTTGCAAGGGGTATCCCGTTCTTCTATTATGGAAACTGGATTAGGAGCCTTTGTTTAAAAGAGCTGCATCTTAACGATTTAGCCGTTCCACTTCAGTATTTCACCAAATTTATTCTGGCAGAACTAATCATTATTCTGGCAATTACTTTGTTTAAGAATTGGTGGAGAGCTAAATACAAGGATGGATTGGGGGTGACTCCAATTGTTTGAAGAATTTAAAAACATGACCCTTACCCAGAAAAAAGAAAAATTTATGGAGATTAAACCATATTTAATCATATTGCTTGTGCCCATTGCCTTTACTATTTTGTTTGGCGGGATGTTCAGCCCGGTTTTTGTGCAGAATATTCCTATTGCCATTTATGATATGGACCAGTCACCAAAATCCAGGCAGGTCATTGATAATTTTTATGATTCACCTACTTTAAGTATAACGGAGGATATTTCCTCTGTTGATGAAATAAAGGAAAAGCTTCTTTTAGGTGAAATTCACGGAGCTATTATCATACCAAAAGATTTTGGAAAAGATTTAAATGGTAAAAAGGGTGCAAAAGCCGTTGTATTTATGGATAATACAAACTTTATGTATGGAAATAATGTAATGAGTGCCATAAATACTATTTTCGAAACGGTGAATGCAGGTGTACAGATGAAATACTTAGAAGGAGGTTCTCTGGTACCTTATCAGGCACAACAGAGTGTTTACACTTTAAATTTAGTAGACAGAGTGTTGTATAACCCACAGCTGGGATATTTTTATTATTTGTTCCCAGGGCTTATCTCCATATTTGCACAGCAGGCCTTTTTAGCTGCAGGAGTTCCTATTTTGGTAGAAGAAAAAAACAGACTGCGGGATTTGCCTATGGGGCTGAGTAAAGAATTTGTAAATGTTAAAATGTCGCTGATGGTTCGCAGATTCATGCTTATGAGTGGTTTAAGCGTCATGAGTACCATGGCTTGTTTAAGGATTGCTATGAAGATGCTGGGATTTCCCATGGAAGGAAATATATTTGTATTAATCCTGTTCCAGGCAGTTTTCTTAGGGGCAATGACAGGGATGGCCCTGGTTATTGCTTCAATCTTCGAACAGGTGGCACATGCAGTGCAGTTTACCATGTTCCTGACTATACCAACTTTTCTTTCCTGTGGCTTTGCATGGCCGGAGTATATGATGGCACCAGGATTCGCAGACGTGATAAAGGTTATTTGGCCGTTATATTACTATATAACCCCAATGAAAGATATCATGCTGAAGGGGGCAGGTCTTGAACTTTTAAAACCATATTTAATCGGCTGCATTTTATTTGCTGCCGTGTGGATTCCCATTGGATTACTCTTGTTTGGAAGAAAAGTGAAATTAATTAGAGAACTTCATTCATGAATGAAGTTCTTTTTGCTATATTTTTTATTATTATCCAACAAATCAATCAACATCTGTTGAATAACATACAGTTTGACTGATAATTAATGATTGAATGGCTTAAATTCATGCTCTATAGTAGACACATGTAGAAATGAAACGTTTCAATTAGCTATAAGAAAATACTGAGGAGCAGAAGAAATGAAAGGGACCATAATAAAATACAAATGGGCAATTGTGGTAATTGCCATTACTCTTATAATATTCATTATAAATGGAGCAGGAAATATTAAAGGTGAAGCTATGACAGTTCCAAAAGAACAGGCAGTCCTGGTCCAAAAAGTTCTAAGTGCAGAAAAAACACAGCTGTTGGAATTGACAGGAACGCTGGAGGCACGTGACAACATCATCATTACATCAAAATATGGTGGCAAAGTGAATAACGTTCTGGTGGAAAATGGTCAAAACGTACATACAAATCAAAATTTAATTTTAATGGAAGCCACACAACAGCAAAATGCGTTGATTCAAGCACAAAATGCGCTGGCAAAAGCAAATGCCAACTTGAACTATATCCAGAAAAATTATGAACGAATGAAAAATTTATATGATGCAGAGGTCATTTCCCAAAATGATATGGACAATGCTGAATTATCGTATCAAGTAGCCAAGGCTGATGTGAATTCAGCACAAGCGATTTACTCTAACGCACAAGATGCTGTAAAGGACACGGAGGTGAGCAGCAGAATAAAGGGCACAGTGGCTGATTGCAATATCAAATCTGGCCAGATGGTGCAAGCCGGAACACCGTTGATGACGGTTCAAGATCTCTCCCATATCTACTTGGTGGTAAATGTTAATCAGGATGATATCAGTAAAATAGCTTTAGGAGAAAAGGTGAATGTGTCTGTTGATGCGTTTTCGGCCAAAACCTTCAATGGCACGGTTGAAATCATAAATCCCGTGGCAAATACTGCCAGCCGAAGCTTTGAGGTAAAAATGGTTGTGGAGAATACCCAATCTCTTCTTAAACCAGGGATGTTCGCTAAAGTACAAATTGAGTTCGCCCCACCTAAGAGGGCAATTACAGTACCACAATCGGCTGTAAGCGGAAAAGACGGTCTGTACTATGTATTTGTTGCCAACGATCATAAAGCAGAAAAGCGATCAGTAGGGCTTGGTGACACCATGGGACAGGAGGTCGAAGTTAAATCAGGGCTGGCTGAAAGCGAAAAGCTTATTATAAGTAATGTGAACAAGTTAAAAGATGGTGACACCATTCGAATTAGTAAGACAAAATAAAGGAGGTGCCTCATGTTTTTAACAGATATAAGTTTGCGAAGACCGGTTTTTGCCACCGTTTGCATCATAGCATTATTAGTAATGGGTGTCATCAGTTTTTTCGGACTGGGTTCTGATGAGTTCCCACCAGCTGAATTTCCCTATGTGACAGTTACAATTGTAGAGCCAGGCGCCTCTCCCAATCAGATACAAGATAATGTGACCAAGAAAGTTGAGGATGCCATTGGACAAGTAGCAGGGATGAAACATATTAACTCCACCTGCCAAAACAATGTCAGTATTACCTATGCAGAATTTACACTGGAAACCCGTTCGGCTGACGCAGTTCAAAATGTTCGGGACAAAATCGGCACTATTCGTAGTTCTCTTCCCAAGGATTGTGAAGAGCCTATCATCGCAAGTTTTGACCCCACTTCTAAACCGGTAGTTTCACTGGCCATTACAGGGAAAGCATCTTTACGGGAAATGACCACAACAGTTAATGACTTGATAAAGCCAAAACTGGAAACTATCAGCGGTGTGGGCTCTGTAAAAATTTACGGTTCAGAGGAAAGAGAAATTCATATTAATTTGAATCGTGATAAAGTTTCCATGTATGGACTGACTACAAATGAAATAGCTACAGCTTTGAAAAGCACCAATATGGAAGCCTCTGCAGGAAAAATAACCCAGGGGACTAGTCAGTTCTCTTTACATACCAATGGGCTAATAACTAAATTAGATGATTTTAAAACTTTGGTAATAAGCAGACAAAATGGACAGCCAATTTATCTGCAGGATATTGCAACCATAGAAGATGGCACGAAAGAGAAAGATAGTATGGCCTTTTATCAAGGCAGGAAGGCCATTGGCATTGACATTGTTAAACAATCAGGAGTCAGTACCATTGATGTAGCGGACCAGATTACCAGAGAGTGTGAAAATATCCAAAAAGAGCTACCAGCAGATATGCATCTAAAGGTTGTTAAAGATAATTCTATTATTATTAAAGCTTCTGTTGATGAAGTCCTTAAAACAATTGTTGAAGGTGCCATACTAGCAGTTCTTATTGTTTTCTTGTTTCTTGCCAATTGGAGAACCACTATAATCAGTGCAATAGCGTTACCAACTTCTGTTATTGGTGTGTTTGCATTGATGAAAGTACTTGGATTTACATTAAATACAATGACATTAACTGCATTGTCCTTAAGTGTAGGCTTGCTAATAGACGATGCAATTGTTGTCATAGAAAATATTGAACGGCATCGCCATATGGGGAAAAATGGATTTGAGGCTACAAAGGATGGAACTTCTGAAATTGGATTAGCTGTTATTGCAACCACATTGGCACTGGTAGCAGTGTTTTTACCAGTAGGGATGCTGAATGGTGTAGTAGGTCAGTTTTTTAAACAGTTTGGAATAACTGTAGTGGGAAGCGTACTTATTTCATTGTTTGTTTCCTTCACATTAGTGCCAATGCTGTCTTCCCGTTACCTGAAAGATGAGGAGCATGCAGAATCAAAATATAAAATTGTTTCTTTGATAAAAAAAGGTGCCAATTGGTTTAATCTTAAATTTGATTGTTTAGCAGAACATTATTCTGGCTTGCTTGAAATTGTTTTTAAACATAAGATTAAACTGCTATTATGCACGGTTTTACTTTTTACCGGAAGCATGGTTGCAGCGGCAAATATGGGGACAGATTTCATTCCAAAATCAGATTTATCTAAAATGAATATTGTAGTTGAACCCGATGCAGGATTAACGAAAGAAGCCACCGGAAATAAAATGCTGCAACTTGATAGCATACTCAGAAAGAATAAAGAAGTGACCAAAGTTTATGCAACCGTTCAAGATGATGCAGGGAATCTTTATGTTGAGTTGGTTGATCGAGAGGAAAGGGACAAATCCATTGATCAGTTAGCACAGGAATTGCGCGCAGAATTTAAGAAAGTTCCTGGTATCAGAGTCTCCATTACACCGGTTTCTCTTGGACCTACAGGGGACCTGAAGGATATAGAATTTAATATAGTGGGAGATGATATAAACACTCTTCAGGAATACGGAGAAAAGGCACAGAAGGTGTTGGAAGAATTACCAGGTGTAGTAGATGTGGTGAGTAGCTATAAACCGGGTAGCCCCCAGAGCAACATTGTAATTAATCAGCAGAAGGCAGCTGATCTTGGGGTAGAACCTGCACAGGCATTGGATGCACTATACACTTTATATAACGGTGCGGTAGTAAGCCAGTTTAAAGATGGGCAGGATCAAGTTGATATCAGATTGCAGCTAGAAGAAAACAACCGTAATGATATTGATAATTTAAACAGTATCTTTCTGAAAAGTAGTACATCGGGTCAACTAATTCCTTTAAGTGCTATTGCTGATAAAGAGTTTAATCCGTCGCCAGGTGTCATTTCACGTTATGACAAGCAGCAGCGCATTTACATTTCAGGAAACATACAGGGAGCAAGCGCAGGGGAAGTGAACGAAATTTTTCTGAAAAAACTCAATAAGGAGGCAACGTTACCTGTAGGTTGCAAAGTGGTTTCTGGGGATATGACGGAATTGATGGATGATTCTATTACAGGGATGTTTTTTGCCCTGCTAATGGCGGTCTTATTTATCATATTTATCATGGCTGCCCAGTTTGAAAGCTTTATAGACCCATTAGCAGTGGTCTTATCACTTCCATTGGCAGTCATCGGGGCAATCTTCGGATTGCTTATAATGGGAAGCAATATCAATTTAATCTCCCTTATTGGTATGATTATGCTCATGGGTCTGGTAACCAAAAATGCAATATTGCTCATCGATTTTGCCCGTAATGAGATAAAGAAAGGAAAGCCATGTAATCAGGCGCTTATTTTAGCAGGAAAAACCAGATTGCGACCGATAATTATGACTACTTTGGCAATGGTATTAGGAATGATTCCCATGGCAATGGGGGAAGGTGCAGGCGGCGAGACAAGAGCACCCATGGCTTATGCCATTATTGGAGGATTGATTTCATCAACTTTATTAACCTTGTTTGTAGTACCGGTTATCTATAGCTTTATCCAGAATGTTAAAAATAAATTTCATTTATCAAAATAACTCTTGCAGAGTGACAGAGAAATTATTACCATAGGGATATCAGATTAGAATATAGAGGATTCATATGAACAAACAGAGAAATGACAGACGCATCAGAAGAACTAAGAAAACTTTAATTGATGCCCTAACAGTATTGATGTCTCAAAAGAGAATTAATAAGATCACAGTCACAGAACTAACAGAACTTGCAGATGTGAATCGCTCCACTTTTTATTTGTACTACAAAGATGTTTATGACATGGTTGAAAAAGTGGAGTCTGAGTTGTTAGAAGATTTTTTGGAGGCATTTAATAAATGTTTTAATAAATATTATAAATGCGATGCAGCGTATAACAATTTATTATCCTTTTTTACCTTTTTATTTGAGTTTGTAAGAAGTAATTCAAAAATGTGTAAAATACTACTGGGACCTGACGGAGACTACGCGTTCTTAGAAAAGTTGAAGAGTATTATTAAATCCCAACCTGGCTTTGAGAGTGATGAACATAACCTTAAACTACAATATTATGACCCGTTTATTATTTCTGGTTGTATTGGAATCATACAGGAGTGGTTGGATAACGACATGAAGGAATCACCGAAAGCTATGGCAATTATGGTATTAGAGTTAACACAAAACGAGCTACTGTAAGAAGTGATATTTAAACACCAGGACTGCGCACTAAAATAGTGCGCAGTCCTTTTTGGGTTAATTATAAAGCAAACCACTATATAATGTATAGAAAAACTAAAAAAGTAAAAAGTTTGAAAATTTTGTAAATTTATAATTGAAAATAAAGAAATGAAGTGGTATTATCTAGATAATTTCAAAAGAATTGTAGAGAAGAGCAACAAAACAAGAGAAGAGACAAGCCCCAAAAAAGATATTAACAGCTTTTAATATTTTTTTAGATTTTGCGTGTTGTTATATAGGACTGGCGCTTATATAACAATGAAAAAGAGGTGATATGGTGACAGGCAGATATCTGGTATTGTATAGCTTAGTTTAACATCGCAAAGGAGTGTGTTTAAATTGTTTAAAAATATGAAAATGGCTAAAAAGCTAATCATATCATTTCTAATTGTTACGTTGCTTGGAAGTATTTCTGGAATTTCTTCTATATTTTCAATGCAGAAAATCAGTACAGATGCTGACTTCGCGCTTCAGAAATATGGATTTGCCACTGGAGACATAGGCGGCGCCATAGTAATGGTAGCTGATAGCAGACGAGCTGTTCGAGATATCGTTGTTTTTACGAACAAAGAAGATATAAAGCAAGCAGAAGACCAGCTTAAAACAATCAGAGCAAAACATAGTAAGTATTATGAAAGTGTCAAAAAATCTATTGTTAACAGTGATGAAGAAAAACTTATATCTGAAATTGACAAGGAAGTAGCTGACTATAGGCAAATACAGGATAAATACATAGCTTTAGGGGAAAAAGCCACACCGGAAGAAAAAGCGGTTCTGTTGCAGCAGATGAAGGCTGAATTAGATCCACAATATGATAAAGTATATACTGCTTACGCCAATTTATATTTTGAAAAGAAAGATGCAGGGAAGGCTTTGACAGATGAGTTTGGAAAGATGTGCCTTTTCTTCTTTATCATGACTATTGTTTTAATTGTAAGTAGTATACTCATAGCCAGCATCTGTGGAGTACTGATTGCTCGAAATATTTCAAATTGTGTTTCCAAAGTTGTCAGAGTAGCAGAACAGGTTGAAAGTGGCGACTTAGATATACAACTGGATATCTATACAAAGGATGAAATCGGAATTCTTGCAGAAGCCTTTAGAACTATGACAGATCAGCTTAAAACTATTATTGAAGATATTAACTATGTTTTAGGTGAAATGGGCCAGCGGAATTTCAGAGTACATACAAGATGCAAAGAGAAATATGTGGGCCAGTACAGCAATATTTTTCAGGCCATGCGCAATATTAACGTAAATCTTAGCAATGCCATATCCCAAATCAATGAGGCAGCAGACCAGGTAGCAATTGGTGCAGATCAAATGTCTGCTGGAGCTCAGGCACTTTCTCAGGGGGCAGTTGAGCAGGCAAGCAGTGTGGAAGAATTATCTACTACAATTACGGATATCGCACGACATATAAATGATAATTCGCAAAATATTCATGAGGCAGATCAACTTGTTGATAACACTGCAAAGGAAGTAGCAGCCTGTGATCAGCATATGAAAAACATGATGGTTGCCATGGGGGATATCAGTGACAATTCAAGCAGGATTGGAAATATTATTAAAACCATTGAAGACATTGCATTCCAGACCAATATCCTTGCTCTTAATGCTGCTGTAGAAGCTGCCAGAGCAGGAGAAGCAGGAAAAGGATTTGCTGTGGTTGCAGATGAAGTACGTAATCTTGCACAAAAATCTGCTGAAGCAGCAAAAGATACTACGGAACTAATCAGTAATGCCATAGGTGCTGTAGAAAAAGGAACTGGTATTGCGGGAGCTACCGCAGAATCACTGCGAAATATTGTTAATCAGGCAGAACAGTTAACAGAGGTTATTGAAAAAGTTTCCAAAGCTTCTGATGAACAGGCAGAAGCAGTTGCGCAGGTTAGCCTGGGTGTAGATCAGGTATCTGTAGTGGTACAGAGGAATTCTGCTACTGCAGAAGAAAGCGCTGCTACCAGTGAAGAGTTAAATGGACAATCCAGAATGCTTAAAGAGCTGGTTGGCCAGTTTACTCTGAAAGAATAGTTGTAAGTCCTCGCCCTTACCTATAAAAAATACCCTTTAGCGTAGATAAATTAATTTATGCTAAAGGGTATTTCTTATTATTCAATGAGCATTTTATTTCGGACTGAATTTGTCCAGGTCGTCTAAAAAGCTATGAATTTTCTGCATCTGTAAATCTGAGTTTGCTATATTCTCAGAGCATTCTTTGAGTTCTTCAGCAATAAACTTAGGAATCTCACCTTCCGCTTTGTATCTTAGCTGGTGTTCCAGACTGGCCCAGAAATCCATTGCCATTGTTCTTATTTGCACTTCAACAGGTATTCTTTCTACCCGGTTTACGAAGAAAACGGGTACCCCTACAACTAAATGGAGACTTCTATACCCATTAGATTTTGGGTTTTTAATATAATCTACTTCTTTGATAACCGTTAAATCATCCTGTTTTTTTAAAAGCTCAGCGACTATATATATGTCATCAACATAATGGCAGATAACACGTATTCCCGCTATGTCAAAAAGTTGCTTTGAAATTTTATTTATATCTAAGTCATATCCTCTTCGTATGAGCTTCTCATATATACTTTCCGGGGATTTTACCCGACTTTCCATGTGATGAATAGGATTATGCTTATGTAGTAATTGAAAATCATCATCAAGAATTTCGAGCTTAGTTTTTACTTCGCGTATAGCAGCAGTGTAGTTTTTATTTATTTTAGCATATGCTGTTAAAACATTTTTTAAATCAGCGGATGGCTCATTATCAAAATTTTGTGATAATATACTGGCATTCATAAAATGAAAATCCTTTCTTGTTAATTACATGATATAGTCTACCACAACCAGTAAATAATTTGTAATGATTTGATGAAATTTAATATTAAAGCAAAGTTCATATTAAAAACTTCTCTGATATAGTGTATGATAATTATATAAACATTGTATAAATGGAATATGAAGGGAATATTAAAAATGAGTAATTTTAAAATAAAACTATATTTAACCATATTGATAATTATTTCCATGGCTTTTTCAGGGTGTTATGGTAATACACAAAAAGCGCAGGGGGTAACTGTAAATGTATCCGCTGCAGCCAGTTTAACGGATGCGTTAAATGAAATTGCCACAGAGTATGGAAAGAAGTCAGAAGATAAAATACTGTATAATTTTGCCGGTTCAGGTGCCTTAAAATCCCAGATTGAAGAAGGAGCGCCCTGTGATTTGTTTATATCTGCAGCTAAAGATCACATGGATGAATTACAAGAACAGGATTTGATAGATAAAAATACAAGAATTGATCTTCTAGGAAATACCCTTACTTTAATTGCATCAAAAGAAGGCAAAGACATAGTATCTTTGGATTCCCTTGTGAGCAGTCAGGTAAAAAGCATTGCCATTGGTACCCCTGAATCCGTTCCGGCAGGCCAATATGCACAACAGACTTTTGAAGCTTTGGGGATAACCAATCAGGTAAGTTCAAAATTAATTATGGGGAAAGATGTAAAAAGTGTATTGGACTACGTTGAAACTGGGAATGTTCAATGTGGGTTTGTTTATAAGACGGATGCAATGTTATTAAAAAGTGGTTCCATAATTGCAGATGTGCCGGAAGATTATCATAAACCTATTGTTTATCCCATGGCCATTCTAAAAGACACAAAGAATAAAAAACAAGTGGACAGGTTTTATGATTTTCTTCAATCAGATGTGGCTAAAAGTATATTTAAAAAATATGGTTTTACAGTGTTATAAATTTATTAGGAAGGTTTAGATGATATTACAGCCTATATTTCTTACGTTAAAAGTTGCGGCTTTGGCAACTCTAGTTACTTTAATTCTGGGTACTGTCTGTGCTTATATTATGGTCAGAAAAAATATCAGAGGGAAAAATATCTGGGAGACCATACTAATATTACCCATGGTTCTGCCACCTTCCATACTGGGATATATCCTGCTGATTTTACTGGGACGGCGAGGCCCTGTGGGAGGCTTTTTACTTGAACATTTCAATCTTCAGATTATATTTACCTGGGTTGCCTGCGTTATAGCTTCCAGTATAGTATCTTTGCCCCTGATGTATCAAAGTATAAAAACTGGATTGCTTGGGGTTGATTCAATTTATGAAGATGCTGCAAGAGATCTGGGAGCCAACAGATGGCAGGTATTCTGGAAAGTTACATTCCCCCTGGCTATGCCGGGGCTGATAAGCGGAATTGTTTTAAGTTTTGCCAGAAGTATGGGAGAATTCGGAGCCACTCTCATGGTTGCAGGTAATATTCCTGGAAAGACTCAGACTATATCGACAGCCATTTATTTTGCCGTTGATGGAGGAAAAGACTATTTAGCTAATATGTTGGTACTCATCATGACATTACTGAGCTTTATATTGGTATTTGGCTTAAACTTCTGGATTAAAAAGGAGATTTATAAATGAAAACAAGTGGAATAGAACTGGCTAAAGAACTGATTGAAAATGGGGAAGATTTTGTTATTGCCAAAGTAGTTGATACAAAGGGTTCTGCACCCAGAAAAAAAGGAGCATGGCTCCTCATGAGAAAAGATGGCAGCTCTGTGGGAACCGTTGGAGGTGGAGTACTGGAAGCAGAAACGGAGAAGATGGCGTTAAAGGTTTTTAAGGACAAAAATCCCTTTATGCATCACTTTATATTAACTCCGGGAGAAGAGGGCAGTCTGGACATGCGATGCGGCGGAAATGTGGATATTTGTTTTGAATATATAGATGACAAAAATGCAGAACAGTTTCTAAGGGATTTCAGAATGAAAAGCACAGCCTATATCTTTGGGGCAGGACACGTAGGAATGGCAGTGGAGCCTGTACTTCGGTATGTTGGTTTTAATACCGTTGTTATTGATGACAGAAAAGAGTTTGCCAATATTGAAAGATTCCCTGGAGCCGAAAGAATATTAATAAGTGATTATAGAAATGTTTTTTCACAGATTAACACGGATAAAGACAGCTATATCGTTATTGTTACAAGAGGTCATGCCGGAGACTATGAAGTACTGAAACAGAGTCTCTCAGTGGAGTGTGAATATATTGGAATGATAGGGAGCCGGAAAAAAATAGCGTATACCTTTGAACTCCTTAAAAAAGAAGGAGTTCCTCAGGAAAAGTTATTAAAAGTACATTCTCCCATAGGCCTTAACATTCAGGCCGAAACCCCGGAAGAAATTGCTATAAGTATTACGGCGGAGATGATAAAAGTCCGAGCCCTTGCAGAGGAAGAATAATGAAAGAAATAAATGTAGAAAAAGCAGTGGGAACTGTTCTTGTTCATGATATGACCCAGATTATTCCCGGTGAATATAAAGGCCCCAGATTTAAAAAAGGACATGTTGTCACGGAAGAGGATATACCAGTACTTTTATCCATGGGAAAGAAGAGCCTTTATGTGATTGAAAAAGATGATAAGGATGTGCATGAAAATGATGCGGCATTAAGAATTGCAAAGGCTGCTTCTGGACAGGGCATTACCATGTCACAACCTTCAGAAGGAAAAATTGAATTGTTTGCAGAATACGACGGATTGTTGAAAATAGACACCGAGCAGTTATCTGAACTCCTGGAACAGGATGAGATAATGCTTGCCAGTATCCATGGAAACAGAATGGTCAAGGCAGGAGATAAACTGGCAGGGACCCGGGTAATCCCTCTTTTTGTAGCCGAGGATGTGGTTAAACAGGCAGAGACAGTCTGCAGCAAAAGAAAAATAATTGAGGTTAAAAAACTTAGCAGCTTAAAAATAGGGATTGTGACTACTGGCAGTGAAGTCTATTCAGGGACTATCCAGGATAAATTTGGTCCTGTACTTTTTAAAAAGTTTGAAGCCCTGGGAAGTATTGTTGTAAAGCAGATGTTTTCTGATGATAACTCTCAAATGATTTCGGAGTGTATAAAGGAACTTTTGAAGGAGGGCGCAGAAATTGTATGCGTAACTGGAGGGATGTCTGTTGATCCTGATGATAAAACACCTGCTGGAATCAGAGAAGCGGGAGGCCAGATTATAACATATGGGGCACCGGTTTTGCCAGGAGCCATGTTTATGCTGGCTTATATCGGTGAGATACCTGTAGTTGGTTTACCCGGTTGTGTCATGTACAGCAGAGTCAGCATATTTGATTTGATTATTCCAAGACTTCTGGCAGGGGAGAAGATTACTAGAAAGGATATAAAGGTGCTGGCTCAGGGGGCTTGTGTTTAAACTGTCCAAATTGCATCTTTCCTGCTTGCGGCTTTGGCAGGGCATAAATAAAAAACAGGGATAACTTTATTAAAGTTATCCCTGTTTTTTTAGTGTGTGAAGTTTACTTTTAAAGGAACTTCCAATCACCGCAGTGCTTTCAAACATAGTGATAAAAGCTTGTGAATCCAGTTCAAGGACAATCTTTTTCAACCGCGGTGTTTCGTGTATATTTATGGTACACATAACCTGAGATTTTTCTTTTCCTAAATAGGCACCCGTAACATGAGAGATGGTAGCACCACGGCTAAATTCTGCAGATAAGGCCTGTGCAATATCTTCTCCTTTATCTGTAACGATTAGAACCATTCTTTTATAATTCATTCCATCCAGTATGTAATTCACCACCCGGGTTGTAATGTATAATGTTGTAATTGTGGCGATTGCAATATCCAGACCAAGAAAACAAGCAGCAAGCATAACTAGAACTGCATTAATAGAAAGCGACATAGTACCAATCTGAAAAGAAGTATATTTGTTTATAATTCTGCATATTACATCTGTTCCTGCACCTGAACCATTACATTTCAGCATGATACCTCCACCGGAGCCAACAAGAAGACCTCCACAGACGATACAGGTAAAAAGAGATTGAGATGGTATGGGAACCTGTTCCAGAAGTCGCATAAAACCTGTCATACCGATCATTCCCAAAGTGCTGTACAGCATAAACTGCCTGTTTACCATAAAGTAGCCCAAAGCTAGTATAGGAATATTCAGAAGAAAGGTGGTTATAGCCACGTTACTACCCGTTAATATATGCATCATAATGGAAATAGCGGTGATACCTCCACCTAAAATGTTACCGGGAACGTAGAAAAGCTGAACCCCTGCACCAACAATAAAACTTCCGATAATAACTAAAAAATGTCTTTTAACCGGTAGGCTGGCTGAGACTTTTTTAAATTTCCAGTTGATTTCATTTACTTATCCTCCAATATAAAGTATATCTTTAACCTTTAAAAACTGATTTAATATAGAATAACTTATAAATATATAAAGATGCAAGTTATAAATTGGAAGAAGCAGTAAGTCATAGGAAAAGAACCTTTTTATTGTCTCCAAAATTATTTTGACAAAGAATGTAGAATTATGTAGAAAAATGGCAATATTGTTGTAGACAAAGCGATTGTATTGTTGTAAAATAAGACAATACAAAATATTCTGAAAAATGGGAAAACTTGTAAGAAGGGAGATGGCAGTATGAATATTTTCAAAAAAAGTATATTACTAAAATTTTTAATAGGAGTTATAGTACCCGTCACACTTTGTTTATGTATTTTGCTAGTTTCAATTTTCTCATTGGTTAAATCACAAATAGAAACGGCAACATCAGAAACACTCACAGCTAATTCCAAGGAAGCATCATTCCAGGTACAAAATTTCTTTACACAGTATCTGAAGGCTACAGAAACCTTATCTAAGGATCCTGATATGGAGAAGTTTTTTAAGGGATTACAAAAAGGCACCTATATATTGTCAGGAGAAGGGATTGACAATGTAGAGAAAAATATTCACAATGTTGCCAACATGGATACCAAGAATATTCTGGCAGCCTGGGTTGCAGACGTTGACTCCAGTCAGTTAACACAGACCGATGGATTTACCGGTAAGCCGGACTGGGATATTACCAAGAGACCTTGGTACATAGCCATTAAAGAAAAGAACGGAACCATTCTTTCACAACCATATATTGACTCAAGTACGGGTATGTTAATTGTTTCCGCAGCATCTCCAGTTTACGACAGTACCACAAATGAGATCATTGGTGTAGTTGGTTTAGACATAACACTAGAGAATCTTGGAAAAATTATGGCAAGTTATACTTTAGGAGATACAGGATTCTTTATATTCCTGGCAGAGGATGGATCAGTAGTTTACGATAAAAATTCTGATAACATAATGAAAAATGTAAAAGAAATAGGCTTATCCGGTCAAGTATCTGCTGCTTTTGAAAAGCACCAGGAAGGCTATATGAAATATACAAAAGATGGTGAGCAGGTTTATGGATACTTAAGCATGATAGGCAATACTGGATGGACCGTATTGTCTTCCCTGCCAGAGAAAGAATTTTATCAGGATTATAACGTGTTAATGAAAGTAAGTCTGGGAATCTTTGTAGCAGCCCTGATTCTTCTGTCTCTGATAATCATTTTCATTTCAAAGGGGATTGTTAAACCGCTTAAGCGTCTGGCTGTCAATGCACATCAGATTGCAGACGGCAATTTAGATGTAAAAGTAGATAGAAAGTCTATTGATGAAACGGGACAGGTAGCAGAAGGCTTAGATAATACTGTTGTGAGACTGAGAGAATACATAAAATATATTGATGAAATATCATATATTCTGGGAGAGATGGCATCAGGAAATCTAACATTTGAATTAACCCAGGAATATGCAGGGGAATTCTCCAAAATAAAAGTAGCTCTGCTAAATATTCAGAAAACATTTATCCAGACTTTCTCAGAAATATCAGTTTCAGCTGATCAGGTTGCTACTGGCTCTGAACAGCTGGCACAAGGTGCTCAACAGCTGTCACAGGGTTCCATACAGCAGGCAAGTTCGGTTGAAGAATTATCTGCTACAATTATGGAAATATCTGAAGGAATTAAGAAGAGTGCCCAAAATGCAGGAGAAGCAAGAAGCATTTCAGCAGAATCAGAAGTGGAAGTTGACCATGGAAACCAGCAAATGAGCAAAATGATAACGGCCATGGAAGAAATCAGGAGTGCATCCAATCAGATTAGTAATATCATAAAGGCAATAGACGATATCGCTTTCCAGACCAATATTCTTGCTTTAAATGCAGCAGTAGAAGCTGCAAGGGCAGGAGAAGCCGGAAAAGGTTTCGCTGTTGTAGCAGATGAGGTAAGAAACCTGGCAGCTAAGAGTGGAAATGCAGCAAAAGATACCACATCACTAATTGAAACTGCTATTGCAGCAGTGGAAAACGGAACCAAAATAGTTGCGGATACGGCTTCTTCACTAGAAAAAATCGTAGTCAATACAAAGCAGTCGGCAACAGTAATAGACGAGATATCAGATGCAAGTAATCAGCAGGCAGAGTTTATGAATCAGGTAACCGTAGGTGTAGATCAGATTTCCACAGTTGTACAGACAAACTCAGCTACGGCAGAAGAAACTGCAGCAGCCAGTGAAGAACTCTCCAGTCAGGCTAATCTGC
Source organism: Aminipila terrae (assembly GCF_010120715.1). Taxonomy (NCBI): domain Bacteria; kingdom Bacillati; phylum Bacillota; class Clostridia; order Peptostreptococcales; family Anaerovoracaceae; genus Aminipila; species Aminipila terrae. The sequence continues at coordinate 1,714,964 of NZ_CP047591.1, forward strand.
TGAAAGAATTAATCGCAAAGTTTAAGACTAAGTAGCTGTAAATCAAATCATGTAATCTAAAAAGTCGGAGGGAGATCTGACAATAAGACATAGAAAACTGGCAAGCCAGAATGTAATGGCTTGCCAGTTTTTTATGTGGATTTTATCGATCAATGATGTAAGATATTGTAGAAATATGGAAAAATATATATAGACAAAATAATCTGATTAATATAAGATATAGGAAACATACAAAAAATTCTGAAAACAACAGTCTTGCAAGAAAGGAAGATACAGTATGAATATTGCAAAAAGAAGTATATTATTCAAATTTTTAGTTGGAGTTATTATTCCGGTAACCCTTTGTTTATGTATTTTGCTGGTCAGCATTTTTTCTTTGGTGAAATCAAACGTAGAAACCTCAACAGCTGAAAATCTTTCTGCTAATTCAAAACAAGCTTCGTATCAGGTTGAGAACTTCTTTACAGAATATTTAAAACTGGTACAGACATTTTCTGTCGATCCTCAACTGCAGCCAATTTTTAAAAATGTAACGTGGGGAAGCGTAACCCCAAGTGAAAATTATACTCAATTAATAAATACTTTAGTTAATCTCAAAGCAATGGATCCAGAAAATATTTTCTGGGCCTGGGTGGTAGATTTTGATTCTGGCCAGGCTGTTCAGGATGATGGGTTAATCACCAGTACCACTAGGGATATAACCGCAAGGCCATGGTATGTATTGTTACAGGAAAAAAAAGCACCTATTCTGACCCAGCCGTATAAGGATGATGCTTCTGGTAAATTAGTAGTAACTGCTGCAGCGCCTGTATATGATAGTGTTACTAAAGAAATGATAGGGGCAGTAGGTATAGATATTGCTTTAGACAATCTGGAAAAGATTATGGCAAGTTATACCTTAGGAGATACAGGATTCTTTATCTTTTTATCAGCTGATGGCTCCGTAATCTATGATAAAAATACAGATAACATAATGAAAAATGTAAAAGAAATAGGCCTATCCGATCAAGTATTTGAAGCTTTTCAAAAGCATAAGGAAGGCTATATGAAGTACACAAAAGATGGAGAACAGGTTTATGGATATATGAGTCTGATTGGTAATACTGGATGGACTGTACTATCTTCTTTACCTGAAAAAGAGTTCTATCAGGATTACAAGGTATTAATGAAAGTAAGTCTGGGAATCTTTGCAGCAGCCTTGGTTTTCCTGTCATTGATAATAGTTATCATTTCAAGGGGAATTGTAAAACCTCTTAAACGGCTGGCTGTCAATGCACATCAGATTGCAGATGGAGATTTGGACGTAAAGGTAGATAGAAAGACTATGGATGAAACCGGGCAGGTGGCTGAAGGATTAGATAAAACTGTTGTGAGACTGAGGGAATACATAAAATATATTGATGAAATATCATATATTCTGGGAGAAATGGCTTCTGGAAATCTAACTTTTGAGTTAACTCAGGAATATGCAGGGGAATTCTCCAAAATAAAAACAGCCCTGCTAAATATTCAAAAAACATTTATTAAGACTTTTTCGGAAATTGCAGTTTCGGCTGACCAGGTTGCTACTGGTTCTGAGCAGTTAGCACAGGGAGCGCAGCAACTGTCCCAGGGTTCTATGCAACAGGCCAGTTCTGTTCAGGAATTGTCTGCCACAATCATGGAAATTTCAGAGGGTATTAAAAAGAGTGCACAAAATGCAGGAGAAGCAAGAAGAATTTCCACAGAATCAGAATTGGAAGTTGACCATGGAAATCAGCAAATGACCAGAATGGTAATGGCTATGGAGGAAATCAGAAGCGCATCAAATCAGATCAGCAATATCATAAAGGCGATTGATGATATCGCTTTCCAAACCAATATTCTTGCTTTAAATGCTGCAGTAGAAGCCGCACGGGCAGGAGAAGCCGGAAAGGGTTTTGCTGTTGTGGCAGATGAGGTACGAAATTTGGCAGCCAAGAGTGGAAATGCAGCAAAGGACACTACAGCACTAATTGAAACGGCCATTTCTGCAGTGGAAAATGGAACAAAGATCGTTACAGACACTGCTTCCTCATTAGAAAAAATCGTAGCAAACACAAAAGAGTCAGCCGCAGTAATAGACGAGATATCAGACGCAAGTGACAGACAGGCTGCATTCATGGGCCAGGTGACGGTTGGCGTAGATCAGATTTCTACAGTTGTACAAACAAACTCAGCTACTGCAGAAGAAACCGCAGCGGCCAGTGAAGAACTCTCCAGCCAGGCAAATTTGTTAAAAGAATTAATTGTAAAATTTAAGACAAAGTAATTTTAAAATATAAATGAAATTCCCTATTGACACAGTAGGGAATTTTATTTATACTACAATTAAACGATTGCTTAATCGTTTAATGATAAAACAATTTATTAACTTAATTAAAATATAATAAGGAGTTATATATGAATAATCAGGAAGAAAAAAAATGCAAATGTCTGGAATGCCCATTACATATTGAACTGCCTCATAATCATGGAAGCAAAACAGCAGATTTCATAGCTAGCAAGCCTGAACCAGTTATATTTGAACAAACAGCCAGTACTTTTCAGATGATAAGTGACAGTACCAGGTTAAAAATATTATGGCTGCTTTGCCATAGCGAGGATTGTGTGGTAAATATTGCAGCAGCAATTGAAATGAGTTCTCCTGCGGTCTCTCATCACTTGCGCTTACTAAAACAGTCAGGACTGATAATCAGCAGAAGAGTTGGGAAAGAAACTTATTATACATTGGCTGATACGGAAGAAGCAGCTTTGGTTCACGATATAGTAGACAGGACATTTAATATAAAGTGCAGATAAAACATCACAGTAAAGGAGGATGCTTATGAAAAAAGTTTATAACATAGAGAATATTGACTGCGCCAATTGTGCAGCTAAAATTGAACGATTGATTGCCCGGATACCTGAAGTAGAATCGGCAACAATCACATTTGCTACAAAACAATTAAGAGTTACAGCTGAAGATCCGGATGCTCTTTTAGAAGAAATGACAAGGCTGGCCAATACAGTAGAGAATAATGTGCTCATCAGCCAGAAGGAACCAAAAAGAATAAATCCTGATAAAATAAGAGCAGTCAGACAAAGTGAAGACTGTGAACAAGGGGGCTGCACCTGCTGTGGGGATCATGAGCACAATCATGAACCGGGTCACCAACATGAGGATCAACATGAACATAGTTATGGGCATAATCATGATCAAAATCATAATCATAATCATGACCATAAGCATAGCCAGCATGGAGAAGCAGAGCATAAAAAAAGCAGTCAGACTATATTTAACAAAATTACAGATCTTCATATTATAGTTGCGGGAGCAGTATTTTTTGCAGCTGGCATCATTATGAAACGGGCAGATTTTATGGAGCAGTGGTGGATTGCAAGCTTCGTAGTGGCATATTTGATTCTTGGAGGGCAGATAGTAATAACTGCCATTAAAAATATAGGTAAAGGCCAGATTTTTGATGAAAATTTCCTTATGAGTATTGCTACCATTGGCGCTTTTGCAATACAGGAATATCCTGAAGCTGTAGGAGTCATGTTATTCTTCCGAATCGGTGAATTTTTTGAAGAGAAGGCCGTAGAAAGAAGTCGTAGCCAGATTATGGATGCGGTGGACCTTCGCCCCGAAACCGTATCTTTAGTGATAGGTAATACCATAAAAGAAATTGCTGCAGCAGATGCAGAGATAGATGATATTTTAGTAGTAAAGCCAGGAGACAGAATCCCTTTGGATGGAGTAGTCATAGAAGGAGAAAGCAGAATTGATACGTCTCCAATTACAGGAGAACCGGTGCCAGTAAAAGTTGGTCCTCAGGTTCCAGTAGTTTCTGGATGTATCAATACATCTGGAGCAATAAAAATAAAAGTGCAGAAAACTTTAGAAAATTCTATGGTCAGCAGAATCCTTGATTCTGTAGAAAATGCGGCAGCAAGCAAACCCACAATTGATAAATTTATTACGAAATTTGCAAGGGTTTATACTCCTTTTGTAGTTATTCTGGCAGCAGCAACGGCTGTTATTCCATCTCTTGTGACAGGAGAATGGCAGCATTGGATCTATACGGCACTGACTTTTCTTGTTATAAGCTGCCCTTGCGCATTGGTTCTTAGTGTACCACTGGCATTTTTCTCGGGGATAGGAGCCGGATCCAAACTGGGGATTTTATTTAAAGGAGGAGTTTCCCTGGAAGCATTGAAAAATGTTAAAGCGGTTGTTATGGATAAAACGGGAACTCTGACAAAAGGCGAGTTTGCTGTTCAAAACGTAATTTGTTCTGGAAACCTGATTTCATATATGACATCAGGAGTTTCAGCGGACGGTTCAGCGACTGAAAATCAGGAAAAATCCAGGGTGCTGGACGGGATACAATCCAGACCTGCCGGGGTTTCAAAAAAAGATATAGAAGAATACCTTTTGTCACTGGCAGCAAGCTGCGAACTGCGGTCTACCCATCCCATAGGAGTGAGTATAGTAAATGAAGCTCAGAAGTATGGCATTATCCCTGAAGAACCAAGAAGTATTGAGGAAATCGCAGGGAAAGGTATAAGGGCTATACTAAATGCAGGTACTGTTCTTTGTGGAAACCGGGAGCTATTGTCAGATGGGGGAGTGGATATCACAGGATACCAAAACTCAATCATGGGAAGTGAGGTGCTGTTAGCCCTGAATAACCAGTTTATAGGTTCCTTAATTGTAGCCGATTCCATTAAAAAAGATTCTTTTTCCGCAGTACAGAAATTAAAAGCTGACCACATTATCACGGCCATGCTGACCGGTGACGGAGAAGCAGGAGCCAATGCAGTTGCTGAAGCGATTGGGATTGATAAAGTCTTTGCAAAGCTTTTGCCAGATGATAAATTGAGAATCCTGCAGGAATTCAGAAAACAATATGGGCAGGTAATGTTTATCGGAGATGGAATCAATGATGCTCCGGTTTTAGCAGGGGCAGATGTGGGAGCCGCCATGGGAAGCGGTGCAGATGCCGCTATAGAAGCAGCAGATGTTGTGTTTATGACTTCCAGTATGGAGGCAGTGCCTCAGGCAATCGCCATCGCAAGAAATACAAATAAAATAGCCGTACAAAATGTAATATTTGCTTTATTTGTGAAGGCCCTGGTTATGATTTTAGGGCTTGTAGGTCTGGCATCAATGTGGATGGCAGTTTTTGCAGATTCAGGAGTTGCAATGCTGTGTGTAATGAATTCCATTCGAATACTGTATAAAAAATAACATTAAAACAATATAACTCAATAATTGGTATATAAGTGATAAAATACACTTATATACCAATTATTTTTTTGTTTAGTACATATCAATTAAAGAAATCTTACAAATTTACAGGTAAATACTTACTTCAAAAAAACACAAACTGTTGCAAAAGTGTTGCAGAATAATTCAATAAATGAAAAAGTAACAAATAAAAAACAGAAATACTTCTGGAAAGAAGACAAAAAACACAGGTGCAGAAATGGTTCATAAGTATAATGAAGAAAAAATATAATCACTTTTCCAAAGGAGGAAGCAAAAAATGGACCAAAATTTTAAGAAACCATCTTTAGCAATATCGCTAATAATTGTATTGTTTTTATTTGGAAGTTTTGCTGTGCAGCTTATTACCATAGGATCACCTGATGTGCATATGACACTGATCTTTTCCGCAGCATTTGCAGTAGTATTGCTTGCAGTTTTTAACAAAACACCGATAGCGCTTATTGAGGAAGGAATTATTCATGGAACTAAAATAGCAACTATATCAATGATGATTCTAATGTTCATCGGAGTTATGATTCCTGCATGGATTGCAGCAGGGACAATCCCATCATTGATTTACTATGGTGTGCAGATTATCTCACCATCCGTTTTTTTACTGACCACTATTCTGGTCTGTTCTATATCCTGTCTTGCAACAGGAACATCCTGGGGTACAGCCGCAACCTTTGGAGTGGCGCTTATGGGAATTGGAAGCGGTCTTGGGGTCGACCCTGCTATGACAGCGGGTGCTGTTATCTCCGGAGCTATTTTTGGTGATAAATTATCTCCGATTTCTGATACTGTAAACTTATCTTCCGCAACATGTGAAGTTAATGTTTTTGCACATATTAAAAGTGTAGCAACTGCAACTATACCAGGGTACATACTGGCATTAGTAGCAGCAGTTTTTCTGGGAATGAAGTACGCTAAGGGGCAGATTGACAGCCATGAAGTAGATACGTTACTTTCCGTTTTGAGTTCTAATTTTAATGTGACGCCAATTTATGCAATCATCAGTTTAATACCAATGCTTCTGGTTGTGGTTCTGGCTCTGAGAAAATTTAATGCTTTGGCAACCATTGTAATCAGTGCATTGGTAGGAATGGCAATTGCTATTGTATTTCAGGGGTATCACCTGACTGACATGATGAAATATATGAATTATGGCTATGTGATAGATACGGGAAATATAGATGTGGACAAGCTTTTGAACAGAGGAGGACTACAGTCAATGATGTGGACTGTATCTATTGGTTATCTGGGTCTGTCTTATGGAGGAATTCTGGAGAAAACAGGAGTGCTTGATACCCTGCTGTTCAGTGCCAAGTCTGTTACAGGGAATGCACGAAATTTGATTTTAACTCATATGTTAGCTGGAATGGCAACAGTTATGGCAACAGCAAGTCCATACGTCTGCATCCTGATTCCAGGAAGAATGTTTATTGCAGGTTACGATAAACTTGGAATTAAAAGAACCGTTGCCTCAAGAACTCTGGAACACTCCGGGATCTGTCTGGACCCATTGCTGCCTTGGTCTCTTGGTGCCGTGTACTTTTCCGGTGTGCTTGGTGTGAGCCCGCTTAAGTATGCACCGTATACTGTATTGTGCTGGGCAGTGCCAATAATAGCAGCATTTTATGCTATAACAGGTATATTTGTTTGGAAAGAAGACTCTTTGCCAGATGGGGTAAAAACAGATAAAGAGGCAATGAAAACACAAGCAGAAAATTAGGGGGGAAAAATAATGGAGTTAGATGTATTGCTTAAAAACGGAATTATATATACAATGGAGCAAGAGGGAAAAACAGTTGAAGCCTTAGGTATAAAAGATGGCAAAATCGTATTTGCCGGAAGCAATCAGGAAGCAAACAACTATAGCAGTGCTAATACGGTTGATCTGGAAAATCGTGCAGTGATACCCGGAATGGCGGATTCTCATATGCATATGTATGCTTACTGCCAGAACCAGACCACGGTTAATTTGGAACAGGCTAAAAGTATGGATGAAATGATTGCACTGATGAAGGAAAAGGCAGAGAAAACACCAGAAGGAAGCTGGATTAAAGGGTCAAATTTTGACCAGACAAAGTTTAAAGAAAACCGCTTCCCTACAAGAAAAGACCTGGATCAGGTCAGCACTGTGCACCCGATTGTAATCAGAAGGTGCTGCCTCCATGCTATTGTGGCTAATACTAAGGCACTGGAACTTGCTGGTGTAGGAATTGGGTATGATGGAGGCCCGGGAGGCATTGTAGAATTTGATGAGGATGGAATGCCTAATGGAATTTTGAGAGAGCAGAGTACCAAGGTATTTGATGAAATAATTCCAGATCCTCTTTCAGATGAGGCTGAAAAAAGGAGGATTTTCCTGAAAGTCCTGGGGGATATGTCATCTAAAGGTGTGACTGCCATTCATACATATGCCGCAAAAATTTGGCGTTACAATGAAGACATTGATACATATGGCAGGCTTGATAAAGAAAATGAACTGCCGGTACGTGTGACCGTGTATCTGGATGAATTATTTACACCAGAAGATTTAACCCCAGAGCAGAAGAATGACCCTTTCAGGCTGGTTCAGTTTGGCGGGTATAAAATATTTTCGGATGGTTCTCTTGGATCCAGATCTGCAGCGCTACAGGAACCTTACAGTGATAATCCGGATAATAGGGGATTTGTTGTCTGCGGACAGGAAGAACTAAACGATAAAGTTCTAAAAGCTTATGAAAATGGACTTCAACCTGCTATTCATGCAATCGGCGACCGCGCCCTTGATATGACCCTTACTGCCATAGAAGAAACTTTACGCATAACCAGAGCAAAAGGAATGACGGAAGACGAACAAAAGCAACGTCTGCCATTTAGAATCATTCACGTACAGATGATTAACGATGCACTTTTGGAACGTATGAAAAAGCTTCCCTTAATCCTTGACATACAACCCGTGTTTATCGGTACAGATGCCCATTGGGTTGAGGAACGAATTGGCAGCCAGAGAGCAAAAGGTGCCTATGCATGGAAGACCTTAAAGGATGCAGGGATGATACAGACTGGAGGTTCTGATTGTCCTGTTGAAACTTATGATCCTATTGCTGGAATATTTTCTGCTGTGGCACGTTGTGATAAAGATGGAAAACCGGCAGGTGGTTACAGGCCAGAGGAAAAACTATCAGTATATGAAGCAATTGAATTATTTACAAAGAATGTCCACTATGCAACGGGTCAGCAGGATTATTTAGGAACTCTGGAGGTAGGCAAGTTTGCTGACTTAGTAGTGTTAGATCGAAATCCGTTTACCATTGATGAAATGGAGCTAAAAGATATTAAAGTAAAACAAACTTATATTGCAGGAAAAAGAGTATTTTAAAAATTAAATTTATATAATGAAAAACTATGGGAAATGGCTGGAGGAGCAAATAATGCATGCAGATATAATTATAAAAAATGCAAAATGTTTAACAATGAAGAATGGTGATACATCAGATTGGATTGCTGTTCATAATGGAACAATTCTTGCCTTGGGAATGAATACTGCATATTGTGAGCTGGTTTCTGAAAATACGGTCATAATTGATGCCGGAGGCAATACTGTTCTGCCAGGGTTTATCGACAGCCATTTCCATGTTGTACAGACAGCTTTAAATGCAAGGCGAATTGATTTAAGTGGAGTCCACAGTTTTGAAGAAATAGGAGAAATGATTCATAGAGCAGCGGCCGAAAAGCCAGGTCAAAGTATAATCGGTATGCGTCTTCAGGTTGAGCAGCTCAAAGAAAAGAAATTTCCTGATCGTCTGGCGCTAGACCGATATTGTAATGACGTTGCAGTATGGATTAACTGTTTGGATTATCAGGTTAGCATGCTGAATACCTACGGACTTTTATATTATAAAGTCCCATTCAATATGGAAGGGGTAGAAAAGGATGGTCAGAGCGTGGCTACAGGGCTGTTCAGAGGAAAGGCAAATGCAGTGCTGCGAACCAACATACTGGATGGTATAACAGATAAAGTGAGAAAAGAAGCTGTTCTGGATATTATCCCCGGGCTTCTTGGAACGGGCATTACCACTGTAAACGCTATGGAAGGTGGTTACATGTACAGCGATAAGGATGCGGATTTTATCTATGAATACGGAAGCGAATTTCCTGTAGATATGGCACTTTTTTATCAATCACTGGATGTAGAAAAGATAAAACGTATGAATTTAAAACGTATTGGTGGAAGTTTTTATGTAGACGGGACCATGGGTGCCAGAACGGCAGCGTTATCTTTTGAATATGCAGACCGGCCTGGAACAATGGGAAGCCTGAGATATACTCAAAGTGAATTAAATGAATTTGTACTGGAGTGTTATAAAAATCATCTCCAGTTATCTTTATATACGATTGGTGACAGAGCCATCGGAGCTGCGCTGAAGGCACACGAAGATGCACTGTATCAAACAGGCATAACAGGACTGAGGCATCGGCTGGAACATGTAGAACTTGCCAATGCAGAACACATACGCAAGGCGAAGGAAATGGGAATTATTTTTTCTATGAATCCTACTTATGAAGCGTATTGGGGAGGAACAGACAAAATGTATCGACAGCGTCTGGGAGACAATTACGTAAAGACAAACATGTTCAGGGAAATTATTGATCAGGGTGTATGTCTTACAGGAGGGTCTGACAGTGACATAACGGAGTACAATCCAATGATTGGTATTTCCGCAGCAGTTAATCATCCTGTTAAACAGCATCAGATCAGTGTATATGAAGCATTAGAACTGTATACATGTAAAGCGGCTTATGCTATCTTTGCAGAAAAGGAGAAAGGAACGCTTGAAGTGGGGAAAACTGCGGATATTGTTATGCTTGACCAGGATATTCTTTCCACACCTCATGACATGTTGAATCAGGTAAAAGTAATAGCCACGATTAAGTCTGGAGATATTCTTTACAATACTTTAGGCTAGACAAAGAATGGAAGTTGCAATTATGCTCAATCTATATTTTTTAGGAAAAACAAGAATAGAATATAATGGTAAAAGTGTGGTTGAAAGTTTTAGAAACAAAACCATTGCTTTGATATGTCTGCTTATCATAAATCAGGACAAATACTTAAGCCGGGAAAGAATTCTAGATTACCTTTGGCCCGATAGTTCGGAGGAAGCTGCTAAAAATAACCTGCGGTATAATTTGTGGTTAATCAAAAAAAATATTGGAACAAGTGCCAGCAATGAAGAGTTTCTTTTTATAGACAAGGAACATTGCGGTGTAAACGCTAATTACGATTTTCGGTGCGATATTCTGGACATTATGAATTTTAAACCCCAGGATTCCGACTCCATTGCAAAGTTGTTAAAATTAAAAAATATGTTTACTGGAGAATTCCTGGAGGGCTGCTATTACAACAATTGTGAAGATTTTAATGAAATCATCATATTCCAGAGAACCCGTTTTGAAAATTTCAGAGTACAAATTCTAAAGAGACTGGCAGAACTATATGAAAGAGAAAGTAACATAGAAGAATGCCTGAATATCCTGAAAGAGATTCTGGATATAGATCCATATGATGAAGAAGTGGCAGTAAAAATAATAATGCTTTATATGAAAATCGGGAAACGCGGGGCAGGAATACTATTTTATAACTCATTTCGTGATAGACTTGCAAGCAGACTTGGGATCCAGCCGTCAGAGAAACTGCGCAGTAAATTTGCAGAGCTTAAACAAAACCAGGAACCTGAGACTCAGACACAGAACGACTCAGCTATTCAGATACAGACTATCTGCATCAAGGATGTTCAGTATTTTTGGATGGCTGATGTAGCTGGGAAACTTTTTGCACAAAAACAGCTGAAATGTGGAAAGATATTAAATGAGAATATGCTTAGTGCCCTTGGATATATACAACCAGATATCTTTACGGATATAGAAGCAGAAAGAAGCACAAAAATACCGGATGTACAGGTTGTGAACGCATTCATTCACCTGATTTTAAATATTTGCCAGGAACACAGGCTGGATATTTATATCACGGGTATGGAAGATATGGATTCGGTTTCAGCAGGTGTTTTGAAATATTTAAAAAATAGCAATGTAAGCAGGCTTAATATTCGGGAAATCTAAAAAAGTCAGCTCAGGAATGTTTTAAATGAAAGGTATGCCAACATAAAAAAGTGCGGAACAAAAAGCATTTGAACCGCACTGTGTGGCAAAATCCGGATATTCTAATTTAAAACAATGTCTTTGGGCTGATTTTATCGTTAATCCCAGAAAGATTCAACTTTGGGCTGGTTTTGATTTTCAATGGTTGAAGTATATGCAATAAAAGCCTTCATGGCATTAGAAACGTATGCATTTTTTCTCCAAAGAACACTTACGTTTGCATTAATAGGTTCTTCTAATGGGACATGAACAATTTTTGCAGAAGCATCAAAGCTTTCCTGATAGGTAATGGTAACTGCAAAATTATTTTCTACTATATATCTAATGGTAGAGATCTGACTTGCTTCCATAATGATATTGAGAGGATGCTCTTTAAAGTGTTCTGTTATAGCAGTATAGTGATAGGAGCCATTTGGAAATATAATGAATGGCTGACGGCAAATCATTTCTTTGCTTGCAAAAGTTTTTTTAGCAAGAGGACTGTCCGCTCCCACTGCCAGACCGAATTTTGTTCTGAAAATCAATCTGGAATCACATTGCGGATAAACGGTGTCATCCATAGCACCCAGTAAAAAATCAAGTCCGCCTTCGTTTAATCGTTTTAAACCTGAGATTGTGCCTATTTCAAACATTTGCAATCTTATATTTGGATACTGCTGTTCGAAAGCCGGAAAGAATTTTTTGAACATAAATGTTCCAAGAACTGGAGGGATACCTACTTTAAGAACCACATGAGTTTTATCCCCTATATCTAATGCTTCTTTATGAAAGTTATCATAGGCATTAATGAAGTTCTTTGCCTTAGCAAGAAAAGAGGAACCATCATCTGTTAAAGATATCCGGTTATTTACCCGGTTAAAGAGCTGATAGCCTAGTTCATTTTCCAGTTCTTTAATAGCAGCTGTAATGGACGGCTGTGAAACATGGACAGCTTCTGAGGCCTTAGTAATGTTATTATATTTGCATACTTCCTGGAAGTATCTTAAGTGGTTTATATTCATAAAATTTCTCCGTGGTATTAAGCTGAAAAATCATGTAAAATTGCATGATTAAAGCTGTTATTTTTAAAATCATACACAAATTAATAAATCATATTAATAGAAATATAAGGTGTAACTGTATTTACTTTAACACAAGTTTTCTGTAAATTCAATAGTGTTAGCCATATCTATCAAAAAAACTTATAGCGCGATAACCGTTTTCTATTGGAGAAAAACGTTGAAATATGATAGCGTAGAACGTGGAAGGGTAGAGTGATTTTTAAAAAAGTGCTGCGATGAAGCATCACTTTTATAATTTATAGGAAGGAAGAGTAATATGACCGAGAAGAAAAAACATTTACAAAGCATACACGTGCAGCATAATAAGTATACTGCTGGATGTGAAACAGAAATAATGCCCATTCCTGATTTTGTTTATATCTCCATGTCTCAGCATATAGGAACACCATGTAAGCCTCTTGTGGCAAAAGGCGATTACGTTAAAGTGGGGCAGCCTATAGGTGATACAGATGCTTTTGTAAGTGTACCGATTCATTCTAGTGTCTCAGGTATAGTCACAGGAATTGAAGGGGTACGTTCTGGCAATGGCGGGAATGATACCATTGTTATTATAGAAGCAGATAAGAAACAAGAATTATGGGATGGAATTCAGGTTCCAAAGGTTAACAACAGAAAAGAATTTGTAAAAGCTGTAAGAACCAGTGGACTGGTTGGTTTGGGAGGAGCATCCTTTCCAACTCATATTAAATATAATCCGAAAAACATTGACGAAGTGACTACACTGATTGTGAATGGAGCAGAATGTGAACCATTTATTACTTCCGACCACAGGCTTATGTTGGAAGAAACAGAAAATATCATTAGTGGAATGCTGTTGGTAATGAAGTTTCTTGAACTGGAAGAAGGATTTATTGGTATAGAAGATAACAAGCCAGATGCTATTGAAGCTATAAACAATATGATCATACAGAAAGGCAGTCCTAATATTAAGGTTGTGCCTCTTAGATCAAGATATCCTCAGGGTGCAGAAAGAGTTATGGTATATGAAGTGACTGGAAAGACCATGGATGCTGGTGTCCTTCCTGCTGAGCTGGGAATTATCCTGTCAAACGTTACATCAATCGCATTTCTCGGACAGCACTTTAAAGATGGTATACCACTTATCAACAAAAGAATAACGGTTGATGGTAATGCGGTATCAAGGCCTGCAAATGTTATGTGTCCTATTGGAACCAAGATTGCCGATGTTATAGAATTTTGTGGCGGATATAAAGAGGAACCTAAGAAAATTTTAATGGGAGGTCCAATGATGGGCCGTGCCATTTTTACAGATCAAATGCCTGTCATTAAAAACAATAATGCCATTCTTGCTTTTGCGGGAGAACAGGCTTGGGTTAAAGAAGAAACTGCCTGCATCAACTGCGGCAGATGTTACAAGGCCTGTCCATTCAAGCTGATGCCTACAGCTCTTTCGTCAGCAGTTCAGAGAAAAGATGCAGAAGCATTAGAACGATTCAAGGTTATGCAGTGTATGGAATGTGGAAGCTGTTCCTATATTTGCCCTGCAAGAAGACCTCTGAGCTTTAACAATAAGCTTGGGAAAGCAATATTAAAGGAGGCACAAAGTAACAATGGGAAATAAAGCATATGACAACTTAATCGTATCATCAGCGCCTCATTTAGTCAGCGAGGTAGATACATCCAGAATCATGGGAACTGTTATTCTGGCATTAGTACCTTCATTTCTTGTAAGTACTTATGTTTTCGGGTTCAGAGTTATCACACTTACTTTAGTCTGTATTATCGCTTGTGTAGCCTTTGAATATCTTTTCAATAAGATTACACAAAGAGCGCAGACTATTGGAGATTTAAGCGCAGTTGTAACAGGTGTACTTCTCGCATTTAATGTACCTTCAAACTTATCCTACATAATAGCTATTATTGGTTGTTTCGTGGCAATTGTCATTGTAAAAGGTTTATTTGGAGGATTAGGGCAAAATGTTGCTAATCCGGCCATTACTGCAAGAATTGTTCTTTTACTTTCCTTTACCACACAAATGACCACATGGCCGTTACCAAGAGGACAGCAGATAGCTGATGTGGTCACAGGGCCAACCCCTCTTGGCATGTTAAAAGAAGGAACAGCGGCACTTCCTTCAAACACAGAGGTATTTTTAGGATTTATCGGTGGGTCTATGGGTGAAGTCAGTGCCATTGCGTTGTTAATTGGCGGACTGTTTTTAATCTGGAGGAGGATCATATCACCAATTATTCCTGTATCCTTCATTGCAACAGTTGCTGTTATAGCATTTGCTGCAGGCCAGGACCCAATATTTCACATTATGGCAGGGGGGTTATGATAGGAGCTTTCTTTATGGCAACTGATTATGCTACATCTCCTATGCTGCCCCTTGGAAAACTGATTTTTGGGATTGGATGCGGATTTTTCACCATGATTATCCGATTATTCGGTTCTTATCCAGAAGGTGTGTCTTTTGCTATTCTTCTAATGAATATCATAACTCCACACATTGATAACTTCTGTGAAAGGAGAATGTTTGGAGGTGTGAAGAAATAATGGGAAATTCAACTTTTAACGAACATATAAAACCTTCGTTAGTATTAGTTATTATATGTCTGGTTGTTTCTATTGCTTTATCTCAGGTATATGCTATTACATTACCTCTAATTGAATCCATTACGGCAAAGACTGCAGACCAGACCAGAACTGTGGTTCTGCCAAAAGCAGATACATTTACCCCATATACGGGAAAACTTCAGGACGGTATAGTAGATTTTTACATTGCAAATAATGGTGCAGGTGCTGCAATCACAGCAACTGCTAATAGCTACGGCGGTCTAATTACTGTAATGGTGGGTATTGACGCCAAAGGGGCCATTACAGGGGTTAAAGTGATGTCTCACTCAGATACACCGGGCCTTGGTACAAAAGCCCAGACTCCTGAATACTTAAGCCAGTATAATGGTATGACTGGAGCTGAGATAATTCCTGATGCTAATGCAATTGGACAGGGGACTATAAAGGACAATACAAACCTGGATGCTATTACTGGTGCAACCATTTCCTCAAATGGTGTTTACCATTCTGTTCAAAGAGCTTTAGCACAGTTTGAAGCTGCAGGAGGTGAAAATAATGAATAAACTTAGTATCGTGACAAAGGGTATCGTTAAGGAAAACCCTACGTTAGTTTTATTACTTGGTACGTGTCCCACTCTGGCCACAACATCCAGCATTATCAACGGGATTGGAATGGGTATTTCCGCTACTGCGGTATTGATTTGTTCCAACATTGTTATTTCCATGCTGAAGAGGGTGATCCCGGATAAGGTGAGAATCCCATGTTACATAGTAGTAATAGCTGGATTTGTAACTTGTGTGCAATTTTTAATAAAGGCATACGCACCGGCACTGGATAAGGCTCTTGGATTGTTTATTCCTTTGATTGTAGTAAACTGCATCATATTAGGAAGAGCGGAAATGTTTGCAAATAAGAATTCCGTTATTGATTCAGCCCTGGATGGACTTGGCATGGGAATCGGTTTTACCTGTGCTCTTGCATGTATGGGATTTATCAGAGAGTTACTTGGAGCAGGAACATTATTCAATGTTCATATTTTCGGTGATGGATTTACACCAATGTCCATTTTCATGCTTGCTCCTGGTGGATTCTTCGTATACAGTATCTTAGTTGCAGGAATTAACTTCATTTCTAAAGGAAAAGCAGTTAAAAAGAAAGAATTTGGTTGTGCAGGTTGTGCCATGGCTGGAACCTGCCACTCAGAGAATAAAGGGGTTGTGAATAATGAAAGAAATTCTTATGATCATGATGTCCGTTGCTCTGGTCAACAACTTTGTATTGGCACAATTCTTAGGTATCTGCCCATTCCTTGGAGTATCTAAGAAGCTTGACTCAGCTGTAGGTATGGGTATTGCTGTAACTTTTGTTATGGTTATCGCAACAGCTTGTACCTGGCCAGTTCAGATTCTTTTATTGGATCGATATAACATTGGATATTTACAGACGGTAGCCTTTATTCTTATTATTGCTGCACTGGTACAGTTCCTTGAAATGTTCCTGAAGAAGTTTATCCCTTCCCTTTATAAGGGGCTTGGCGTATATCTTCCTCTGATTACAACAAACTGTGCTGTTCTTGGTGTAACTATTATGAATATTAAGAGCGAATTCAACTTTGTAGAATCTATTGCCAACTCATTTGCGGCTGGTGTTGGTTTCTTGCTTGCCATGGTATTATTCTCTGGTATGAGGCAGAAGATAGAAGCTGCTAACATACCTAAAGCTTTTAAGGGTGTTCCAATTACACTTATTGGTGCTTCCATTCTATCCCTTTCATTCATGGGATTCAGTGGTGTAGTTCAAGGCATATTTGGTTAGAGGGGAGGAGAATAGTATGATGACACCAGTAATATTATTAGTAACTATGGGCCTGATTTCAGGTGTTGTTCTTACGATTGCATCAAAAGTATTTTTCGTTCCCGTTGATGAGACTGTATCCCAGGTTCGTGAAGTCCTTCCAGGTGCAAACTGTGGCGCCTGTGGATTTGCAGGATGTGACGATTATGCAGCTGCAATAGGCGCGGATCATTCATTAAGTCCTAGTCTTTGCCCGGTGGGTGGAGCAGCAACTGCTACAGCTATCGGTTCAATCCTTGGTGTTGAAGCTAAGGCTGCAGAACCAAAGGTTGCTTTCGTTAAATGTAAGGGGAGCAATGATAATACTAAAAAAATTATGGAATATAAAGGTGTGCAGACTTGTGCTGCTGCTAAGAATTTCTATGGAGGCAATTGGGCCTGTCCGCAAGGCTGCATAAGTCTTGGGGACTGTGTGTCAGTTTGCCAGTATGATGCAATCCGAATTTGTGATGGCGTGGCTGTTGTTGACAGAGATGCGTGTGTTGGCTGTGGTATGTGTGAAAAGGCTTGTCCGAATAATGTTATTACTATAGCAGAAAAGAATAAAGTGGTCTATGTAGCATGCAATTCTACTGAAACTGGAGCAAAAGCTAAAAAGGCCTGCCAGGTTGCCTGTATTGGCTGTAAGAAATGTGAAAAGGTTTGTAAGTTTGATGCTATTACAGTTGAAAACAATCTTGCAAAAATTGACTTTGAAAAATGCAAAAATTGTGGCCTTTGTGAAAAAGAATGTCCTACTAAGGCAATATCAAATTTGAGAGTAAAAAAGACAATATCTACTGCACCAACAAACAAGGAACAGAAAGTTAAAGCAGCTAAAGCAAAAGGCTAATCAGCCCGTAAGAATATTTATAAAAGGTAAAAAAGCTTATTGTTAATATAATAAATAAAAACAAAGAAGGGATTCTCAACTGAGAATGCCTTCTTTATTATATATACCAGGAATGCTTATTAAGAATGGCTGAAAAAAGAAGTATAATTAAATGAAAAAAAGTGTTGACATGTGAACGATATTTTGGTATTCTAAATAAGCTGTCCCGTGAGGCAGGGGTTACATCTCTGAAAATGAATGTACCACATATTGTAGTTTTGCTTACGAGCAGACAACAATATCAACAATATTTTGTTTTGATAGTAAAACTCGAATTAATGAATAAACTTGAAAAAAACGAAAAAAGATGTTGACAAACTTGCGGAATAGTATTATGATATAAAAGTTCCTTACGGAACGGCGCTGACAGTGAAAACTGCAGAAGCGCAAGAACCTTGAAAACTTCATAGTGTAAAAGAATTAGTCAAGAGGACATTAAGTTGTTCTCGATACTAAGTACAAACAATCATAACGATTGGTAAGATAACCAAACTTGTTTTGGAAGTCAACGTACAATTTCTTAAAAAACAACAATAATTCTAGGATTTATGTTTTGCATAAAGAATAGAGAAGCGAAACGCGAAGCGTTTCAGCCGAGCAGAAGCTCAAACTTGATTTGATTCAGAGAAATCTGATTTAAATACCATTTAATAAAGAGTTTGATCCTGGCTCAGGATGAACGCTGGCGGCGTGCCTAACACATGCAAGTCGAGCGAGAAATTTATGAACGAAACTTCGGTCTAGGGATTAAATGGAAAGCGGCGGACGGGTGAGTAACGCGTAGGCAACCTGCCCCTTACAGAGGGATAGCCTCGGGAAACCGGGATTAAAACCTCATAACACATCATAAACACATGTTTGAGATGTCAAAGATTTATCGGTAAGGGATGGGCCTGCGTCTGATTAGCTAGTTGGTAGGGTAACGGCCTACCAAGGCAACGATCAGTAGCCGACCTGAGAGGGTAATCGGCCACATTGGAACTGAGACACGGTCCAAACTCCTACGGGAGGCAGCAGTGGGGAATATTGCACAATGGGCGAAAGCCTGATGCAGCAACGCCGCGTGAGCGAAGAAGGCCTTTGGGTCGTAAAGCTCTGTCGGAAGGGAAGAAACAAATGACGGTACCTTCTGAGGAAGCCCCGGCTAACTACGTGCCAGCAGCCGCGGTAATACGTAGGGGGCAAGCGTTATCCGGAATTATTGGGCGTAAAGAGTGCGTAGGTGGTCTTGTAAGCGTGGGGTGAAAGGCAGTGGCTTAACCATTGTAAGCCCTGCGAACTGTGAGACTTGAGTGCAGGAGAGGAAAGCGGAATTCCTAGTGTAGCGGTGAAATGCGTAGATATTAGGAGGAACACCAGTGGCGAAGGCGGCTTTCTGGACTGTAACTGACACTGAGGCACGAAAGCGTGGGGAGCAAACAGGATTAGATACCCTGGTAGTCCACGCCGTAAACGATGAGCACTAGGTGTCGGGGCCGCAAGGCTTCGGTGCCGCAGTTAACGCATTAAGTGCTCCGCCTGGGGAGTACGCACGCAAGTGTGAAACTCAAAGGAATTGACGGGGACCCGCACAAGCAGCGGAGCATGTGGTTTAATTCGAAGCAACGCGAAGAACCTTACCAGGACTTGACATCCCTCTGACAGGACTTTAACAGGTCCCTCCTTCGGGCAGAGGAGACAGGTGGTGCATGGTTGTCGTCAGCTCGTGTCGTGAGATGTTGGGTTAAGTCCCGCAACGAGCGCAACCCTTGTCAATAGTTGCCAGCAGTAAGATGGGCACTCTATTGAGACTGCCGTGGATAACACGGAGGAAGGTGGGGATGACGTCAAATCATCATGCCCCTTATGTTCTGGGCTACACACGTGCTACAATGGCTGGTACAGAGAGACGCAAGACCGTGAGGTGGAGCAAATCTCCAAAACCAGTCCCAGTTCGGATTGTAGGCTGCAACTCGCCTACATGAAGTTGGAGTTGCTAGTAATCGCAGATCAGAATGCTGCGGTGAATGCGTTCCCGGGTCTTGTACACACCGCCCGTCACACCATGGAAGTTGGGGGTGCCCAAAGTTGGCCAGCAAATAGGCTGCCTAAGGCAAAACCAATGACTGGGGTGAAGTCGTAACAAGGTAGCCGTATCGGAAGGTGCGGCTGGATCACCTCCTTTCTAAGGAGACTAACACTTTTGCACTATGAGTTTATATGGGGAATTAGCTCAGCTGGGAGAGCACCTGCCTTGCACGCAGGGGTCAAGGGTTCGATCCCCTTATTCTCCACCAGAACTTTTAAAAGGGTTCTAAATGTACTTTGAAAACTGGATAATATGCAAAATATCAGAAAGTGTTAAAAAACACAAATATGACAACGAAATCGAGGTTATCGAAAGATAACAAACAGTTATAGAACTAAGACAAAAGTCTTTTCGGACAGAGATGTCTAAAAGAATGATGTCGGGTGTAAAATAACTACGATTTCAACCGAGAAACCAGAGAATTACGAGTTAATTAACAAGTAAGTCTAAAAAATATAAGTCTTATCTAACGCTAGATAAGCAAAACGCTTATGGTCAAGCGAATAAGAGCATAAGGTGAATGCCTTGGCACTAGGAGCCGAAGAAGGACGTGGCAAGCTGCGATAAGCTGCGGTTAGGAGCAAACATCCGTCAACCCGCAGATGTCCGAATGGGGAAACCCACTTATGGTAATGCGTAAGTATCCTGTGATGAATAAAATAGTCACAGAGAAGGTAACCCGGGGAACTGAAACATCTAAGTACCCGGAGGAAGAGAAAGAAACATCGATTTCCTAAGTAGCGGCGAGCGAACGGGAAAGAGGCCAAACCATAGTTTACTATGGGGTTGAGGACACTCATCACGTATGGCGTGTATAGTCGAAGCTGTTTGGAAAGGCAGACCGAAGAAGGTAAAAGTCCTGTAGACGAAATGCACAAAATGCAGAGTGGATCCAGAGTACCACCGGACACGTGAAACCCGGTGGGAAGCCGGGGGCCCACCCCCCAAGCCTAAATACTACCTAGTGACCGATAGAGAATAGTACCGTGAGGGAAAGGTGAAAAGAACCCCGGGAGGGGAGTGAAAAAGAACCTGAAACCTTATGCTTACAAGCAAAGGGAGCGCAAGTGACCTTGTACTTTTTGTAGAACGGGCCAACGAGTTATGGTATGTAGCAAGGTTAAGGTGCTGGAGCACTGGAGCCGAAGCGAAAGCGAGTCTGAACAGGGCGTCAAGTTATATGCTGTAGACCCGAAACCGGGTGACCTATCCATGTGCAGGTTGAAGCGAGAGTAAAATCTCGTGGAGGACCGAACTCATGTCTGTTGAAAAAGGCTGGGATGACGTGTGGATAGCGGTGAAATTCCAATCGAACCCGGATATAGCTGGTTCTCCTCGAAATAGCTTTAGGGCTAGCCTCAAGATTGAGATACTCGGAGGTAGAGCACTGAATGTTCTAGGGGCCTTCACCGGTTACCGAAAACTATCAAACTCCGAATGCCGAAGTATTATACTTGGGAGTCAGACTATGTGAGATAAGTTTCATAGTCGAAAGGGAAACAGCCCAGACCAACAGCTAAGGTCCCAAAATGTAAGTTAAGTGGAAAAGGATGTGGAGCTGCATAAACAGCTAGGATGTTGGCTTAGAAGCAGCCACTCATTTAAAGAGTGCGTAATAGCTCACTAGTCGAGTGGCTCTGCGCCGAAGATAAACGGGGCTAAAACTTACTACCGAAGCTTTGGAATTACAGTAATGTAATTGGTAGAGGAGCATCGTATACGGGCAGAAGCTGAGATGTAAGTCTTGGTGGACTGTATACGAGAGAGAATGTTGGCATGAGTAGCGTAAGGCAGGTGAGAATCCTGTCCACCGAAAATCTAAGGTTTCCTGAGGAAGGTTCGTCCACTCAGGGTTAGTCGGGGCCTAAGCCGAGAGCGAGAGCTGTAGGCGATGGACAACTGGTTGAGATTCCAGTACCACCGAAATTCGTTTGAGCGAAGTGGGGACACAGAAGGATAAGCTGAGCGCACCGTTGGTTGAGTGCGTCTAAGCGTCAAGGGAGAACAGGCAGGCAAATCCGCCGGTTCAATTCTGAGGCGTGATGGGGAGGGAAATTAGAGTACCGAAGCAGCTGATTTCACACTGTCAAGAAAAGCCGCTAGTGAGAATGTAGGTGCCCGTACCGTAAACCGACACAGGTAGATGAGGAGAGAATCCTAAGGTGAGCGAGAGAACTATTGTTAAGGAACTCGGCAAAATAACCCCGTAACTTCGGGAGAAGGGGTGCCTGCGAAAGCAGGCCGCAGTGAAAAGGCCCAGGCGACTGTTTACCAAAAACACAGGTCTCTGCTAAAGCGAAAGCTGAAGTATAGGGGCTGACGCCTGCCCGGTGCTGGAAGGTTAAGGGGAAGTGTTAGGGCAACCGAAGCACAGAACTTAAGCCCCAGTAAACGGCGGCCGTAACTATAACGGTCCTAAGGTAGCGAAATTCCTTGTCGGGTAAGTTCCGACCCGCACGAAAGGCGTAACGATCTGGGCACTGTCTCAACAATAGACTCGGTGAAATTGTAGTACCGGTAAAGATGCCGGTTACCCGCAGCAGGACGGAAAGACCCCATGGAGCTTTACTGCAGCTTGATATTGGATTTCGGCGTTGCATGTACAGGATAGGTGGGAGGCTACGAACCCAGTACGCCAGTATTGGGGGAGCCACCGTTGGGATACCACTCTTGTAACGTTGAAGTTCTAACCATGTACCGTGAACCGGTACTGGGACAGTGTCAGGCGGGCAGTTTGACTGGGGCGGTCGCCTCCTAAAGAGTAACGGAGGCGCCCAAAGGTTCCCTCAGCGCGGTCGGAAATCGCGCGAAGAGTGTAAAGGCAGAAGGGAGCTTGACTGCGAGACAAACAGGTCGAGCAGGGACGAAAGTCGGGCTTAGTGATCCGGTGGTTCCGAGTGGAAGGGCCATCGCTCAACGGATAAAAGCTACCCTGGGGATAACAGGCTGATACCGCCCAAGAGTCCACATCGACGGCGGTGTTTGGCACCTCGATGTCGGCTCGTCTCATCCTGGGGCTGAAGTAGGTCCCAAGGGTTGGGCTGTTCGCCCATTAAAGAGGTACGCGAGCTGGGTTCAGAACGTCGTGAGACAGTTCGGTCCCTATCCGCTGTGGGCGTTGGAAATTTGAGTGGAGCTGTCCTTAGTACGAGAGGACCGGGATGGACATACCTCTGGTGCACCAGTTGTTCTGCCAAGAGCATAGCTGGGTAGCCACGTATGGACGGGATAAGCGCTGAAAGCATCTAAGTGCGAAGCCCCCCACAAGAATAGATTTCCTCCAGAAATGGTAAGACCCGTGAGAGACTATCACGTTGATAGGTCGGAGGTGTAAGTGCAGTAATGTATTGAGCTGACCGATACTAATAGGTCGAACGCTTGACCAAAATGGTTTCAAGAAGGAATAAAACTGATAGAAAAGTATGTTATCCAGTTTTGAGAGTACACTCTCAAAAAAAGAATAGACAAAATCCGGTGACAATAGCGAGGAGGCTCCACCTGTTCCCATCTCGAACACAGTAGTTAAGCTCCTTAGCGCCGATGATACTTGGCGGGCAGCTGCCTGGGAAAGTAGGACGTCGCCGGTTTAAGACTTCAGTAAATCTGAAGTCTTTTTTATGGCTTTTAGACTAATGCTAATTAATCATTACCAGACAAAAGCTTTAACACATTTTATCAGTAAACCTTTATATAACTTTATTAAAAAATAAATAATAAAAAAGGTATTGACAAATATGTTATAAATTGATATTATAGTAAAGCTATCGCGTGAGGTTATATGTTAATTAAATTTCTATGAAAAAAGATGTTGACAAACTTGCGGAATAGTATTATGATATAAAAGTTCCTTACGGAACGGCGCTGACAGTGAAAACTGCAGAAGCGCAAGAACCTTGAAAACTTCATAGTGTAAAAGAATTAGTCAAGAGGACATTAAGTTGTTCTCGATACTAAGTACAAACAATCATAACGATTGGTAAGATAACCAAACTTGTTTTGGAAGTCAACGTACAATTTCTTAAAAAACAACAATAATTCTAGGATTTATGTTTTGCATAAAGAATAGAGAAGCGAAACGCGAAGCGTTTCAGCCGAGCAGAAGCTCAAACTTGATTTGATTCAGAGAAATCTGATTTAAATACCATTTAATAAAGAGTTTGATCCTGGCTCAGGATGAACGCTGGCGGCGTGCCTAACACATGCAAGTCGAGCGAGAAATTTATGAACGAAACTTCGGTCTAGGGATTAAATGGAAAGCGGCGGACGGGTGAGTAACGCGTAGGCAACCTGCCCCTTACAGAGGGATAGCCTCGGGAAACCGGGATTAAAACCTCATAACACATCATAAACACATGTTTGAGATGTCAAAGATTTATCGGTAAGGGATGGGCCTGCGTCTGATTAGCTAGTTGGTAGGGTAACGGCCTACCAAGGCAACGATCAGTAGCCGACCTGAGAGGGTAATCGGCCACATTGGAACTGAGACACGGTCCAAACTCCTACGGGAGGCAGCAGTGGGGAATATTGCACAATGGGCGAAAGCCTGATGCAGCAACGCCGCGTGAGCGAAGAAGGCCTTTGGGTCGTAAAGCTCTGTCGGAAGGGAAGAAACAAATGACGGTACCTTCTGAGGAAGCCCCGGCTAACTACGTGCCAGCAGCCGCGGTAATACGTAGGGGGCAAGCGTTATCCGGAATTATTGGGCGTAAAGAGTGCGTAGGTGGTCTTGTAAGCGTGGGGTGAAAGGCAGTGGCTTAACCATTGTAAGCCCTGCGAACTGTGAGACTTGAGTGCAGGAGAGGAAAGCGGAATTCCTAGTGTAGCGGTGAAATGCGTAGATATTAGGAGGAACACCAGTGGCGAAGGCGGCTTTCTGGACTGTAACTGACACTGAGGCACGAAAGCGTGGGGAGCAAACAGGATTAGATACCCTGGTAGTCCACGCCGTAAACGATGAGCACTAGGTGTCGGGGCCGCAAGGCTTCGGTGCCGCAGTTAACGCATTAAGTGCTCCGCCTGGGGAGTACGCACGCAAGTGTGAAACTCAAAGGAATTGACGGGGACCCGCACAAGCAGCGGAGCATGTGGTTTAATTCGAAGCAACGCGAAGAACCTTACCAGGACTTGACATCCCTCTGACAGGACTTTAACAGGTCCCTCCTTCGGGCAGAGGAGACAGGTGGTGCATGGTTGTCGTCAGCTCGTGTCGTGAGATGTTGGGTTAAGTCCCGCAACGAGCGCAACCCTTGTCAATAGTTGCCAGCAGTAAGATGGGCACTCTATTGAGACTGCCGTGGATAACACGGAGGAAGGTGGGGATGACGTCAAATCATCATGCCCCTTATGTTCTGGGCTACACACGTGCTACAATGGCTGGTACAGAGAGACGCAAGACCGTGAGGTGGAGCAAATCTCCAAAACCAGTCCCAGTTCGGATTGTAGGCTGCAACTCGCCTACATGAAGTTGGAGTTGCTAGTAATCGCAGATCAGAATGCTGCGGTGAATGCGTTCCCGGGTCTTGTACACACCGCCCGTCACACCATGGAAGTTGGGGGTGCCCAAAGTTGGCCAGCAAATAGGCTGCCTAAGGCAAAACCAATGACTGGGGTGAAGTCGTAACAAGGTAGCCGTATCGGAAGGTGCGGCTGGATCACCTCCTTTCTAAGGAGACTAACACTTTTGCACTATGAGTTTATATGGGGAATTAGCTCAGCTGGGAGAGCACCTGCCTTGCACGCAGGGGGTCAAGGGTTCGATCCCCTTATTCTCCACCAGAACTTTTAAAAGGGTTCTAAATGTACTTTGAAAACTGGATAATATGCAAAATATCAGAAAGTGTTAAAAAACACAAATATGACAACGAAATCGAGGTTATCGAAAGATAACAAACAGTTATAGAACTAAGACAAAAGTCTTTTCGGACAGAGATGTCTAAAAGAATGATGTCGGGTGTAAAATAACTACGATTTCAACCGAGAAACCAGAGAATTACGAGTTAATTAACAAGTAAGTCTAAAAAATATAAGTCTTATCTAACGCTAGATAAGCAAAACGCTTATGGTCAAGCGAATAAGAGCATAAGGTGAATGCCTTGGCACTAGGAGCCGAAGAAGGACGTGGCAAGCTGCGATAAGCTGCGGTTAGGAGCAAACATCCGTCAACCCGCAGATGTCCGAATGGGGAAACCCACTTATGGTAATGCGTAAGTATCCTGTGATGAATAAAATAGTCACAGAGAAGGTAACCCGGGGAACTGAAACATCTAAGTACCCGGAGGAAGAGAAAGAAACATCGATTTCCTAAGTAGCGGCGAGCGAACGGGAAAGAGGCCAAACCATAGTTTACTATGGGGTTGAGGACACTCATCACGTATGGCGTGTATAGTCGAAGCTGTTTGGAAAGGCAGACCGAAGAAGGTAAAAGTCCTGTAGACGAAATGCACAAAATGCAGAGTGGATCCAGAGTACCACCGGACACGTGAAACCCGGTGGGAAGCCGGGGGCCCACCCCCCAAGCCTAAATACTACCTAGTGACCGATAGAGAATAGTACCGTGAGGGAAAGGTGAAAAGAACCCCGGGAGGGGAGTGAAAAAGAACCTGAAACCTTATGCTTACAAGCAAAGGGAGCGCAAGTGACCTTGTACTTTTTGTAGAACGGGCCAACGAGTTATGGTATGTAGCAAGGTTAAGGTGCTGGAGCACTGGAGCCGAAGCGAAAGCGAGTCTGAACAGGGCGTCAAGTTATATGCTGTAGACCCGAAACCGGGTGACCTATCCATGTGCAGGTTGAAGCGAGAGTAAAATCTCGTGGAGGACCGAACTCATGTCTGTTGAAAAAGGCTGGGATGACGTGTGGATAGCGGTGAAATTCCAATCGAACCCGGATATAGCTGGTTCTCCTCGAAATAGCTTTAGGGCTAGCCTCAAGATTGAGATACTCGGAGGTAGAGCACTGAATGTTCTAGGGGCCTTCATCGGTTACCGAAAACTATCAAACTCCGAATGCCGAAGTATTATACTTGGGAGTCAGACTATGTGAGATAAGTTTCATAGTCGAAAGGGAAACAGCCCAGACCAACAGCTAAGGTCCCAAAATGTAAGTTAAGTGGAAAAGGATGTGGAGCTGCATAAACAGCTAGGATGTTGGCTTAGAAGCAGCCACTCATTTAAAGAGTGCGTAATAGCTCACTAGTCGAGTGGCTCTGCGCCGAAGATAAACGGGGCTAAAACTTACTACCGAAGCTTTGGAATTACAGTAATGTAATTGGTAGAGGAGCATCGTATACGGGCAGAAGCTGAGATGTAAGTCTTGGTGGACTGTATACGAGAGAGAATGTTGGCATGAGTAGCGTAAGGCAGGTGAGAATCCTGTCCACCGAAAATCTAAGGTTTCCTGAGGAAGGTTCGTCCACTCAGGGTTAGTCGGGGCCTAAGCCGAGAGCGAGAGCTGTAGGCGATGGACAACTGGTTGAGATTCCAGTACCACCGAAATTCGTTTGAGCGAAGTGGGGACACAGAAGGATAAGCTGAGCGCACCGTTGGTTGAGTGCGTCTAAGCGTCAAGGGAGAACAGGCAGGCAAATCCGCCGGTTCAATTCTGAGGCGTGATGGGGAGGGAAATTAGAGTACCGAAGCAGCTGATTTCACACTGTCAAGAAAAGCCGCTAGTGAGAATGTAGGTGCCCGTACCGTAAACCGACACAGGTAGATGAGGAGAGAATCCTAAGGTGAGCGAGAGAACTATTGTTAAGGAACTCGGCAAAATAACCCCGTAACTTCGGGAGAAGGGGTGCCTGCGAAAGCAGGCCGCAGTGAAAAGGCCCAGGCGACTGTTTACCAAAAACACAGGTCTCTGCTAAAGCGAAAGCTGAAGTATAGGGGCTGACGCCTGCCCGGTGCTGGAAGGTTAAGGGGAAGTGTTAGGGCAACCGAAGCACAGAACTTAAGCCCCAGTAAACGGCGGCCGTAACTATAACGGTCCTAAGGTAGCGAAATTCCTTGTCGGGTAAGTTCCGACCCGCACGAAAGGCGTAACGATCTGGGCACTGTCTCAACAATAGACTCGGTGAAATTGTAGTACCGGTAAAGATGCCGGTTACCCGCAGCAGGACGGAAAGACCCCATGGAGCTTTACTGCAGCTTGATATTGGATTTCGGCGTTGCATGTACAGGATAGGTGGGAGGCTACGAACCCAGTACGCCAGTATTGGGGGAGCCACCGTTGGGATACCACTCTTGTAACGTTGAAGTTCTAACCATGTACCGTGAACCGGTACTGGGACAGTGTCAGGCGGGCAGTTTGACTGGGGCGGTCGCCTCCTAAAGAGTAACGGAGGCGCCCAAAGGTTCCCTCAGCGCGGTCGGAAATCGCGCGAAGAGTGTAAAGGCAGAAGGGAGCTTGACTGCGAGACAAACAGGTCGAGCAGGGACGAAAGTCGGGCTTAGTGATCCGGTGGTTCCGAGTGGAAGGGCCATCGCTCAACGGATAAAAGCTACCCTGGGGATAACAGGCTGATACCGCCCAAGAGTCCACATCGACGGCGGTGTTTGGCACCTCGATGTCGGCTCGTCTCATCCTGGGGCTGAAGTAGGTCCCAAGGGTTGGGCTGTTCGCCCATTAAAGAGGTACGCGAGCTGGGTTCAGAACGTCGTGAGACAGTTCGGTCCCTATCCGCTGTGGGCGTTGGAAATTTGAGTGGAGCTGTCCTTAGTACGAGAGGACCGGGATGGACATACCTCTGGTGCACCAGTTGTTCTGCCAAGAGCATAGCTGGGTAGCCACGTATGGACGGGATAAGCGCTGAAAGCATCTAAGTGCGAAGCCCCCCACAAGAATAGATTTCCTCCAGAAATGGTAAGACCCGTGAGAGACTATCACGTTGATAGGTCGGAGGTGTAAGTGCAGTAATGTATTGAGCTGACCGATACTAATAGGTCGAACGCTTGACCAAAATGGTTTCAAGAAGGAATAAAACTGATAGAAAAGTATGTTATCCAGTTTTGAGAGTACACTCTCAAAAAAAGAATAGACAAAATCCGGTGACAATAGCGAGGAGGCTCCACCTGTTCCCATCTCGAACACAGTAGTTAAGCTCCTTAGCGCCGATGATACTTGGCGGGCAGCTGCCTGGGAAAGTAGGACGTCGCCGGTTTTAAGTGAAAGCAGTTCTTAAAAAGGACTGTTTTTTCATTTTTAAGAACGTGGCTTGAACTTATGCAACTGCAAAGCAGTTGTAATCCTCTTAAACTTAAAGTCTGTCGAAGCAGACTTATATAGAAGTTACTTTGTAGCTTCTTTTTTTATGCAAATGATGTGGCAAAACGGGACAGTAGGCAGCGGAGCCAGTGGGAGTGAAGAGCAGAGCTCTGAACGATGCTGATTTAAGACTTCTTATATAATTTAGAAAATAAAAAAATGCCTCCAAATGTTGGTTGGATTTCTACATTTGGGGGCAAATTATGTCTTTTAAAAATAGAAGATTTTTATTTTGGAGATATAAATTCCAGGCCTTTCGTAGCTATAATATTAGCGTTCTTATCAATGAAACAAGCTTTTACACCATCTAGGTTTTTAATTAGTTCAGAGCCCTCATTTACGCCCAGGATCAGGCATATAGTGCTTAAAGCATCACAATCAACGGACTTACCAAAATCACCTACAATGGTAACAGCTTCCACATCTGAATCTGTAGGGTATCCAGTTTTTACATTAAGGATGTGATGATATAAAATACCATTTTCCCTGAACATTCTCTCATAAATTCCTGAAGTTACAACAGTCTTATTTTTTACTTTTACAGAGCCTACAATTTCACTCCTGCCAGTGAAGGGTTTTTCAATACCTATATTCCAGGCAGAACCGTTTGATTTTTCGCCTATAGCCACAATATTTCCACCCAGATTAATAATAGCACTTTTTACACCTTTATCTACCAGGAAATCACCAACCCGATCTCCAATATAACCTTTAGCGATGCCCCCCAGATCAATTTGTGAATCAGGGTTATCTATCCAGACCTTATAGCCACTCTTTTTATTGGAATCAGATTTTGCTGTAGATATTTTCTCTATATGCACTTTGGTATAATCAATTGTTTTGATAGCGGCTTGTATATCTTTATCAGCTGGAACTTTAGGATTTTCACTGGTAAAATCCCAAAGGTCTGAAAGCTTACCTACTGTAATATCAAACCGTCCTTGTGATAGTTTACCATAGTAAAGTCCTTTTTGTATGAGGTTTGCTGTAGATTCAGCGACAAGAACAGGCTTACCTTTACTATGATTAATTTTATAAATATCACTGCCTTTTATTGTTTTACTTAATTGATTTTCATAATCTTTGCACAGGGAAAAGGCCTCATCTATGAGGGGTTGTGCTTTACTTTGTTTCATATCATAAATGGTTATTTTACAAGTAGTATTTAGCAGGTTGTACTTTGTATCTGATACAGGGCCTTTTGCTTTGCCGTGCAGCCTGTTTGTGATATAATAAGTGCTGAACAAAGCAGCAGACATGTTAACTTTTTTAGGTTTTTCATTTTTGCTCCAATCTTGCAGTGGTACGAAAAAGGACTTTATTTACTGCAAATTATTTTAAAGATAAGGAATGTCTAATGATTAAGAAAGCTGACATTATTTTAGCAGCAATACTAATAATTTTGGGTGGGATGATTGCCTATATGATGGCATCTACCGATAACCGTGGGCACGCTGTACTGATAACTGTTGATGGTAAAGAGTATGGCACCTATTCTTTATATGAAAACAAAAGTATTACAGTAAAGCAGAATGGTCATATTAATAAGATTATCATAAAAGATGGTATGGTTACAATGGCTTTTTCAGATTGCGTTAATCAGACTTGTGTACATACCGGGGCAATCTCAAAAACTTCCCAAAGTATAGTATGTCTACCCAATAAGGTGATGGTACAAATTACAGGACAAGGGCAAGGGGAGGCTGAATATGACGCAATATCAAACTAACAGAGATAAAACAAAAAGAATTGCTGTAAGCGCGGTGCTGGCTTCTCTGGGTTTAATTTTTTCCTATATTGAGGCCATTATTCCCTTTTCAATAGGAGTACCTGGTGTAAAGCTGGGAATCGCCAATCTAGTAGTAGTTATTGCCCTTTATGCTTTAGGAGGTTCTTATGCATTTTCGATAAATGTCATAAGAATACTTATTGCAGGGCTTCTATTTAATGGGATATTCGGAGCCTTATACTCTTTAGGAGGAGCATGTGTAAGTCTTTTAACAATGATAATTTTGAAAAAAACTAATATATTCAGTATTGTTGGAGTAAGTATGGCAGGTGGGGTTGCACATAATGTGGGACAGATGTTAATTGCTGCAGCAATTATATCCAATATAAAAATATTTATTTATTTTCCAGTACTGCTTTTTTCGGGGATGATTACTGGAATAATCATAGGCTTTATATCCTATTTAGTTTTAAAGAAGCTTAACGTCTAAGACAATAAAAAAGATGTGTAAAAGAGAACTAAATCCTTTTTTACACATCCTTTTTTCAGTCCTTAAAAATCTTTTTTTCTATAGATGGCCAGTGATATACTCATGGAAAGCAGGAATATAAAAGCGCTGATTACTAAAATACCTACAAAAACCATGTTACTGTTAAAGAAGGCATCAATTTTGCTCCCTAAAGAAACACCATTGTTATCAATGGTCATAGAGGCATTTCCATTGCCAAAACCGATAATAGTAAATCCCCCCAGAAAGCCAATAATCATAACAATACCAATCATGATAAAACGACCTTTTTCTATACCATATTTAAATATAGGGGGAAGTGAAATGGAAACCATCAGACAGCCGATCAACATGGTCATAGCCACACTCCATAAACTTTCCATAAAAGAGAAACTTCCTATAACGGCATTGAGCAATAATGAAAAGATGCTGCCAAAACCCATCAGGATAAGGGCCATAACATATTTACTGATAACTAATGTGCTCCTGGAAACTGGCATGGTCAGCGCATATTTGGAAAAGCCAGCACGGTCGTCATATGATAATGCCGTCATTGGAAGCATTGCGCAGAAAATCATAACCACGCCTGTCAGGAAACTGGCATTTTTAGTCATTATAGAGATAAAAAAGTACACTCCGAAAAAAAGAAGCATAGGCAATGCCTGTTTTTTCAAGCTCAAAAAATCCTTTAAAATTAGACCTTTCATTTTATTTCCCCCTTACACTATACAGTAGTATTTCTTCAAGATTAGCGGGATCTATTACAAAATTACCAGTAACCTTGTGCCTGTCAACGAGAGCACTGACCCCAAAACTATTACGTTTGTAACCACGAATGGCACTGGGATCTATTTGTGCCAGTTGATCATGGGAGCATTTCAATATTCCCAGGTTGGATAAAATATCATCTTTAACGTCACTTAAAATAATGTTGCCATTGTTTATGAAAGTGATATAATCGCAGATTTTTTCTAAATCACTGGTTATGTGAGACGATATAAGTATTGAATGCTCTTCATCCTGAATAAAATCCATAAAAACATCTAATATTTCATCCCGGACAACAGGATCCAGACCAGATGTAGGTTCATCAAGAATCAGAAGCTTTGCATCATGGGACAGAGCCACAGCAATAGATAGTTTCATTTTCATTCCCTTAGAATAGTCTTTAAGGGCTTTCTTTTCCGGGAGATTAAAATACTCGGTGTATCGATTAAAATTAACAACATCCCATTTACTATATATGCTTTTCATGATTTTACCGATTTGTAGCAAATTAAGGATTTCTGGGAAACAGCAGTCATCTAAAACAACTCCAATATCTTCTTTTGCAGAGTCAGGAAAGTTCTGAATGTCATGCCCCAGAACAGTAATGGAACTGGAGCTTTTTTTACCAGCAGAACCAGAGTTGTTATTTTCAAATTTCTGAAGACCTAAAAGTAATTTAATTAAAGTAGTTTTTCCCGCACCATTTTCTCCTATAAGCCCCATGATACTCCCTTTTGGAAGTCTGAGACTGACGTTATCCAGTGTAAAATCTTTATATTTTTTTGTAATGTTTAGTGCATTTATAGCATATTCCATATATTATTCCCCCTTTTGAAGACTTTTGAGTATGTCTATAATGTCAGGCAGATCAATTCCCGACACATAAGCAAGGTCAACGATTTCCTGAAGTTTATTTTTTATTTCATGTAAATGCTGTTCTTTAAGCTGTTCTTCATTTTGTGCTTTTACGAAACTGCCTTTACCGGTATAGGATTCTATGAAGCCTTCTTTCTCCAGTTCTTCATAAGCCCTTTTTGTTGTTATAACGCTTATTTTCAGCTCCTTTGCCAGTAATCGCATGGATGGCAAGGCATCTCCGGCAGCAATTTCCTTGGTTAAAATCTGGTTCTTTATCTGACTGACAATTTGTTCATAAATTGGCTGTCCATTAGAATTACTTATAATTATGTTCATAATATTTCCTCAAGTTAATCATATATGATTTACAATATTGTATATACACATTATATACAATATTGGCATATAGTCAATAGAAAAAAATAAATAAACTAATAAAATCATATGAAAGTTGTCTGGAAGTACAAAAAACACAATTAAAGTTATTGACAACGAACAAAATAAGTGTTATTATCACAACATAACTTAAATAAGTAAACCGTAGACGAGGGAGTAAAGCTGTTAAACGATTTCAAAGCGATTCCGGGGTGGTGAAAGCCGGATAAATGCCAGTCACAGCAAATGGGCCTCTGAGGGCGACGTGAAAAGTATAAAAAATAACATTTTTATAAAACTTAGTAGCGAAGACGTGAAGCCAGCGTTATGGGCTGAGGGTGTGATGGCACTCGTAGAGAGGATGTGTTTACAAAACGCATCAAACAAGGTGGTACCGCAGGTTAACACTTGTCCTTGTATATTATGTATGCAGGGGTAGGTGTTTTTTTATTTCCACCTGACTTCATCACACAAACTAATACTAATTGTAAGGTCAAAAGACAGAAAGGTGAAGAAAATGAAAAAGAGAACAGTATCAGTATTATTAGTTATGGTATTAGCTGTGGCAGCTGCCTTTACAGGGTGCGGCAAAGATAGCAGTTCAGGAGAAAAAAGTAAAGAAAAGTCTGATTTGCCAACTATAGGAATTGTACAGATTGTAGAGCATCCATCACTGGATACCATTCGTGAGAACATTATATCCCAGCTTAAAGAAGAAGGGTTTGTAGATGGAAAAACGGTTACAATAGATTATAAGAATGCGCAGAACGATACAAATAACTTAAAAACTATATGTCAGTCATTTGCAGCAAATAAATATGATTTAATTATTGCTATCGCAACACCGTCAGCTCAGGCTGCACTGGGAGAAACTACAGATATTCCTATTGTTTTCTCCGCAGTAACAGATCCGGTGGGAGCTAAACTAGTAAACAGTCTGGAAAAGCCAGGTGGAAATATTACTGGGACTTCTGACGCCGTTTCAGCTGCAAAGATTATGGATCTGGCACTTCAGGTAACTCCAAACATTAAAAAGATTGGTGCCATTTACAGTACTGGCGAAATAAACTCTGTATCCGTTATAAACGAACTGAAAAAATATGCTAAATCAAAGGGAATTGAAGTAGTTGATGCAACAATCATGAACAGCAGTGAAATACAGCAGGCAGCCCAATCATTAGTGAATAAAGTTGATGCAGTATTTTCTCCTATCGACAATACCGTTGCGTCTGCCATGCCAACTATCGTGGACGTTTTAGACAAAGCAAAGATTCCTTATTATGTAGCTGCAGATTCAATGGTAGCTGATGGAGGTCTGGCAACGGATGGCGTAAACTATGTAGAACTTGGAAAGAAAACAGGATCTATGGCAGCAAAGGTGCTAAATGGAGCGGATACAGCAACTATGCCAGTACAGATTATGTCCAAAACACAGATTTACATCAACAAGAAAACAGCAGATGAAATTGGCGTTAAAATCCCTGCAGGTATTTTACACAAGGCAACCGATTTATCAAAATAGTATCAGATTATCATTTGAAAATTAAAGGCACATTTGGAGGACATTATGTTATTAACATTTCCAGCATTAATAGGTTCTTTGGAACAGGGAATGATATATGCAGTATTAGCTCTGGGGGTTTTTCTCTCCTTTAGAACACTAAATACCCCCGATTTAACAGTAGACGGCAGCGTTGTGACTGGTGCAGCTGCCTCTGCTGTTGTTTGCAGCATTGGTGGAAATCCTTTTATCGGATTACTTTTAGCCTTTGTCTGCGGTTGTGGGGCAGGAGCTGTAACTGCATTACTAAACACGAAATTAAAAATACAAGAGCTTTTAGCGGGTATTCTGGTTATGCTCGGACTTTATTCAATTAATCTTAGAATTATGGGAAGTAAGCCGAATATAGCTTTAACTCAGAGCAATACCTTATACAAGATGGCAAAAAATATTTTTTCGGAAGATTACTCAGCTTTAATTGTTGGAGCAGGGGTACTAGCCATAGTAATTGCTTTATTTTATTATTTTTTAAAAACACGTCTTGGGTTTGCTCTTCGCGCTACAGGAGATAATGAAGAAATGGTAAGAGCATATGCCATTAACAGTGATGGCATGAAAATATTAGGACTGGCTCTTTCAAATGGATTTGTAGCGCTGGCAGGAGGCATGCTGGCACAATATCAGTCTTTTGCAGATGTAACTATGGGAACCGGTATGGTAGTCATCGGGTTGGCATCCGTTATTATAGGGGAAGCTATTTTCGGGACAAAATCATTGCTGAGAAGGTTAATAGCTGTATCTCTAGGAGCTATAGCCTATCGTTTAATAATTGCACAGGCGTTGGCATTTGGACTTCCAACCAGTGACCTAAAGCTGGTATCGGCTATTATAGTAGCAGGTGCGCTGGCCATCGGAACTGTTAGCGAGAATTTCCCGTTTAAATCGTTAATGGTTAAAAAGGAGGTACGATAATATGCTGAAAATAGAAAAGATGCACAAAACCTTCGGAAGAGGCACCATCAACGAAAAAGTAGCAATAGATAATCTGAGTCTCCATTTGGAGCCAGGTGATTTTGTTACGGTTATAGGTAGCAATGGTGCGGGCAAATCCACTCTTATGAATTGTATATCCGGAGTGTTTCCCACGGATTCAGGCAAAGTAATTCTGGATGGTCGTGATATAACAAATCTGCCAGAGTTTAAGCGCTCCAGAATGATAGGCAGAGTTTTTCAGGATCCTTTGAAGGGAACTGCCTTTGATATGACCATTGAGGAAAACCTTTCCATTGCATATAATAAGAATCATTTTCATGGTATTCAGGCAGGCATAAACAAGAAGCAAAGAGAAATCTTCAGGGAAAAATTATCTTTACTGGGAATGGGGCTGGAAGACAGAATGAAACAGAAGGCCAAGCTTTTGTCTGGTGGACAGAGACAGGCATTAACACTGTTTATGGCAGTTATGTCAAATCCAAAACTTCTCCTGTTAGATGAACACACAGCCGCCCTTGATCCCGGAGCTGCAGCAAAAGTATTGGAACTGACCGATTACTTTTCAAAAGAAGAAAAACTCTGTACCATGATGATTACCCATAACATGAAAGCCGCATTAGAACATGGAAACAGAACCATTCTTATGAAAGAAGGCAGAATTGTTATGGATGTAAGCGGAGAAAAACGTAAGGAAATGACAGTTGAAAAGCTGATAGAGCAGTTTGAAATAGATAATGACCGAATGCTACTATAATGCTAAAGAACCTTCATAAGAGGGTTCTTTTCTATTTACAACTTAAATTTAAGATTATTAAGTTATAACATGATTTAATTAGATGAACAGATAAGCAATCATAATAGCGAAAATCAATAAATGTGCAACGATATCGCTTATAAGTATTTTCATATAATCACCGCCCGCAGATTAAATTTGTCTTAAGACGTTCTTAGTATAACCAGAAGAAGTAGATATATGCACTAATTATTATAATTGGATTCGCAAATTTTTTTAATAACTTGCTAGATTATTATGTATGAAAAAAGAATTTCAGTAAACACTAATAATAAAAAAGGAGGTGGTAATATGGGTATTGTAGGCTGGATAGTTATAGGTGCACTGGCTGGGTGGATTGCTAGCATGGTTACAGGAAATAACAGACAAATGGGAGCTTTCATGAATATCCTGGTTGGTATAATTGGAGGTTTAGCTGGTGGACTGGTTATGAATCTGGTTGGCGGTGTAGGCATTACAGGCTTTAATTTATGGAGTTTGGCTGTAGCATGTATCGGAGCAATAGTCTTACTACTGATTGTAAATGCTTTTAAAAGAAAAGAATCTTATAGTTAACAACCTAATGAACTTATAAATAATGTGTTATTTTAATTTAAAATCATAAAGTAAAAGAAGGGTTAAAGTTATTAAATTAGCTTTAGCCCCTTTTATATTTTAAAATTTATTTAATTAAAGTATAAACTTCTTTCAAAGATTTTTTTTCTGGACTTTTTTGATTTTCCTGAGGGATACCTATTGCAAATAAGTTTACAAAGAAATAGCCATCCTTTTCAAACCCGGTTTCTTCTTTCAAAACTTTTTCTATTTCAGCCGCTGCATAGTTTGCACTTGTTAGCCAGCAGGTACCGTATCCAAGGTCAATGGCTTTAAGTGTCAGGTTTTCACAGGCTGCACCAATGCTTTGCATGCCCGGATTCCTAAATCCCATTAAATCAAGCAAAAGTTCTTGTTCCGCACCAATCAGTTTATATTCATTGTACCCGGACGGCACATATACGGTAGCCATAGTAATAATTATGGCAGGAGCAGTATCACGCCAGAAAACAGTAAAGTTTTTACAGAACTTTCTAAAGCGGTCAGCCTTTTCTTTATCAACTTTATCCATCTCCAGACAGATAGACTCATTTTTTTCAGAGATTACATCTGCAATCTTTTGAATTATATTTCTGTTCTTAATCGCAACAAAGTGCCAGTTTTGCGTATTCTTCCCAGAAGGAGCAGTTGCCGCAGCTTTGATTATATCTTCTAAATCTGCATCAGGAATGCCACCTTCCTGGTAACGCCTGATACTTTGCCTCTTCTCTATAATTGTTTGTAATTCCATAACTTCCTCCTAAAAATATCCTTCACCTGCATACATGCATAGTGTAGCACTATTTGGCAGACAATTCAAGTTTACGGTTAGTGTAAGCCCTGATTAAAGCGGTTATGCAAGAAATACTTTTAAAGGGAAATTATATAGCATCTTCTTTAAATATAAGATAGAATGAGATATATAATTTAAGGATTAAAGCAGAATTAGTAGAATTAGTTTTATAAGGTGGTGTGAATAAGTGCTGTTTAATTTAAACCAACTGGGTATTTTTACTGATATGATGAAAGAAGGCTTTATTTACGTTGATAAAGATTTTCGGATTAAACTATATAATAAAAGAGCCAAAGAGATTTTTGGCATAGATAAAAGTATGGGGATAGGTCATCCAGCAGGCTCCATTAAAAATGGAGATATTGTTATTATAGGAGATAACTGTCTGGGCAAAGATGATGGAAGCTTAATACCTGAGAGTCTAAGAAAGATTGGAATATGGGACAATAATATTCAGAGTAAAGATTTATTTATGGGAGTAGGGCTTTTGAGGATGACAGTATACAACCTGTATATAAATATTACCATCAAAATGAGAGCTTTAAAGAGCTCTTCTCACTAAAAACAAAAGTGTTGGGATTTAATATTTCTGTGGATATTGATGATAAAAGTATAACCATTTCTTTTGGAGATAAAAGTTTTGTAATGAATTACAACAATTCTATCGGCCATATGGTTATTGTTGACAGGGATACGTTCAAAGTAAAGTTTTACCAGACAAACGGATATACAGCCAGAGGAGAAGGAATCCAGGACATGCTGAATGGGAAGGTTTATTTGGCAAAGGGTCCTTCTGTGGATGAATTTAACGTTATAGGCAAAAAGATTTCCAGTATACATAAGGGCAGCGCAGCTATCAAAGAGCTGTGTAATATGGCAAAGGGTGATAACGTCAGCTATAAGGATAAGTTCTCTGAAATAAACGGTTTCCCTACTTTATGCTCTATCTTCCCGGTGGAACTCAAGGGCGAAAGAAAAGGAGCTGTCTTAAAGGTGGAAGATATCTCTACTCTTCAAAATGTCATTAAAGAAAGAAATGATGCTCTTGCTTATGTAGAAGAAATGAAAAAGATTATCAATGATAACGTGCTGGATTACGAAGGTTTATCTAATATCAAAGGGGAAAGCCGGGTTATGCGCAATGTAAAAAAACTGGCGTATAAGGCTTCAAACACCAATTCTACTGTATTGCTGCTGGGGGAAAGCGGAACAGGTAAATCCTATCTTGCTGAAAGCATTCATAATGCAAGCCAGAAACAGGACAAACCTTTTATTCACGTGAATTGCGGGGCAATGCCAGAAACCCTGTTGGAGAGCGAATTATTTGGATATGAAAAAGGATCTTTTACAGGGGCAAATCATGAGGGAAAGGTAGGCTTATTTGAAAAAGCCAGAGGGGGAACAATTTTTCTGGATGAAATTGGTGATATCAGTCTGGCAGCACAAGTGAAACTTCTTGGAGTTTTGCAGAATAAAACCTTTTTTAAGATTGGAGGTACTACTGAAATAACTGCCGATGTCCGAATAATTGCGGCTACTAATAAAAACCTGGAAGAGGAAATCAGAGAGGGGAAGTTCAGAGAGGATTTATTTTATCGGTTGAACGTTTTTCCAATCTGGATGCCCCCTTTGAGAGAAAGAAGAGAAGATATCAGTTATTTATCCAATCAAATACTAAACCAGATTTGTGATAAATTAGAATGTGGTGAGAAATTTATTTCACCAGCAGCTCAGAAGGTTCTTTTTGCCTATGACTGGCCGGGAAATGTGAGGGAATTGGAAAATATTCTTGAAAGAGCAGCAAACATTGCGGACGGAAGAATTATTACTGAAAATCATCTGCCAGAAAAAATTTCAAATAACGAATATGGAAGTCGTACAGCAGGCTGGAAAAGTTTCCAGGAATATGTTGAAGAGGCTGAGAAAAGAGCCGTATTGGAGACCCTTGCTTATTGTAATAACGATAAAAAGAAGGCCATGCAGGCTTTAAAAATGGGTAAAACTAATTTCTATCAGAAATTAAAGAAATATGGAATTTAATAATAGAACTTTAACGAAGTTCGGAAAAACGGAATGCAGTTCACAAAAAAGAACTGCATTTTTCAATGCTACCACCTCTTTATTTTTAAATATTCCGAAAAAACGGAAAATATTTATATTCGATTTAGGTAAAGGCTGCAATTCCAAAGGTTATCTACTTGGCATGATTCTTGATTATAGATAATAGTAAGAAAGAACCAAAAGACAGAAAGGAGAAAGATATGAATAATAAGGATTTTATTTTTGATGGCTGCAATATGAGTGAAATTGCCGGAAAGTACGGCACTCCCCTTTATGTAATGTCTGAGTCGTCTATTTTGGAAAGATGCAGGGAAATTAAGGAGGATTTTCTGGACAAATATCCAAATACCAGAGCAGTATTTGCCAGCAAGGCATTCCAGACTTTGGAGATATGCAGAATGGTAACAAATGAAGGGCTGGGGCTTGATACAGTGTCAGGGGGTGAAATTTATACTGCGTATAAGGCAGGAGTCCCTATGGAAAATCTTGATTTTCATGGAAACAATAAAACTTTGGATGAAATAAAGATGGCCGTTGACTATAACGTAGGCAGAGTTGTGGTTGATAATATGTATGAATTGGAAGCACTGAATGAATATGCAGAAAAGAAAAATAAAAGAGTAAAAATTCTGTTCAGGATTACACCAGGTGTAGACTGTCATACGCATAAATTTATCACAACAGGGCAGCTTGACTCAAAGTTCGGAATACCCCTTGATAAGGAGGTAACAAATGATTTCATTAAGATTGCACTGGACAAGAAAAATATAGAATTGATGGGATTTCATTTCCATGTAGGATCCCAACTGGCAACAAATGAATCTCACCTTGCAGCACTAATGGTTGCAATAAATTTAATTAAGGATGTGAAACAGGTATTAGGCTTTGAAACCAAAGAACTGAATATTGGTGGAGGATTTGGAATACATTATGTAGAAAGTGAAAAGAGAGTAAGAATCAGTGAGTTCATTGATCCAATTATGAAGGAACTTTATGATAAATGCAAGGAATATGAACTGATGATTCCTCAGGTTACTATAGAACCAGGACGATGGATTGTTGGGGAAGCAGGTGTCACTTTATATACTATTGGCTCCATAAAAGAAATCCCTGGAGTGCGAAAGTACATAGGCATTGATGGAGGCATGACAGACAATATAAGACCAGGACTTTACGGAGCAAAATACGATGCAGTTATAGCAAACAAGATGGATCAATCCATTAAAGAAAAAGTTACCATAGCAGGTAAGTGCTGCGAAAGCACAGATATCCTCATTTATGATATAGAACTGCCTAAAGCTGAGTCAGGGGACACCCTTGCAGTATTCAGTACAGGGGCATATTGCTATTCAATGGCAAGCAATTATAATAAAATACCAAGGCCTGCAGTAGTTATGGTAAAGGACGGAAAAGACAGATTAATTGTTAAAAGAGAAACTTATGACGATTTAATTTCCAGAGAGATATAGGAGGATAGTTTTATGAGTGAGTTATTTGATGCAGTCAATGCTTTTTTTGCATTCATTGTACCGATTTCAGATTTTTTATGGGAATTTCCGACAAACTTTGAATGGTATGCTCAGATTCCGGTATTGGGCAATTTTGCTCTTTCAATACTAATACTGGCTGGAGCAGGAATATATTTCACTATCAAGACTAGATTCGTACAGGTAAAAAGATTTTCAAGAAGTATTAAAATTGTTGCCAACAGGCAGGCTACAGAAACCGGAATATCTCCTTTTGCAGCATTTATGCTAAGCTCTGCCATGCGTGTTGGACCAGGAAATATTATGGGTGTTACAGGAGCTGTTTCAGTAGGAGGACCAGGTGCAATATTCTGGATGTATGTAATGGCATTGTTCGGAATGGCAACCGGATTTACTGAAGCTGTTCTAGCCCAATTGTTTAAGGAAAAAAAGGGAGATGAGTATGTAGGTGGACTGCCGTTTTATGGAATGAAAATCATAGGCAATAAAAAATGGGTTGGAATTGTGCTGGCTCTTTTATTTATCATCTATGCCCTATTTAATGTTCCAAGTCAGACATTCCATCTGTTTACAGCATTAGGCTCAGTAGCTAACACCTTAGGAAATACAACTTATGATCGAACATCACCAGTATATTATGCCATTGGTATTGTTCTTATTGTTGCTATAGCAGCGCTTGTACTGGGTGGAATGAAACGTGTAACAAAGTTCACAGATATTTGTGTTCCTGTTATGGCTGTTGTATACTGCGGTATCGTTTTTATCCTTATTATCGTTAATTATCGTAGCATCCCTTATTTCTTCTCTGCAGTAATCGGAGGAGCATTTTCACCTGAAGCTATTTTCGGTGGACTTTTCGGAGTTGCTTTGCAGCAAGGAATAAAAAGAGGACTTATGGCAAATGAAGCCGGTCAAGGTACAATAACCATGGCTGCTTCTGCTGCAAGCAACAAGCATCCAATTGATCAGGGTTTAGTACAATCCATGGGCGTATTCTTTGATACCTTTATTATCTGTTCTATGGCTGGGTTTGTTGTGGTAATGGCCCATGTATGGACAGGAGATACAGGGGTTGCATGGGATGCAATCAGAGATGACAAGCTGGGAGTATATATGCTTTCTGCCCAGACTCTGGCTCCTGGCGTGGCCATGGACTCTGCTGTAAAAGTAATATTATCAATATGTTATGCACTCTTTGCTTTTACTACACTAATCGGTATGATTATCTTTGCGGAAATTAGTGCAAATATGATTTCTAAAGATAAAAAGTTTATTATGGGAATCAGACTTCTGGGTTCATTGTTCTTTGTGCCTTTTGGTGTTCTTACCGTGCTGGCAAATCTTCAGCTGGGAAACATCTGGTATCTGGTAGACTTAATGAATATATTCCTGGTATTTATTAATGTACCTATTATTCTTAAGGGTAGTAAATACGTATTCAAAGCCCTGGAACATTACAATAGAACAGATGGAAAGGAAGGCTTTGTATCTGCAAGAGATATAGGTTTGGAGACCTCATACTGGACTGAAGAGGCACAACTTGCAAGAGATCAATTTCACAGTAAGCAGGAAGAGTCACGTAAGTCGGTAAGTTAAATTGCTAGTAAAATCACTAAATATAAATAAGGCTGGTTGTTAAACCAGCCTTATTTATATTTCTGTAAGATGTTTCCAATAACGGACTGGCATAAAATTTTTCTGACATTTAGGGTTAGTACGTTCTTTAATGGCAATAGTCTCAAAATATTTTTTCCAAAGAGCACGGTATTCTTTTTCATTTTGTGATATATGGGGCAGATTTTTTTCAGTAAAATCTGTAATGTACCATTCTCCTCCCTGAGCTACCAGAGCTTTACCACGTCGCTTGTCATGAATGATAAAGGGTTCATTTTTATATCGATCCGTGAAATGATCTGCCAGAAATTCCAGAATATCATGGTCTGGTTCTAAAACAGCATAAAGAACTTCTCCTTCCAGCACTGAAAACCGTAGCAAACCTAAAATCCGGTGAACTTCCGCTGTAACTTTCTTTTCAGCTTTTTCTACGGGAGAAACATAAGGGTTACCATGAAGCAGGCGGATTTTAGAACCTTGTTTAAATCCTAAGCGGATGTAATTTAAAAGCAGCATTTCACGGTTAATCACTGTGGACAGAAAAAC
Organism: Aminipila terrae; assembly: GCF_010120715.1. Taxonomy (NCBI): domain Bacteria; kingdom Bacillati; phylum Bacillota; class Clostridia; order Peptostreptococcales; family Anaerovoracaceae; genus Aminipila; species Aminipila terrae. The sequence goes on from NZ_CP047591.1 coordinate 1,758,634, forward strand.
CCGGTATATACGTTGTAAATCGTAAGGTGATATTTTTTGCCCAATTGCGTCATAAACTTTAGCCGCTTTGTCTCCCTGGGTTTTAATCTCTACAAACGTATTCAAAATACTGGGCTGATAATTATCGAAAGTAAAAATGCCGGCTGCTTTTTCTTCATAATAGTGATAGTAAATGCAGGTCAGGAAACCTTCAAAACTACCATCATATAAGTAATCCACCATTTGATTCCAGGCTCCTTTTCGATTTAGACTGTTGAGGTGCACCTAAGCTGAATGCCCCGGGCGAAAACATTGAAATCTGAGTTTCATCGTTAATAGGCAATAAACGACTTTTTATTCTGCAGGGTTCTAATATTTTCCCTTTTATATATTCTGGCATCAGATCTTTTTCGCCATAATACTTGCCAGAACAGGTCAAAAAGAATTTGGCCCTTTTTAATACTACCCCCATTTTTTTTAAATCATCATACTTCACCGCGGCAACTTTCCTCTGTCTTACTATACGAAGCGCGGATACTGTACCCACACCAGGTATGCGTAAAAGTTCCTCCATAGATGCTTTATTTATTTCAATGGGGAAAAGGTTTATATTTCTTAAGGCCCATGTAATCTTTGGATCTAAATCCAGATCAAGGTTTGGTTCTTCCTTGGTGAACATTTCATCCGCAGTAAAACCATAGAACCGTAAAAGCCAGTCTGCCTGATAAAGTCGATGTTCACGGATTAAAGGAGGAGCAGTAAAGACGGAAGGTAACAAGGGTGAATCAGTGACCGGAATATAAGCACTAAAATATACTCGCTTCATTTTAAAAGAGCGGTATAAACTTTCAGAGGTTTTTACAATCTGACTGTCAGTTTCTGTTCCTGCTCCAATTATCATTTGTGTAGTCTGGCCTGCAGGTGCAAATTTCTCTTTATATTTATATCTTGCTTCCCGAATCAAAGCATTGCCAGCGGGGCTTCCCATCTGATACAGGCTGCCATCACCTATATCAGCATTTGCACCTTCTGGCTGTATCAGTTCTCTACCTTCCGGATTCAAATAATTTAATGGGTTATTCAGATTCTGTCCTTTAAACATAGTTCCCGGTCCTTTAAGAGATTTTTGCTCAATCAAAGTATTGGTTATCTGTTTCATCGGGGCAAAAATTGCTCTTGCTTTTTTCTGAGGAGCGAGCCTTTGGAGACTTTCTTCAGTTGGAAGTTCGATATTTACACTTAATCTGTCAGCAACCATACCTATGGCATGAGTTAGCTCCTGGGATACGCCGGGAATAATCTTAGCATGAATATATCCAGCAAAACCATATTCATATCTTAAGATAGATAAACAATGTAATATTCTTTCAGCGGTATAATCAGGAGAGACTTCAACGGCTGAACTTAAAAATAGCCCCTCTATATAGTTACGTCTGTAAAATTCCATGGTCAGTTCTGCAAGTTCAGCAGGTTCAAAGCTGGCTCGTTCCACATCAACGCTTCTGCGATTTACGCAATATTGGCAATCGTAAACACATTTATTTGTAAAAAGCACTTTTAGCAGTGAAATGCATCGACCGTCTGCGGACCAGGAATGGCAGATGCCTGCACAAGATGCATTTCCCATTCGCCCCACATTTTTTCGCTCCACGCCACTTGTAGAACAGGAGACATCATATTTTGCACTGTCAGCTAAAATCTTTAATTTATCCATTAAGGAACTATCCATGGTCTTCCTCCTGATTTAGAAAAGTAGTTCAAAAAGTAGAACTTTTGTTCTAGTATACCACAATGAGAACTTATGTTCAAATAATAAATTGTGGCAAATCTGCATAAGATAAGAGAAATTTATGGTATAAAGGGAGGAATCCATGCTAGAAGGTAAAACCGCATTGGTGTTAGGCGGCGGTGGTTCAAAAGGTGCATATGAAATTGGAGTCTGGCAGGCGTTAAATGAACTGGGAATACAAATTGATATTGTTACAGGAACATCCATAGGTGCAGTGAATGGAGCACTGGTAGCGCAAAATGATTTTGAAATCGCAAAGAAAAGCTGGAGTGAAATAAAAGAAAGCACTATAACTGAGCTTACAGAAAAAGAAGAACTCCGAAGGATTTTAGAAGAAAACCTGAAGGAAGGGGAAATTCGTCAAAGTGTGACGGAATATGGTATAGTGACCGTAGAATTCCCAAGCTTCAAATCCCACTGCATTTTTATAGAGGAGATCCCCAGAGGTCAGTTAATTGATTATATTTTAGCCAGTGCAGCATGTTTCCCTATCATAAGCCCATATGAAATTAATGATAAAAAGTTTATAGACGGGGCATATTTTGATAATATACCAGTTGAAATGGCACTTAAAAGAGGTGCAGTAAATGTTATAGCAGTGGATTTGGATACAATAGGAATAGAAAGGAAGGATGCCTTAAAAGAAGCAGGTTTTTTAAAAATGATTTCCTGCAAATGGCCCTTAGGTAGCTGCCTTGACTTTGATCCCCAAAATACAAAGAGGATAATTCGATTGGGCTATCTTGATACCATGAAAAGCTTTAATGTATTTTCTGGTGAAAAATATACTTTTGTGAAAGGCGAATTCACAAAGCGACGACTTATGGAAGCTGATGCGGCATCCTGTGTTTTTGAACTGGATCCCACTATTGTTTACAGTAAGGAGGTTCTTCATAAATATTTATTGGAGGCTGTTAAAGAAGATAAAAGAAAAACCTGGACGGAAGATTTTAAGATAAAGATAAAGAAGGTATTTACCAATAATCCAGCAACATTACTGGAAGAGGAGATTTTAGCCAAAAGGTATATGGTAAAAAACGGATTGCTATGGTAAACTACGTATATACCAAAAAATAAAAACAAGATATATTTATAATATAAGTAAAGGAATGGTGATAATCTATGAGAAAAACAAAAATAGTTTGCACGCTTGGGCCTTCAACCATGGAAGACGATATATTGAGAAATTTAATGATTGAAGGTATGAACGTTGCACGGTTAAACTTCTCTCACGGTGATCACGAGCAGCATGCAAAAAACCTACAGAGGATCAGACAAATGCGGGATGAGTTAAGCCTTCCTATTGCTACAATTCTTGATACAAAGGGTCCAGAAATCCGAGTGCGTAAGTTTGAAAACGATAAAATTGTTCTGGAACAGGGACAGCATTTTACACTGACAACAAGAGACATCATGGGAACGCAGGATATTGCAAGTATAACTTATCTGGACTTGCCAAAAGATGTACATGCAGGCATGAAGATTCTCATAGATGATGGCTTGATTGAGCTTAAAGTTATAGAAGTCGGAGAAACGGATATTGAGTGTGAAGTTGAAAATGGAGGGCCAGTATCTAACAATAAAGGGGTAAATGTACCTAATTCCAGCCTTTCCATGCCATTTATCAGTCCAACGGACTATGATGACATTGTATTTGGCATAGAGCAAAACGTAGATTTCATTGCTGCATCTTTTGTCAGGACAGCTGAAGATGTACTGTCAATTAAAAAAATCTTAAAAGAGCGTGAAGGCAATAATATTAAGATTATAGCCAAAATAGAAAATATGGAAGGTGTAGAGAATATAGATAAGATTATTGAAGTTTCTGATGGAGTAATGGTTGCAAGGGGCGATATGGGGGTTGAAATACCTTTGGAAGATGTTCCCGTTCTTCAGAAAATAATAATCAAGAAATGCATTGCAGCTGGCAAAATTGTAATAACAGCTACACAAATGCTGGATTCTATGATGAAAAATCCTAGACCAACAAGGGCAGAAGCAACTGATGTTGCTAACGCTATTTATGACGGGACAAGTGCTATTATGCTTTCTGGTGAAACGGCTGCAGGAGCGTATCCAGTTGAGGCTTTACAGACAATGGTGAAAATTGCAGAACGTGCTGAAGAGGACATTAACTACAAGAACAGGTTTGCCCAAAGCAAAGAATTTGGAAAACCAGATGTGACTACGGCCATTTCCCATGCAACTTGTACCACTTCCATGGATTTAGATGCTGCGGCAATAATTACTGTAACAGCTTCAGGCAGAACTGCCCATATGCTTTCAAAATACAGACCAGATTGTCAAATCATTGGATGTACCAGTAATGCATGTGTTTGGAGACAGTTGAATCTTGTGTGGGGTGTGACACCGCTTATTATTCCAGAGTATCAGAATACCCGGGATTTATTCAATTCCGCAGTGGCGGCAGCTAATAAGGCTGGTTATGTAGAATGTGGAGAAATTGTTGTTTTAACCGCTGGAGTGCCGATTGGGACAACAGGTACCACAAATATTTTAAAAGTGCAGATTGTAGGTGTATACCACTAATGTTTGTATAAACAAATGCCCTTGTAAGTGCTAAAATTACAGTATTTACAGGGGTGCTTTTTTATTTCTAAGTTATTTTTGATCTGATAAAATTACGAATCAGCAAATTATAGAATATCAGAAATAGAGAAAGAATGTAAAATCCCTATAATAAATAATGCTGTAATGCACAAACTAACTCAGAACATAAATATTTTTATTGAAGGAGTTGGAATGATGGACAGGATTAAACAGGAGAATAAAAAGAGCAGTCATAAAAATTCGAAACATGAAAAGGATATGACTAAGGCGAAAGATGCCGCTTTGATTCAAAATCCTTTTAAAAATGATAAGTAAATAAAAATCATTTTTACTGAAGAAAAAAATATCAACAAACCGTGTATTATATTTTCGGTTTGTTGATATTTAAGGTAAGGTAAGGACAATTTAAAAATAACAGATGTTATTTGTCAGAATTTAAAACAGCTTTCTTCATAAAGGATGGTTTTAGTTCAGTGATAATCACTGCAGAAAACATCAATACACAACCCATAACTTCTTTTGCTGACATTTGCTCCCCAAGGAAGATCATTCCCGCAATTACTGCAAATACAGACTCCATACTGAGTATAAGGGCAGCAACGGTTGGATTAGTATCCTTCTGACCAAGTATCTGAAGGGTATACGCTATACCTACAACAAAGATTCCTGTAAATAATATGGGCCCTGCACTTCTAACTATATCTGAGAAGTTAATTGTTTCAGAAAAGACAGCTACAATCAGTGACAGGACTCCTGCAACAACAAATTGTAAAAAAGACATTTTCAGACTATCCACTTTTTGTACGAAGTGATCAACAGTCAATATATGAATGGCCCAGAAAACAGTGCCACATAGTACGATTAAATCTCCTTTTCCTATGCTAAGCCCATCTTTAACACATAATAAATAAAGACCAATTACGGCTAATGCCACCCCCACCCAGATTACTTTTTCCACCTTTTTATGTAAAAACAAACCTAATAGCGGAACAAGAACAATATATAAGGCGGTAATAAAACCTGCTTTCCCTGCAGTTGTATAAATCAGGCCAACCTGTTGAAAGGAAATCGCTGTAAAAAGTGCTACTCCACACGCAAGCCCTCCTGCGAGCAAGCTTTTAGTATCTTTTGAAACTACCACACCCTGCCTGGCATTCATTTTATCCATCATAAAGATAACAGGAATTAACGACAATGCTCCAATGAGAAATCTGGATGAGGTAAAAGTAAAAGGTCCAATATAGTTCATTCCTAACCGTTGTGCAACGAATGAGGCTCCCCAAAGCAAGGATGTTATTGTTAAGAGGACTTCCCCTCTTAAGTGCAAATTTTTCATAGTCAACCTCCTGATGAAATAAGTTCTTTATCTAAGAATATTCTATCATTAAGGATAGACTTAAATCTTTGTGCAAAGTTAAATTAAAAAAGGATTTCTTTGTATTTAGTACAAAGGAATCCTTTTTTAATCAGAATAAATTTTATATAGCTTGATTGCAATAGAGAGCTGCTCATAAAAATTCAATTCACTGTTTTCCATATGGTGTAACTCTTTGATTTTATTAATCCGATAACGGATTGTATTTTTGTGAAGATATAATGCTTCAGCAGTCTTTATATAATTTCCGTCATTCTCAACAAACTTCAACCCAGTATGAAACAATTCGGTATTATACTTTTCATCATAACTTTTAATAGGATTTATTATCTGCTCATAAAAGTTTCTGACCCATTTATCCCTGCTGAGGGGATTAAGACACTGAATATACCAATGTCTTTAAAATAATTTAACTGGTTCTTGAACATCTCACCTGATTTTTCGGCAAAAAGGCTTTCATTAATTCCCATACCAAGTTCACCCAAACTACTATGGATATTACTGATACCGATAAAATACTCCTCAGAATCAATACGGAGGCTCCTTAGGAGAGATTTGGTTTTACTGGTGAAGAGAGAAGGTTCAAGAGATTCAAAGGTTGCAATGAATAGCAGTCCGTCATGATACTTTATGATGGTATCATTTTGTCTGAATGTCCGGTCTTTCCGGATTAATTCTACCTGATTAAGAATGTTGCTCTCTGAAATTTGTTTTTTACCTTTGGCATAAACAACTATAAAAAGTTCTTTAAAGCTGCTGTTCAATTCAAGTGCAATATCACGGATAACCGTTTTGTTAAGATTTTTATTAATAAGAAGATCAACTTTGCTTTCAAGTAAATTACTATTGTTGATTGATCTGATTTTATCCATGGTTTCCGTTATAATATCTTCAAAGTATGCAGTATGAAAAATAAATACAGGTAAAGATTTTTCATTTGCATAAGAGATAACTTCATCAGGCAGCTCTGTATAATAGATATTTTTTATAGCCAGCCCGCTGACATGGCTTTCTGCAAGATATTTAACGGCTTCTATTATTAACTCAGGTTTATCTTTGGCAAATAACAAACTGCTTAAAACAAATTCGCCTTCTATAAAATCACTTATATTTTCTGGGCCTTCTTCTATTTTTTTAATAAACTCCCAATCCAGGATTCCAACTTTTTCAACAATTTTATCTAAACCACGATGACCGGCCACTAAGCGAAAGCTATTGAAGGTATCCAACTTTGTGGCTTCTAACACTGTTAATGACATGTTGAGTTCCTCCTTAACAAAAATCATAGTGTATATCTGATTATATCTTAAACAGGTAATATAAGAAAGGGGTGTATAAAAAATCCCTCCAGATTAATACTTGATTTCGTATTAACCCGGAAGGATTTTTAAATACTCATAAGGCTGTTCTCAGTTTTTTAGACTAGATTTTATGTGATTCACTGTGTCTTCTTATTATTGTTTTGTTCTTTTTCATGCTTTGTTCTTTCCACAAGTCTGCCCATGAAGAATGCCAGAATACCAACCCCAATTCCTGTCTGAACACAGAAGAGCAGGCTTTCAATTTCTCCCGGAAGTTCACCACCGATAGCAGTCTCCAGAACAGGAGTAAACCAAGGTTTATATTCTGTTCCTGTTATTTTAGAAATGGCAACGCTGCCTGCATCGTCGGAACCCCCGAACTCGGCACCTTTCAATGCGAATAATGGAACAACAGCGATTAGTAAGACGATTATTAATAAGATGATAACCTTTGACTTCGTTTTCATTATTTAATGTCACCTCCAACTGCGAATCTCAAATCTGATAACTCAGGTTTAGCATATGTTTCAAGACCTATTATAATAACAACTGTAAGAATACCTTCAATAATTGCCAGCGGAAGCTGTGTCGGAGCGAAAACCGCAAGGAATTTAATGATTGAGGCCATATAACCCCCGTTGCGGAAGGGTATGCTATAGCCAGCTGAAGACTGGTTACACAATATGTAAATAAGTCACCTATTGATGCGGCAAGGAAAATGCCTACATACTTATTTACATTTAATTTTTTACATAGAGCATAAATTCCATAAGAAACAAAAGGTCCGGCAATGGCCATAGAGAATGTATTGGCTCCCAGTGTAGTCAAACCCCCATGAGCCAGTAAGATGGCCTGGAAAATCAATACGATAATGCCTAAAATGCTCACCGCACTAGGTCCAAGTAGTATGGCGCCCAGACCGGTACCTGTCATATGTGAACAGCTGCCTGTTACTGAAGGAATTTTCAGTGAGGAAATTACGAAAACAAAAGCTGCTGCCATAGCAATCATGGTAATGGTTCTGCGGCTTTGAGCAAGGGTCTTCTTAATGGAAAGGAAGCCTGCTACTAAAAATGGAAGGCAGATAATGCCCCAGACAATACATAGTTTAGGAGGAAGATATCCTTCCATGATGTGCATTGCGTTTGCTGTGGGAGATATCCCGAAAAACAAAGCGATAGCAGTAGTTCCTAAAATCAGTCTTTTTTCTTTCATACTCATTTTCATATTACTCTCCTTTTCATATTATATATTTTCAATTACTTCCTGTAGTTCATAGACTGTTGTGGGATAAAGCTGCTTATCCCTGAGTACAGAGTGACCCACCAGCAAATCGTAAACTTGCATAAGTATTGGCTGTTTTAGATTTGCCTGTTTTAAGATTTCCAGGTCTTGAAAGATTTCAAGAGGGGTTCCATCTGCAATTATTTCTCCCTGATTAAAAACAATCATTCTTTCAGCCCAGCGGTAGACAAAATCTACATCATGAGTAGAAATAAGCATTGTTTTTCCTTCAGAAGAGAGCTTTTCTAACACTTCTTCCAGCATTTCTGCATTTAAGGGGTCAAGCCCTGCAGTAGGCTCATCAAATATGATGATTTCTGATTTCATAGCGATGATATCAGCAATGCTAACTCGTTTTTTTTCTCCACCACTAAGGTAATGGGGAGGCCGGTCTTTAAATTCAAGAATGTTCATATACTTTAAGGCTTCTTCAACACGTTCTAAAACTTCCTCTTTTGGCAATTTTAGATTCATAGGACCAAATCCCACTTCTGCCAAAACAGTAGAAGCAATGATTTGATTATCTGCATCCTGAAACACAATACCGATATTTTTACGAAGCTCTTTTAAGTTTTTTTTGTTAATAGGGGTTCCCCTATAAAAAATCTGGCCTTCGTCAGGCTTAAGAACACCATTAGTATTAAGGAAAAAGGTAGATTTTCCAGCACCATTTGAACCGACAACAGCAATTTTTTCACCTTCATAGATATCCAGACTGATATCATTCAGGGCGGTCTTTCCGTTTCCATAGCAATAATGTAAATTCTGAATTTGTAAAATCGGATTTTTCATAATGACCCTTTCTATTGCGTGATGTACCATAGTACTAAAAGAAAAAATATAAATATCATTGCTGCGATAACTTGTTTTGCACTAACATTTTGTGTTTCCTCCAGAATCATAAATTCGCCATCATAGCATCTGGATTCCATGGCATCATAATAGGCATTAGACTTTTTCATTGAAACAATCAGCATATTGCTTGCAACTTTTCCGAATGTACTCCAAGAGGTTTTCAAATCACAGAAACCCAGACGTGAATCTGCAGAATTTCTGATGTTAATGTTTACGTCTATCAGAATAAATATGTAACGATAAGTCATCATCATCAATTCTATAAATAGCTTGGGCACATGTGCTCTTTCAATCACACAGATTATTTCGGTTGATGGTGTCGACAAAGCCATCATTTCCATAGAGCTGATTGCAGCAAAAACCTTTAGGATTAAAAAGCACATAATCTTCAAACTCTTCTCTGAAGTGAAAATATAAAAGAGTCCCAGATTCAGATTGTATTGGCCAATAGGCTGAGTGGACAAGTCAATTCCTATAGTAACCGTACCAAGAAGAATGAAGGTAATGGGAATTGTCAGCACCGACAAATATGAAAGTACTGGAAGCCCACCCTTTACTATCGTCAGATACGCCATGGATACAATTACTGCAATAGACACATAGGGATTATTTAGCGCAATGCATAAGATTAATGTCAAAGCAGAAAAAGATACCTTAAAAGTTGGATTCCAATGTCTTATTCCAGAATTGTAAGCGTAAAAGTCGATGCAGGAACCTTCTCCGTGTTTATGTCCGATTTTATGGTGTTTATGATGCTCTCTGTTTTTAGAAATGATGTGTTTCTCCATTGTTATTATCCTCAATCATTACAGCTTCAAAAATGTAGGCAAATTTTATCCAGTATGCATCTTTTAAAATAAAAAAAGACTGCAGCTTTCGCTACAGCCCGTTTTTCTGTAAAACACAATAAAAATATAAACCGATCTCCCATCGGATTACATGGAATTTTATGCAGGTCTTCTGGCTTACGTATCAACATCATCTTCCGATCTTCCCAAAACTTATGTTTCAGTGATCTTCCTTTTCGGAACAGGATTCTGACTCCTCGATTACAGCGGCGGGACCGCGCAGGACTGACACCTGCTTCCCTCTTAGCCGTCAAACGCATTTGACGGAACACAAAATATCTATTTAGTTGCATGATGATATTATCACTTCTGACTTTTAATGTCAAGCATGGGGAAATACTTAAAGTTAAAATAATACTGCATAGTTGACAAAAGAGGAATAAGTGTTATAGTTTTCATATCCCCCTGGGGGATATGAAAACTATAACACAGAAGAATATATAGACAGATTATATACTAATTTTATGAATATAAGGGAGGCAGAAATAAAAATGAAGAAATGGATAATGGAAGAGGATAAACTAAATTTAATATTTGTTATCATATCCGGGATTGCTCTGCTGGTCAGCTTATCCCATTTACTAAGAGGAAGTCTTGGATTTGATTCAGCATGGATTGCAATTGTGCTGTGTGGAATACCGATTCTTTTAGGAGCCATTAAAGGATTAGTAGTGGATCATGATATAAAGGCTGATGTTCTTGTTTCAATTGCTTTAGTAGCATCCGTGTGTATCGGTGAGTATTTTGCTGCCGGAGAAGTTGCATTTATCATGGCTATTGGTACTCTTCTTGAAAACGGCACTTCAAGGAAAGCAAATGAAGGCATAGAAAGATTGATTAAGTTAACCCCGAAGACTGCACGAGTGCTTAAGGATGGTACGGAGAAAATCATTCCAGCGGACCAGGTGAACATTAATGATATTTTGCTGGTTCTGGCAGGGGAGACAATTCCTGTTGACGGCGTTATTGCGTCAGGGGAGACTTCCATTGATCAATCGGTCATGACAGGGGAATCCCTACCCATAGATAAGACTGTTGGAGATGCAGTAACCAGCGGAACGGTGAACCAGTATGGGACGTTTACTATGAGAGCCACTAAAGTAGGGAAGGACAGTTCTCTGCAGAGGATGATTCAAATGGTGAAAGAGGCAGAGGCCAATAAAGCCCCTATCATAACCCTTGCAGACAGATGGGCTACGTGGATGGTCTGGGCGGCACTGGGAGCAGCGGTTATTACGGGGGCTGTTACAGGAGAACTGATTCGTGCAGTAACCGTTCTGGTTGTGTTCTGCCCTTGTGCATTTATTTTAGCTACGCCAACGGCAATTCTGGCTGGCATTGGCAATGCAACAACCTATGGCATTATTATCCGCTCTGGAGACGCTCTGGAGCGCTTTTCTAAAGTGAAACATATAGCTTTTGACAAGACAGGAACCCTGACTCATGGGAAACTCAACGTTATGGCAGTAAAGAGCTTTAATGATTGTATTACAGAAGAAAAGTTATTATACTATGCAGCCTCTGCAGAGCAGCGCTCGGAACACCCTATAGGAAAATCTATTGTTTCATATTATCAGTCAATATGTCATACCATGTGTGAACCGCAAGAATTCTCTCTTTTAGCAGGTCAGGGAGTGAGAGCATTTGTAGACGGACAGGAAGTGATGGCAGGAAAACCTGATTTATTGAAAACAGAAGGAATCACCATACCTGAAAAGATTCAGAAGGCTGCCACTGATTACTCAGAGAAAGGGGCTACAATCGTTTACATAGGCATCAATAAAGAAACTGCGGGATTTATCGTACTGTCTGATACGGTAAGGGAAGATGCAGCAGCCATGATTTCAAAATTAAAAGAGCTACATATGGAGCCGATTCTTCTTACAGGAGACAATGCTTCTGCAGCCCAGTATATTTCAGAGCTGGTATCCATTTCAAAGGTAAAATCAGATCTTCTCCCAGAAGATAAAATGAACGAACTTAAACGTTATAATCAAAAAGATGAACCGGTTTGTATGGTAGGGGATGGAATCAATGATGCACTTGCTTTGAAGTCCGCTTATGCAGGGGTAGCCATGGGTGGTATAGGAAGTGACATTGCTGTTGAGGCTGCAGATGCAGTATTGGTCAGTGATGATATACAGCGCATCCCATATCTCATTAAAATTTCTCAAAAAACAATGAAAAAAATAAATGTAAACATAGTGTTCTCCATGAGCCTGAACTTCCTGGCAGTTTTGTTGTCTGCCATGGGAATATTAAATCCTGTTCTGGGTGCTCTGGTGCACAATGTGGGTTCTGTAGCTGTGGTTATAAATTCAGCTCTGCTTTTTGTATCTAAAGATAGGTAGTAATATAGAGTTTGGAATAATAACCCAATCGGAGTTTGTTGTGATATAATGTCATTAAAATATCACACAGGAGAAAGGGAAAAGTTATGAGTGAAATGATTAAGAGCTTTGATGGCTTGTCTTTGTATTTCAATAAAGAAGTATCAGCTGATGATAAAGCGGTTGCAGTTATTGTACATGGGTTATGCGAACATCAGGGCAGATATGATTATCTGGCAGAAGTTTTCCATAAGAACGGCATAGGCACCTATCGTTTTGATCATAGAGGACATGGAAGGTCTGAAGGTGAAAAGTCACATTACAATGATTTTAATGAATTGCTTGATGATACCAATGTTATTGTGGATATGGCTATTGCAGAAAACCCGGACAAGCCCGTATTTTTGTTAGGACATAGTATGGGAGGATATGCAGTATCCCTTTTTGGGATAAAGTATTCCCATAAAAAGTTGAAGGGGATTATAACCAGTGGTGCCTTAACAAAAGACAATGGGGGGCTGATAAAAGGGCTTCCCAAGGGAATGGAACCACATACTGAACTCCCCAATGAACTGGGCAATGGTGTTTGTTCTGTTCAGGAAGTGGTGGATTGGTATGGAAAGGACCCATATAATAATAAAGTTTTTACTGCAGGACTTTGCTACGCATTATGTCAGGGACTTGACTGGGTTTCAGGAAAAGAAAACCAATTTAGTTACCCTGTGCTGATGATGCATGGAGAAAAAGATGGTATTGTTTCTGTACAGGATACCTATGACTTCTTTTCTTCCGTTTCATCAAAAGATAAACAAATGAAGATTTATGGAAATTTGTTCCACGAAATATTCAATGAATATTGCCGTGATGAAGTGATTGGGGATACCGTTAACTGGATGTTAAAGAGATTGTAAGGGACTATTTATTATGACCGTGTATTTAGACCGATTTTCATTTACAAGCCCTGTGGATGAAGACAATTTTTTATCAAATGATGACAGGCTGAAAGCCACATGCTATTCCACCGTTTACCCATTTATGCTATTTACTCATAGAGAACTTGAAGAATTACAGTTTGAACCTGTAACATTTTTATATGGTGGTAATGGTTCTGGTAAAACCACGATTTTAAATGTAATAGCAGAAAGATTGAAGATTCAGAGAGGAACTTATTTCAACAAAAGTAATTTCTTTGATGATTATGTAAACTGTTGTGAGCAAAGAACAAAAAACTGGTCTTTTTCAATTCAGAAGGACAGCAGGATTATCACAAGCGATGATGTGTTTGACTATATGCTGGATGTCAGATGCGTAAATGAAAAAGTTGATTCCAGAAGAGAAGATATGTTTGAAGAATATATTGATACGAAATATTCCACTTTTCAGATGAAATCTCTTGAGGACTATGAAAAGCTAAAGAAAAATAATTCAATAAAAAGATCTACATTTTCAAAGTATGTAAAGGGCAATTTAATGCGAAACATAAGGGAACAGTCCAATGGAGAAAGTGCATTCTGGTTTTTTACTGAAAATATAAAAGAGAACGCCTTGTATCTTTTGGATGAACCTGAAAACAGTCTGTCTGCAGGGATGCAACTGAAGCTTGTTAAATTCATAGAGGATTCAGCACGATTTTTTAACTGCCAATTTATTATCGCTACACATTCTCCATTTCTATTATCTATAAAAGAATCCAAGATATATGATTTGGACAGGACGCCTATAGCGGTTAAAAAATGGACAGAGCTTGAAAATGTAAGGAACTATTTCGAATTTTTTAAGGCCCATGAAGAGGAGTTTTGAGCAGTAAGGGTACTCAAAGTCAGATTATTGATAAAGAATATTTAATTAAGATTCAAAAATCCCAATAGGCATTACTATTGGGATTTTTAAGTTAATTGGTCATAGAATATTAAATTAATTTATCAATATCTCCTGACTGGATGTATTGTATGTTGGCCTGAATCTTTTCACAAGGCCAATCCCACCACTTAATATTTAATAATTTTAAAATGGTATCGTCATGGAACCTTTTCTTTATCACTTTTGCAGGAGTGCCCCAACAATAGTATAAGGGGGAACATCCTTTGTAACGATTGCCCTGGTTCCAATAATGGCACCATCACCAATTTTTACTCCTGACATAATGATAGCATCATAACCTATCCATACATCATTTCCAATTACAATATCTCCTTTATTGTCCCAGGCATCTGTTATATGGTGCACGTCCAAATCCCATTCTTCATAGAATATAGGAAAAGTATAAGTAGAAAGGGATTTCATCCTATGATTTCCGCTGGTCATAAGGAATTTTGCATTACATGCAATGGAGCAGAACTTCCCAATGATTAAGCGATCATGGTTGATAGGATACTGATATAGTACATTATTCTTTTCAAAATCTCTTGGATCATTATGAAAGTCATTATATATTGTATAATCTCCTATTTTTATATTATCTCTTGTAATTACATTCTTAAGATATACAGTTTGGAAATCATTACTTCTTGGATATATTTTATTTAAATCTGGAATAACCATGTTAACACTCTCCTTTTATTTTGTTATTTTCTGATTATCCCATTATTACAATGCATCTCTTCATAGAAATCCCTCCCTTTATTTAACTAGATCCCGCAGACTTCTCCAAGTACCTTGCCTATAGCATCGTAAATGACCAGATTTGCTTTATGGTCATATTGAGTTTGTGTTTTATTTATGAGAACCAGGTTTTTTCCATGGAAGTAATTTATAAGCCCGGCAGCTGGATACACGACTAAGGATGTTCCTCCTACGATGAGGGTATCTGCCTGGGAGATCGCATCGACTGCTCCCTGTATCACATCATCATTTAAACATTCTTCATAAAGAACCACATCAGGTTTAACGGTGCCACCACATTTTGTGCACACAGGAATAAGAGTTTTGAGTCCCTCTTTGTCTTTACAGTTCACGGGATTCATAATGTAATCTAAATCGTAAAATTCACCACATCTCATACAATTATTTCGAAGCACAGAACCATGCAGTTCAAAAACGGTTTTGCTCCCGGCCAGCTGATGCAGCCCATCAATGTTCTGGGTAACCACAGCCTTCAATTTACCTTCGGCTTCTAATTTTGCCAGGGCAAGATGTGCTTTATTGGGCTTCGCCTCTGTATAAATCAGATTATTTTTATAGTAGTCATAAAAAGTTTCAAGATGGTTATTAAAGAAACTGTGTGAAAGCATGGTTTCAGGGGATTGGCCATATTTATGCACCGCACTGTACAGCCCACTTTCAGAACGAAAATCAGGAATATTACTTTCTGTGGAAACTCCTGCTCCTCCAAAGAAAACAATATTGCTACTGTTTTCAATAATTTTTGATAACTGCTCTATTTCCTTATTCATAAAATCATCTCCTTATATATTAATTCTATTATGACATAAAGGCAGGAAAAGTAAAATATATTATTCCAGGTATCTTCTTTAAATGGAGGTTTGGCTGAAGGAGGCATTTATATGAATTATCCATTTCAGAATTTAGTATTTTCAGGGGAGGCGTATTAGGCATTTCTTATATTGGTATGTTAGAGTACCTTTACAAAATTCAGTTTATAAAAAACGTTAAACGGGTGGCGGGATCTTCCGCAGGAGCAATAGCAGCATGCATTACATCATTTAATCTGCCTTTTGATCAAACCAAAACAATGGCAGAATCTCTGGATTACAGTAAAGTACCGGCTACAAAAAGTTTTGATGAGCCAAAAAACTTTACTAAAGCAGAAAGAAATCAGTTGGACAGGGTATTTGGTAATATAGATTGTGTTTACAGGTTAATAAAAAAGTATGGCTGGTATTCTTCCAGTTATTTTTATGATTGGATCCGATATCAGATAGCCGGTCAGTTTGATCCGTTTAAAAAGAATCCACCCTATACATTTGCGGACTTTAGAAATTCTGATCTTCATAGAGATGGTCGTGAATTTAAAGAACTATATATTATAGGTACAGACATTTCTACTAAAACATCTACTGTATTTTCTGCAGCAGATACGCCACATGTAGAGGTAGCACAGGCTATTCGGATATCCATGTCTGTCCCGATTTTCTTTGAAGCCATAAAATCAGATTATAGTAAGACTGATGGAGAAGAAAAACCTAAGGTTTATGCTGATGGTGGAATTATGTACCGGTACCCCATCACCCTGTTCGATGAGACTCTTCCCAAAGACCAGACCTTAGGAGGATTTCTGGCAGGAGATAATAAAAATGTGGAAATTAACAATTTACTGGATTATATCAGTAATCTGATTTCATGCTCTGCAGCTGTTCAGACACAGTTTTCTTATGGCAGCCCAGAAAATATGAACCGCAGCATTCAGATATTTACAGATGGTATATCTGCTTTAGATTTTAATGTTAAAAAGGGGGATGACACCTATAACTTTTTATATGAACAAGGCTACAAGGCTACAGAAAATTATTTTAATGCCTTATTTAGTTCTTAAGAACCAAAACAGCTGAAAATTTTGCAGCTGTTTTTTTAATCCCGTGATTTTACGTATATTTAACATTACTTTACAAAGCTTTTACCCTGCACTGCTTTTGGATTTAACATTTTGAATATACTATGTGAATGTAGACAAAATAAGTAATAACTTAAACAAATAATAGCAGCTAATAAAAATGTTTAAGAATTTAATTTTAAATATTTTAAAGATGCCGAGATAAAAGGGCAGTTAGTAAAGGAGAAAAGGTAATATGAAAAAAGGTCTAAAGAAGTTTTTAGCACTTACTACAGTAGCAGTTCTTATGGTAGGCAGCCTGACAGGATGCGGAAGTAAGGAAAAATCAGATGGATCAGATAAAGTCCTGGCGGATAATGACATTTCTGTTGTATCAAGAGAAGAAGGTTCAGGAACAAGAGGCGCATTTATAGAACTTTTTGGAATTGAAGAAAAAAACAATGCTGGCGAAAAGATTGATCATACAACGGAAGAAGCAAGCATTACAAACAGCACGTCAGTTATGATGACAAGTGTAGCGGGCGATACTTATGCTATTGGGTATGTTTCACTGGGATCACTGAACGACACCGTTAAAGCAGTTAAAATAGACGGAGTGGCACCAAGTAAAGAAACCATTAAAGATGGTACTTACAAAATTGCAAGGCCATTTAATATTGCTACAAAAGGACAATTAAGTGCTGTGGCACAGGATTTTGTAAATTATATTATGAGTGCAGATGGACAGAAAGTAATTGAAGATAACGGATATATTTCTGTAGGTGAAGCACCAGCCTTTTCAGGAACAATGCCTAAAGGAAAAATAGTAGTTGCGGGATCTTCTTCTGTAACACCAGTTATGGAAAAATTAAAGGAAGCCTACTTAGCAGTAAATCAAAATGCAAACATAGAAATTCAGCAAAGCGATTCCACAACAGGCATGACTTCAGCTATGGAAGGTATTTGTGATATCGGTATGGCATCAAGAGATCTCAAGGACAGCGAAACCCAGGGCGGTTTGAAGGCAACAGCCATAGCCATGGATGGAATCGCAGTCATAGTAAACAAGAGTTTTATAGTAGACGATTTAACATCAGCACAGGTAAAGGATATCTTTACAGGTAAAGTAACAAACTGGTCAGAGGTTATAAAATAATATGAACAGATTTAAAGAAATATTTATGAAATGCATATTCTTTGCAGCTGCCTGCACTTCGGTGCTCGCAGTTGCATTGATATGCATATTCCTTTTTACAAATGGCATTCCGGCCATGAAGCAGATTGGAATATTTGACTTCCTTTTAGGTCAGAAATGGAAACCATCCAATGACATTTATGGGATTTTCCCAATGATACTGGGGAGCATATATGTCACAGCAGGAGCCATTGCCATAGGGGTTCCTATAGGATTACTTACGGCGGTATTTATGGCAAGATTTTGCCCTAAGTTAATTTACAGGCCTCTTAAAGCAGCCACAGAACTGTTGGCTGGAATTCCATCAATCGTATATGGTTTCTTTGGATTAGTAGTATTAGTTCCCTTTGTACGGGAAAACTTTCAGGGAAATGGGAGCAGCATATTTACGGCCTCTATTCTTCTTGGAATCATGATTCTCCCCACTATTATCGGAGTCAGTGAATCAGCTATCCGTACTGTACCAGAGCAGTATTATGAAGGAGCTTTAGCTCTGGGAGCTACTCATGAAAGAAGTATTTTCTGGGTAGTACTTCCGGCAGCAAGATCAGGAGTTATTGCTGGTGTAGTACTTGGAATAGGACGTGCTATCGGGGAAACTATGGCAGTAATGATGGTTGCCGGGAACCAGGCCAGAATGCCGGCAGGATTATTTAAAGGGGTACGAACTATGACCACAAATATAGTTATAGAGATGGGATATGCAGCGGAACTACATAGAGAAGCTCTTATTGCTACAGCTGTGGTTTTGTTTGTTTTTATACTTATTATAAATTTGTCAGTATCACTTTTAAACAGGAGGAATCTAAATGGAGGCAATTAGGCAGACATCAGATCCAATCAATAAAGTCAGTATAAGAGCAAAAGTAAAAGCCTATTTAAGAAATCCTGTTTCCTTAGGTTTGTTTTTGCTTGTTATTACAGCAGCAGTCATAACTTTTGTGGTGTTAATATTTTTAATGGGATATATTCTTATAAAGGGTATACCTAACCTGAACCCGGGATTATTTGCATTGAAATATAATACAGAAAATGTATCCTTAGTGCCAGCCCTTATAAATACTATTATAATGACGTTTTTCTCCCTGCTTATAGCAGCGCCATTAGGTATTTTTTCAGCAATCTATCTTGTGGAGTATGCAAAGAGGGGGAACCGATTTGTAAATATTATCCGGGTTACGGCAGAAACACTGGCAGGAATTCCTTCCATAGTATATGGATTATTTGGAATGTTATTCTTTGTAACAGCACTTCACTGGAGCTATTCCATCTTGGCAGGGGCCTTTACTTTAGCCATTATGATATTACCGTTGATTATGCGTACTACGGAAGAGGCGCTTAAATCGGTGCCGGATACCTTCAGAGAAGGAAGTTTTGGCTTGGGAGCAGGAAAGCTTCGTACCGTTTTTGTAATTGTTCTACCTACAGCAGTGCCTGGAATTCTAGCAGGGGTAATCCTTGGAATCGGACGAATAGTAGGAGAGACTGCGGCATTAATTTACACCGCTGGCACGGTGCCAGATATTCCTGAGAGTCTGATGAACTCTGGCAGAACTTTAGCCGTTCACATGTATGCATTATCTAGTGAAGGCTTATATATGAATCAGTCATATGCTACGGCAGTGGTATTACTTATAATCGTGGTGGCAATTAATAGTCTTTCTGGATTTATTGCAAAAAGAATTGCTGCCCGGTAAAAGGTGAAGAGAAGGATAGAATATGGATAAAATTAAAGTAAATAATTTAGACTTGTATTATGGGGATTTTAAGGCCTTAAAAAATGTGAACCTGGCACTTCCGGAAAGAGAAATAACAGCGTTTATAGGTCCCAGTGGGTGCGGTAAGTCCACATTGCTTAAATCCCTGAACCGAATGAATGACCTGATAGAAGGGTGCAAAATAACTGGAGAAGTACTACTGGATAACCAGGATGTGTATGGAAACATGGATATAAATCTTCTTAGAAAGCGGGTAGGAATGGTGTTTCAGAAACCCAATCCTTTCCCCATGAGCATATATGATAATATCGCTTTTGGTCCAAGGACTCATGGAATCAAATCAAAGAGCAAACTGGACTATATAGTAGAAAAATCATTAAGGGATGCTGCCATTTGGGATGAGGTAAAGGATCGCCTTAAAAAAAGCGCACTGGGAATGTCCGGAGGTCAGCAGCAGAGGCTATGTATAGCCAGAGCATTAGCCGTTGAGCCCGAAGTGCTTTTAATGGATGAGCCTACTTCAGCACTTGACCCCATTTCAACCTCAAAAATTGAAGACTTAGCTTTGGAACTTAAAAAAGAATATACCATTATTATGGTTACCCATAACATGCAGCAGGCCGCGCGAATTTCGGATAAAACTGCATTTTTCCTTTTAGGCGAAGTGATTGAATTTGGAGATACTGAAACTTTGTTTTCCGTTCCGAAAGAGAAAAAAACAGAAGATTATATTACCGGCAGATTTGGCTGATTTCTTTTGTTACAGGATTATGATAAAATATAAGGAGGAGTAATAGTGCGAAATAGATTTGACACTCAGCTGACATTATTAAATACAGAAATTATCGAAATGGGAGCTTTATGTGAAGCTATTATTAGTGATGCAGTGAAGGCCCTGATTGAAAACAATAAGGATTTGGCAAAAAAGACCATTGAGTCAGAAAAACAGATTGATCAGAAGGAAAAAGACATAGAATCTTTATGTCTGAAGCTTCTGCTGCAGCAGCAGCCTGTTGCCAGGGATTTAAGGCTTATTTCAGCAGCATTGAAAATGATTACGGATATGGAGCGAATAGGAGACCAGGCTGCAGACATAGCGGATATCGTCGAGGTTGCAGATTTTTCCCTTCCACGGGACTTCAAAGACATCAAGTTAATGGCGGAAGCAACCATTAAGATGGTGACGGAAAGTGTTGAGGCTTTTGTGCAAAGAGATTTAGTTCTTGCCAGGGAAGTAATCGCATATGACGACGTAGTAGATGATCTCTTTGATGTTATAAAAAATGAAGTTATCGATATTATTGCAGAGATGCCAAGACAAGCAAAAGCAGAACAGAATAATATGGGGCTGGAGGTTATAGACATACTGATGATAGCTAAATATTTTGAACGGATAGGAGACCATGCCACCAATATTGCTGAGTGGGTAGAGTTCTCCATAACCGGCGCTCATATTGATAATGAGGATAAGAAATAAAAGCTTGCAAATTGTAATTTATGACTTCAGCATCTGACCTTCCGGCAATTTGTTTCGCAAATTGGGATAGGTCATAAAGGAGTAAGATATGGTATTTTGTGTGGAAGATGATAGCAGTATAAGGGAATTAGTTGTATATACTTTAAGAAACACCGGGTTTGAGGCGGAAGGATTTTCTGACAGCACGGAGTTATTCCTGGCCCTCTCCAATCAGGTGCCGGAATTGATCCTGCTGGATATAATGCTCCCGGGAATGGATGGAATTGAGATATTAAAGAGACTGAAAAATAATAAAGCAACAAAAGATGTCCCGGTTATAATGCTTACGGCCAAAGGCACGGAATATGATAAAGTCATAGGCCTGGATAATGGGGCTGACGATTATGTCACCAAACCTTTTGGGATGATGGAACTGATATCCAGAGTTAAAGCTGTTTTAAGAAGAGTAAAGCCCAAGGAGCATAGTGGGCAGATTGCTTGCGGAGATATTGCACTTAATGCGGAAAAACATTTGGTGACAGCGGCAGGAAAACAGATTCAATTAACCCTTAAGGAATTTGAGGTGCTTCGCTATTTAATGGAGAACAAAGGGACAGTTTTGTCCAGAGATGTTCTTCTGGAGCGCATCTGGGGTTATGACTTTGACGGGGAGACACGTACAGTTGACGTACATTTGCGGACTTTAAGGCAAAAACTGGGGGACAGCGGTCAGAACATAGAAACCATCCGTGGTGTGGGTTATTTAATTAAGGAAAATTAAAGGAAGTAATCAAGATGAGAAATAAAATATTAAAGAACTTTTTTTCCCTTTCTGCTATTGCTGTTTTTATAACCACTATTATGATTTCTTTCGTCATGTATGAAGGCTTTTACCGGGATATGCAGGTGGAAGTAAATCAGGAAGCACAATATATAGCAGCAGCGGTTAATTTAAATGGAGAAAGCTATTTAGAACAAATCAGGAAGATCAGGGGAGACCGGGTCACCCTTATCGGTTCTGATGGTACGGTATTGTTTGATAATAGACAGAATCCCCAGAGAATGGAAAACCACCTGAGCAGACCTGAAGTGGCAGAAGCTATCAAAAGTGGCAGTGGTGAGAGTGTGAGAATGTCGGCCACTCTGAGCCAGCGGACCTTTTATCATGCAGTAAGGCTGGAAAATGGAAATGTCATTCGGGTAGCGAATATAACCTCTAATGTATATTCGGTTTTAGCAGTTAACCTGGTCTATGTGGTTTTAATATGCCTTGCAATGCTTACAATTATTTTGTTTTTAGCTAAACGCCAGACGGAATCCATAGTTGCACCTGTAAACAACCTGGATTTGGAGGATCCCCTGTCCAATGAAGTCTATGCTGAATTTTCCCCATTATTGCGGAAACTTGAGCAACAAAACAGATTGATAGATGAAACTTTCAACATACTAAATAAAGAAAGAGATGAATTTAAATCTATAACCCAGAACATGAATGAAGGCCTGATTGTGCTGAACGCTGCAGGAGAAATGCTCATGGTAAATCAGCGGGCAGCAGAAATCTTTGGAAAGGTTGTGGAAGGACATTACCTTACGCTTAACAGAAGTGCTGAATTCAGGGAAGTAGCGGAAAAAGCTCTGAGGGGAATAGCTGCAGAAAGCAGATTAAAGCAGGGAGGAAGATTGTATCATTTAATGGCAACTCCCACATCCGCAAAGAATCATGAAAATGGAACTCCAGAGGGAGTAGTGGTGCTAGCTTTGGACATCACGGAGAAAGACGAAACTGAGCGCATAAGAAGAGAATTTTCTGCCAATGTTTCCCATGAGCTTAAAACCCTTTAACTTCCATTTCAGGTTATGCGGAAATCATTAAGGAAGGTATCGCCCGACCGGAGGATATAAAAGAATTTGCAGTAAAGATATATAATGAGGCAAAACGCATGATTTTACTGGTGGAAGATATCATGAAACTCTCCAGACTGGATGAGGAAGTGATGGATTTCGCAGAGAACACGGTTGATTTGCAAAGAATCTGCCAGGAGGTGGTAGAAAGGCTTAGAGATGCAGCTAATGCAGCTCAGGTTTCTATTGAATTTGAAGGCTCGTCAGATGGAGAACCGGTCAATGTAACAGGGATCAAACCAATGCTGGATGAATTAGTGTTTAACTTATGTGAAAATGCTATAAAATATAATAAAAAAAATGGAGAAGTAAAAATTAAACTTTCCGAAAACCCTGTCAGGCTTGTTGTTGCAGATACGGGGATTGGAATAGACAAAGAGCATCAGGAACGGATATTTGAAAGGTTTTACCGTGTGGATAAAAGCCACTCAAAAATAACAGGGGGTACCGGATTAGGGCTTTCTATTGTTAAACATATAGTAAAACATCATAAAGCCTCTCTTCATCTGGAAAGCGAACCAGACAAAGGAACAACCATAGAAGTACAATTTAATTCTGAGAAGTTATAAGACAAAGCACATAAAAGCAGGATACAATAAAAATAAAAAGCTGATTTAGCCATACAAAAATTTAATGTAGGATGGTAAATCAGCTTTTTCATTGGTCTGTTTATTTTGCCAGTCAATAAATGCTATAAATGGTCAAAATAAAAAACAGCTTCTTTAGTAGATTAATTAATAGCAAAGTATTAAAATAGAAGAAATGGATAAAATTAAGTTAATTATTGTTCAATCAATAGAAACCTGACCAAATTTAGTTTGTACAAACAAGGCCAGATTATTAAAGGGAGGAAGTCTATTATGAAAAAGAAACAAGAGTTACTTATTGAATTTATTAAACAGTTTGATGAGAGCCCATTTGCTATTGAAATGGAGGGAGAAAAGCACCTGATAGGTGAAGGAGAGCCCCGGTTTACAGTTAAGGTAAATAAACCAGTAGAAGTAAAGGAACTGGTTAAAAGTACCTCAATTGCTCTGGGGGAGGCGTACATGCGGGGTGATATTGAGGTTGAAGGAGATCTTTATACAGCCCTGAACAATTTTCTTGGGCAGCTGGGGAAATTCTCCACAGATACAAAAGCCCTGAAGAAGCTGATGTTTACCTCCAGTGGAAAGAAAAACCAGCAAAAACAAGTGTCATCACATTATGACATCGGCAATGATTTTTATGCCCTTTGGCTGGATGAGACTATGAGTTATTCCTGCGGCTACTTTAAAAAGAAGAGAGAGACTCTGTATGAAGCCCAAATGAATAAAATTCATTATATACTGGAAAAGCTTTGTTTAAAGGAAGGAATGAACCTGTTAGACATTGGATGCGGCTGGGGACAGCTACTTATTGAGGCAGCCAAAATATATAAAATTAAGGGCCTGGGGATTACCTTAAGCCAGGAACAATACAAGAGGTTTAGTGAAAGAATTAAAGAAGAAGGACTGGAAGATTATCTGACAGTACAGCTTATGGACTATCGGGATCTTCCTAAATTAAAAACTGTATTTGACCGGGTAGTAAGTGTAGGTATGATAGAGCATGTAGGAAGGGACAATTACAATCTGTTTATGTCCAGTGTTGATAAAGTATTAAAGCCTTCAGGCTTATTTTTATTGCACTACATTAGTGGGCTGAAAGAATATCCTGGAGATGCATGGATGAGAAAATATATATTCCCAGGTGGCATGTGCCCAAGCTTAAGAGAAATTATAAACCTTTGTGCAGAATATAATTTCTATACTCTTGATGTAGAAAGCTTGAGAAGACACTATACGGAAACATTACTGCGATGGAACCAGAATTTTAATGATCATAGGGCTGAAATTGAGGAAAAAATGGGAATAGAATTTACTCGCATGTGGGAGCTGTATCAGTGTGCATGTGCTGCAACTTTTAACAGAGGAGTCATAGACCTGCATCAGATATTAATTTCAAAAGGTGTAAACAATGAACTCCCTATGACAAGATGGTATTAAAAAATAATATAATAATCCATTGCATTTTTCCATGGCTAAAATAGCCTATTGGTGATAGTATTAATAACGATAGGATTTTTAAAAGGAGTAAATTTATAAGATGAATATTTTAGTTGCCAATGATGATGGAATAAAAGCAAAGGGTATTTTTGAACTTGTAAAAGCTTTATCTGCAGCCGCCACAGTTTATGTTTGTGCTCCCCATGTGGAGAGAAGTGCAGCCGGACATAGTATTACAGTAAGACAGGGACTGGAGGCCAGAGAAGTTCCTTATGAAAATGCTGAACTGGCTCTTGAAATAAATGGTACACCAGCAGATTGTGTAAAATTAGGTGTTTTACTTTTAAGAGACAGGGGTATAAATATAGATATGGTTTTTTCCGGTATAAACCATGGAGGAAATCTGGGTACAGATACCCATTATTCGGGGACCGTGTCCGCTGCCATTGAGGGCTGCATTTGCGGGATCCCTTCCGTTGCCGTTTCGGTAAACGAACATAAGCCTCAGCATTTTGAAGTGGCAGCAGAGCTGGCAGTAGAAACCTTGCGTAAGTCAGCAGGTAAACTAGATGGAAAAACTGTACTGAATATAAATGTGCCGGATGTACCAAGAGAGAAACTGAAGGGCGTCAGGATTACAACTTTAGGGCCAAGAGAATACGATGGATGGTTCCAGAACAGACCTGCAGAAGAAGGTGGAAGTGCCCTGTACTGGTATAGTGGAAACCCTGTTGTATATGATAATCTTCCGGAGCATTATGATGTGATAGCTGTACAGGATGGTTATGCTTCAATTACGCCATTACATTATGATTTTACTAACTATGCATTAGTGGATGAAGTAAAAAGCTGGGGTATTAAATGATAAAAGGAAAGAACAGTAAATGAGTATATTTAAGAATGAAATAACCATAGAAAATAAAGGGATTCTGGAACAATATTTATCTTCATATGAGTATAGAACTTCAGGATTATCTTTTTCTTCGTTATACATGTGGAGAGAACAAAACGAGTTTTCATGGGAAATCATGGGGGAATATCTTGTAATAGCCGGGTTAAGCCATTTAGAAATAGAAAAGCATGAGTATTTTCTGTTTCCACCACTGACCAGAACTGGAACTTATGATCCGGCAGAACTGAGAAAAACCCTCCAGGCAGCAAGAGTGCGGTTTGAAGAAAAAAATTCAGATTTCACAATCAGGCTGCTTCCCGTACATATGAGAGGGATAATCGAAGAAGCCTACCCAGGGAAAGTGGAGTTTATATCCGACAGGCCGAACTATGATTACCTTTATTTAAAAAGAGATTTGATTGATTTAAAGGGCAGGACTTATCATGCCAAGAAAAACCATTTAAACTATTTTTTGAATAATTATAAATATGAGTATGTTCATCTCACACCGGATATGCTGGATACCGTGATGGTATTTTTAGAGGAATTCAATGCCCGGAAAAATATAGCACCTCATGAAATGAACTGGCTGCTGATGGAAACAGATGCTATGAGGGATGTGGTGACAAATCTCGACAGGCTGAACTATATGGCAGGAGCTATTATCATAGATGGAAAAGTAGAAGCTTTTACCATAGGCGGCAGGCTGGGAGAAGAGACGGTTACGGTGCATGTGGAGAAAGCAAACAGCAATATCAGAGGGCTGTATCCTGCCATAAACAATGAATTTTGCAGGCATTTAGATGAATCCATCATTTATGTGAACCGTGAAGAGGATATGGGAATAGTCAACCTGAGAAAGGCAAAGCTATCTTATAAACCGATTGAATTAGTAGAAAAGTATATTGTTAAGTTCCTGGAATAAATGAAAGAAAAAAGAATAAGAAAAATTGTAAAAAAGCCTGATAATTATGAAATTTTTGTCAGGTTTTTTCGATAAATGTTTTGTGAATAAAATAACGAAATATCATGAAAAGATATTGACAATCCACAAAAAAAGGTTTAGAATTTAATAAAATTTGTGAATTATATAACAATTACAGAAGATTTTGTCTTGTTAATGTATTGCAATTAGTGGAAAGTGTGATATGATATATAATATAATGCGGACAGTATGGCGATGAAATATAATTGTCCAAATAATGAATCAAGGTAATTATGTTATGTTTTATTTTTAAGAAAGACTCTTAAATAAAAATTCATAATTTATTTATAACACATTTTATTTGCAAGTGGTTTTAAGGAGGACTAAAAACATGAGAGAAGTAGTAATTGTAAGTGCAGCTAGAACACCTCTTGGTAGCTTTGGGGGATCTTTAAAGGATATTCCTACAAGAACTCTTGGTGCTATTGCAGTTAAAGGCGCAATCGAAAGAGCTGGAATCAAGCCTGAACAGGTTGACGAAGTTGTTATGGGTTGTGTATTACAGGGTGGCCTTGGACAGAACGTAGCAAGACAGATTTGCCTTGATGCAGGACTTCCTATTGAAGTTCCAGCAATGACTATAAATAAAGTATGCGGTTCAGGACTTAGAGCTGTATCCTTAGCAGCACAGCTGATTAAAGCAGGAGATGCTGATATCGTTGTAGCTGGTGGTGCAGAAAACATGTCAAAGACAGCTTATGCTATGCCAGCAGCTAGATATGGTGCTAGAATGAATAATACTCAGCTGATTGATATGATGGTAAACGATGGTCTTACTGACGCATTTAATAATTACCACATGGGTATCACTGCTGAAAATATTGCTGAACAGTGGGGCATTACAAGAGAAGAATTAGATGAATTCTCAGTAACTTCACAGAACAGAGCTGAAGCAGCTATTAAGGCTGGTAAGTTCAAAGATGAAATCGTTCCAGTAGAAATTCCTCAGAGAAAAGGTGATCCAATCATCTTTGATACTGATGAATTCCCTAAATTCGGAACAACTATTGATAAGGTTGCAAAATTAAAGCCTGCATTCAAGAAAGATGGCGTTGTTACTGCAGCTAACGCTTCTGGTATCAATGATGCTGGTGCAGCAGTAGTAGTTATGTCAAAGGAAAAAGCTGATGAATTAGGTCTTAAGCCTCTTTGCACAATTAAGTCATACGCTTCAGCTGGTGTTGACCCAACTATCATGGGTATCGGACCAGTTCCTTCATCAAAGAAGGCTCTTGAAAAGGCTGGATTAACAATTGACCAGATTGATTTAGTAGAAGCAAATGAAGCTTTTGCTGCTCAGTCATTAGCTGTTAGAAAGGATCTTGGACTTGATCCTGAAAAGACAAATGTAAATGGTGGAGCTATTGCAATTGGTCACCCAATCGGAGCTTCCGGAACAAGAATTCTTATTTCATTAATATTTGAAATGCAGAAGAGAGATGCTAAGACTGGTCTTGCTACTCTTTGTATCGGTGGCGGACAGGGAACTGCTCTTATCGTTGAAAGATAATAACAGGTCGAAATAAATATACTTACAAAAGGTGGCTGGATTTCCAGCCACTTTTTTTGTATAATAAAATATATAAAAAATTCTTATATAGCGATAATAAGAAGGATGAATAATACCAGAAACATGGTTTTGGAGGAAAATATGAATAAATCAAAAGTATATTTTACCAGCATGAAAACAGAGTTAGGTGTCAGTTTGCTGGCCAAACTAGATAAACTGATTAGAAAGGCAGGGATGGATTCCATAGATTTTAATGGAAAATACACGGCAGTTAAAATTCATTTTGGGGAACCAGGGAACCTGGCTTTCTTAAGACCAAACTATGCCAAAGTACTTGTAGACCTGATTAAGGAACAGGGAGGACGGCCATTTTTAACGGATTGCAATACCTTGTATGTGGGAGGAAGAAAAAATGCTTTAGACCATTTGGATTCAGCTTACACAAATGGATTCTCACCTTTTTCCACAGGCTGTCACATCATTATTGCTGATGGATTAAAGGGAACAGATGAAGCATTAGTACCTGTAGTGGGGGAGAGTATGTTAAGGGAGCAAAGATTGGACAGGCCATAATGGATGCTGATATTTTTATTTCCTTGAACCATTTTAAGGGACATGAATCTACGGGATTTGGAGGAGCCATAAAAAATATCGGAATGGGATGCGGTTCCAGGGCAGGAAAGATGGAACAGCACAGTGCGGGAACTCCTATGATAAGCAACAAAAAATGTGTGGGCTGTGGAAAATGTATAACTGTATGTGCCCATGATGCCATTAAAGTAGAAAACAGGAAAGCTTCTTTAAATGAAGAAAAGTGCGTAGGATGTGGGCGGTGTATTGGCATTTGTCCTACCGATGCAATTGCTACCAAATGGGATGAATCCAATGATATTTTAAATAAAAAGATGGCAGAGTACACTTGGGCTGTTCTTCATGGAAGACCACATTTTCATGTGTCCCTGGTAGTAGATGTATCACCTAATTGTGATTGCCATTCTGAAAATGACATTCCTATTGTACCAGATATAGGGATGTTTGCTTCCTTCGATCCAGTGGCTCTGGATATGGCTTGTGCAGATGCAGTAAATAGGCAGACACCGGTAGCCGGAAGCATTCTGGCTGAATCTAAACATCATCATTCAGCCCATGGCAAGTGCCAATGTGGCTGTGAACATGATGAAGCTCAAACCGATGACCATTTTAAAATGACCCACCCGGATACAGACTGGATAGTCTGTATGGAACACTGTATGAAAATGGGCATTGGAAATATGAATTATGAATTAATAACAGTGAAATAATAAAGGCGTTGTTGGAATTCGGATGAGAATTTCTGACAACGCCTTTTGTATATTTTACTAATTTTATGGCATTTTTTTTATGCAGGCACTAAAAATCAGTTGACAATAATAATAAAATATGCTACTATTATTTAGTAGCGCTTTAGAGAGGTAAAGCGTAAATGGGTAAAAGAAAAAATTTTATAGCTAGGAGGATAGTAATGAGAAAATTATTAACAATTTTACTTACAATAACATTAGTAGCTGGATTGCTTACAGTTACTGGCTGCGGAAAAACAGAGCAGACAAAGGATAAAGGCAATTCAGATTTAACAGGCTGGGACTATATTAAAGATAAAGGAGAATTAGTTGTCGGATTAGATGACACTTTTGCACCTATGGGATTCCGTGATGAATCAGGTAACTTAGTAGGTTTTGATATTGATCTGGCTAATGCTGTAGGTGAACAGCTTGGAGTTAAAATTACATTTAAGCCAATAGACTGGAATGCAAAAGATATGGAGTTAAAATCAAAGAGAGTCGACTGCATCTGGAATGGTATGTCTGTAACAGCTGAAAGAATGGAAAAAATGGCTTTAACAGATAAATACTTAAACAATAAGATTATTGTAATGGGTAAAGATAACACTATTAAAGTTGAAAAGGCAGAAGATTTAGCTAAGTACAATGTGGGAACCCAGGCAGATTCTTCTGCACTTAACGTATTAAAAGCAAATAAAGCGTATAAGACCTATGCAGATAAAATTTCTGAATATAAGAGTTATGATGAAGCCATTATGGATATGCAGGCAGGAAGAATTGACTGTATTGCCGTAGACCAGGTATTAGGAGAATACAAGAATTCAAAACTAAGTAAGAAAATGGTTGTATGCGATTATAACTTTGGTGGTGATTTCTATGCAATTGGCTGTCGTAAAGAGGACAAGGATGTAGCTGCTAAGATAACCGATGGACTTGCTGCAGTAATTAAGAGCGGAAAAGCAGAAGAAATCAGCAACAAGTGGTTTGGACGCAACATTGTTATACTTGAAGGATATGATAAATAAGGAGTAATAGTACAGTGAATCAGTTTTTAGGTCAACTGACAGAGACTATAAACTATGTGGGCGTTTTAATGCCTACATTATTGCAGGGAGCTTGGGTAACGGTCAAGCTCTTTGCTTTTACGTTAATATTGTCTCTGCCTTTGGGACTGCCTTTTGCACTTGGCAGTAACAGCAAATTCGCACCGTTCAGGTGGATTTCAAAAACATATATATGGATATTTCGAGGAACACCACTGATGCTTCAGTTGTTTTTCTTCTACTTTTTTCTTCCTATTGTGATGAATCTAAGATTAGACCCGTTTACCACTGCAGTTATCACTTTCGTTCTGAATTATGCCTCTTATCTGGCAGAAATCTATAGAGGTGGTATAGAAAGTATTGATAAGGGCCAGTATGAGGCAGCTCAGTCGCTTGGACTGGACAGACGACAGACTATGTTTGGTATTATACTTCCTCAGACGATAAAAAGAGTATTACCGGCGGTGTCTAATGAAGCAATTACGCTGATAAAAGATACAGCATTAGTTTCTGTAATTTCAGTAGGAGAATTGCTGAAAGCTTCAAGTAGTGCAGCAAACAGAGATGTAAACCCTATGGCATTTGCCATAGCAGCAGTCATATACTTAATATTTACCTTTATATTGACTTTATTAACAGGATATCTGGAGAGATATTACTCAAAGTTTGAAGGAAAAGAAGTTCAGATAACTAGTAAAAGAAGGAGGGCGGCATATGGAAGATATTTTGCAGATGAAAAATATAGTAAAGCAATTTGCAGGATGCATGGCACTTGACAATGTAGACTTCTCCATGAAAAAAGGAGAAACCGTAGCGATTATAGGTCCCTCTGGATCAGGTAAAAGTACGCTTTTAAGGTGTATAAACTGTCTTGAAAGGATTACCAGCGGAAGCATTACTTTAAACGGCGATACTTTTGTTGATACAAAAAACGGTCAGAAGGCCGTTTACCTGTCAGATAAGCAGCTTAAAAATATTTGCGCAGAAACAGGTATGATCTTTCAGCATTTTAACTTATTCCCCCATATGACTTGCCTGGATAATGTGTGCTATGCGCCTATAAAGGTTAAGAAGCATAGTAGAAAAGAAGCACAGGAAAGAGGACGTCAGCTTTTGGACATGGTTGGTCTGGCCCATAAAGCGGATGCTTATCCTGCACAACTTTCAGGCGGTCAGAAGCAGAGAGTGGCCATAGCAAGAGGTCTTGCCATGAATCCCGAAATCATGCTATTTGACGAACCTACCAGTGCTCTTGACCCAGAGATTACAGGGGAAGTTCTAAATGTTATGAGAAAACTGTCCAAAGAACATACAACGATGGTTATTGTCACTCATGAGATGGGATTTGCAAGAGAAGTTGCTGACCGGGTAATATTTATGGATGCAGGAAAAATAGTTGAAGAAGGAACTGCAGAAGAAATATTCCAGTCTCCAAAGAGCGATCGTTTAAAAGAGTTTTTAAGCTCGGTATTACGATAAATGTAAACTACCTCTTGAATGGTGTAGGATTAATACATCATTCAGGGGGTTTTTTTATGCCAAGGAAAAAATCGAATTTAACTGTATTAAAATAAAAGGTATAATTTTGTCGGGTTTTTCTAAATAAACTTGAATGTATTAGTTGAGATGTTTCAGTAAAAAAGGAGGTGACCCTGTGTCAAGAGATTTGGATGAAAGACTTGTAGCACTTTTGACCGTAGACCCGCAGCAAGGATATATTGAACTTATCGATAAATATTTAGGGTTTGTTTATAAAATAGCCTATAGCAAACTTTTAGGAGTATGTAGCAAAGAAGATATTGAGGAATTTGTGTGTGATATTTTTTATGAATTTTACTGTAATCGGGATAAGATTAATCTGGAAAAAGGGTCGATAAAAGCAATTTTGACAGTATTTACCAAACAAAGAGCGATAAATCTATTTAATAAAAAAACAAAAGCGCAAGAAGGCATTTCTTTATATGATGATAGTTTGCAAAACATCTTAATTGACAATAAAAATGTAGAACAACAGATTTTAGATACGGAGAGAAAAGCAGGATTAATTACTGCAATTAAATCTCTAGGATATCCAGACAGCCAGATCCTCATCAGAAAGCATTACTTGGGGCAGACCCTAAGAGAAATCAGTGTTGACTTGGATATGAGAGTTAAAACTGTGGAAAAAAGGTATGAGAGAGCCTTAAAGAAATTGAGGAATGTCATTGGAGGTGTTGAAAATGCGTAATGACAGGAATAATATATCTGGCAATAGCGTAGAGATTTTAAAAGGTTTGGATGAACTAGATTTAGAGGAAACAGAGATGCTTTTATTGGAAATCAACAAAGTAACTCTTTCACCAAAAGAAGAGATGGTTTTGAAGGAAAAAGTATTGAAAAAAGTTAGAAGCGAAGCTTGGGAAAGTATAGGGGAAGCAGACAAAAAAACTGTAAAGGAAGAAAAGGTTCTGCGCACTAAAAGCAGAATATGTATGAGAAGGATAACTGCTTGTATTGCGGTAGTCATGTTTTGCTCCATTGCTGCAATAGCAGCAACCAATATGGAGGGCTTACAACGATATTGGGGAGGAGATACGAGAGTATACAGAGATCGTGCTATAAAAACGATTCAGAGCGTTAAAAATGAAAATATCAAGGCCAACATCGAAGGCATTGTTACCGACAATTATCAGTGTGTTTTTATTTTTAGTGTAGAAGCCCTTACGAAAGAAGGGCGGAAAATTATAGATAAGAATATAAGCAAGCACCATATCGTGGAACTGAAAATAAATCCTAAAATGATAGAAGGTTCTCCAAATACAGGAATATTTGAGTATACGGATGACAATAAAAACAAGGATTATAAAGCATATAAGTGTGATTTTGAACTTAAAAATGTAGATGTTTTACAGCCAGTAACCGTTGAATTTGCTGGACTAACTATGAATTTTGATATTCCGAAATACATGCAGGTAATCACACTCTATCCAGATTCGGAAGCAGGCTTTGCAAGTGTGGAGTTATCACCAATCGGCTTTTATTATAAAGCTGCTGAATATGCGGAAGAGGTAAGACTGATTAAGAATAATGGTACGTTAGAAGACGATGATATGGGCTATTTCAGCTCAATGGGGCAGAAAGATAACGGCGAGGTAACAAGTATAGTAGGCTCATTTACAAGATTAATAGATTTAAACGACTATTTGGGTATACAAATTGACGGGATAAACTACACGGCAAAGAAGTCAAAAGAATAAAAGATATCGAAACGTTTAGATTCAGTTATAAAATTTAGAAATAAAAAGGCTGCAAGAAATAAATTATATTCTTTCTTGTAGCCTTTTTTATGTTTTTTATAGAACAGTACTATCTTTTACAAGAAGTGCTTGTAGTTCAGGG
Source organism: Aminipila terrae (assembly GCF_010120715.1). Classification (NCBI taxonomy): domain Bacteria; kingdom Bacillati; phylum Bacillota; class Clostridia; order Peptostreptococcales; family Anaerovoracaceae; genus Aminipila; species Aminipila terrae. The sequence goes on from NZ_CP047591.1 coordinate 1,792,883, forward strand.
GATTGGCCTGCAAGACCGATTGCGTAGACAGTATAAATTGTATTTTTAGTCAATTCCACATCAGGAACGGTAAGAACAACTGTTGGGGTTCCTGTTAATCTAACTTGTAGTGTATAGATTGATGGGGGAACTTGAAGGTAGGATGTAACTTGCTTGAAGGAAACGTTTTCAAACAAAATAGTTCCATCTGGTAAAGTTATGTCAACTGCTGGTGCATTAGGTGATAAGTGTGCAAAGCGAACCATTGCATTACTGTTTTGGGCTGGAACATTAGAATCAATAATAGCCAGAAATCCTATATTTTAAGAGTTCCTGAGGCAGCAACTGTAATTATTTCATCTTTTTTTATAGATAACATATTTGTTAATACTGGAGAACTTTTATCTCCTGCTGCATAAAGAGAAATTTTATAGGTGCCTTCATTTAATGGCATATAATCTGTATAATTACCATAAGCAAGGTTTTTTGCAATTAATTTATCATTTGCATACACGTCTACATTTGGAGCGTCTGGAACTGCATGCAGAACACGGACATAGCCTGAATAAGAATTTTCCATATATTTTCGAACTTTCATATTTTCACACCTCATAATATTAATATATATATATTTAATTAAAATCATCTTCAATATAATTTGGCATATAAAATATAATATGTTCAATAACACATTTAGGTTAACTAAAAAGGAACCTGAAAAAGAGGTTATCCCATCTATTTATCAAGTCCCTAAACTTTCATTTAACTCTATTTATTTTCGTATATTTTTAATGCTGCATTAATGATTTCGTTAGCCGTATCAAATTTCGACATAATTGGAAGTTCATTAAAACCGTCTTTCGTAATAATGGTTACGATATTGGTATCCGTTCCAAAACCTGCTCCGGCCACTTTTAAATTGTTTGCTACAATCATATCCACATTCTTTTTAATCAGCTTTGCCTGGGAATTTTCCAGCATATTTTCTGTTTCCATAGAAAAACCGCACAGGACTTGGCCTTCCTTTTTTATGGAACCCAGGTGCTTTAGGATATCTTCTGTCCGGGTTAACGGGATAGCCAGATCTTCATCTTTCTTCTTCACTTTATTTTCATAAGTCACAGAAGGTGTGTAATCGGATACAGCCGCAGCCTTAAATACCATATCGGCAGATGAGATTCTTTCACACACAGCTTCGTACATGTCTTTTGAAGAGGTAATGCTGACAACATCAACAAACATAGGAGGTGCTATGGAGGTTTTTCCAGTAACTAATGTAACCTGTGCACCCCGCAGCATGCAGGCTTTTGCCAAAGCATATCCCATTTTACCAGTAGAGTGATTTGTAATATAACGTACAGGGTCAATGGCCTCTTGTGTTGGTCCAGCAGTTACCAGGACGCTTTTTCCTGTTAAATCCTTTTTCAGAGCTAGATGTTTTATAATATATTCTAAAAGAATCTCCGGTTCAGGCATTTTGCCTTCCCCTACATCATTGCAGGCCAGCAGGCCAGTAGCCGGCGTGATTATCTCAAATCCATAATCCTCTAATTTCTTTAAATTGTCCTGTGTGATAGGATTTTGATACATATTGGTATTCATGGCAGGGGATACTAGCTTTATTGCCTTAGAAGCTAAAACTGTGGTTGTAAGCATATCATCCGCAATGCCTCCTGCAAATTTGGCAATTACATTTGCGCTGGCTGGAGCAACCATAATCAGATCTGCTTTTTTTGCGATGGATATATGGGTTACATCAAATTTAAAATCTCTGTCGAATGTATCTACAAGGCATTTGTTACCTGTAAGTGTTTCAAAAGTAAGAGGTGCAATAAATTCACAGGCGTTTTTAGTCATTATGACATGCACATCACAATGCTGCTTCTTTAAAGCACTTGCCAGATATGCAGTCTTATAAGCAGCGATACTGCCTGTTACGCCGAGTACGACGGTTTTTCCTGATAGCATAATGAAGTTACCTTTCTAAATCAATAGATTTTTTAAGCGTACTAACAAAATCTTTTGCAGCACACATACCATTATTTTAAATACTTATTGCACGAAAAGCAACTAGAATGTTATAATGTTGATTTAGATAATAACGGCGTTGCCCACAGGTAATCACCAGGAAAATGCTTTTAACCAGGCTGAAAAATGGGATATGGTTTAATCAGTAAGGCACTGCCGCAAGGAAATTAGGAGGAAGGACAATGGCTGACATTAACAAGGACGTTAATTCTGAAGTGACAGAAACACAGACAGCTTCCAATTTTATTCATAACATTATAGATAAAGATTTGGAAACTCAAAAGTACGGAGACAAGGTATATACCCGATTCCCTCCGGAACCAAATGGTTATCTTCATATAGGACATGCAAAATCCATATGTTTAAATTTTTCAACTGCACAGAAGTATGGTGGAAAGTGCAATTTAAGATACGATGATACAAATCCTGTAAAAGAGGATGTTGAATATGTAGATTCTATTGAAGAGGATGTAAAATGGCTGGGATTTCAATGGGATAAGAGGCTTTGGGCATCGGATTATTTTGATAAGATGTATGAGGCTGCTGTAGAACTTATAAAAAAGGGAAAAGCTTTTGTATGCGACTTGAATGCAGAACAAATCAGGGAATACAGAGGAACCTTAAAAGAACCGGGCAAGGAAAGCCCTTATCGAAACAGAAGCATAGAAGAAAACCTTGCACTTTTTGAAGAGATGAAAGAAGGCAAATATGAGGACGGAGAAAAAGTTCTTAGAGCTAAGATTGATATAGCTTCACCTAATATTAATCTGCGAGATCCGGTTATATACAGAATTGCTCATACAGCTCACCACAATACAGGGGATAAGTGGTGTATTTATCCTATGTATGATTTTGCTCACCCAATTGAAGATGCCATAGAAGGCATCACACATTCAATATGTACCCTTGAATTTGAGGATCACAGACCTCTTTATGAATGGGTTCTGGAAGAGCTTGGGTGGTGGCAGGCACCGCCACAGCAGATTGAATTTGCCAGACTGAACATTACAAACACAGTGATGTCCAAGAGATACTTAAAAGCTATGGTGGACGATGGTACTGTTGAAGGATGGGATGACCCTCGTATGCCTACTATTGCCGGATTAAGAAGACGAGGATACACCTCCGAAGCAGTAAGAGATTTCTGTGAAAGGATTGGAGTGTCAAAAGCAAACAGTCTGGTCGATATAGCATTACTGGAGCATTGTGTCAGAGAAGATTTGAAAAGTAAAGTACAGAGCAGAAATGTTGTGGAAAATCCCATTAAGGTAGTTATAACAAATTACCCGGAAGATCAGACAGAAGAAATGGAAATCGAAAATAACAAAGAAGTGCCGGAGATGGGCAGCAGAATGGTGCCATTTTCAAAGGAACTTTATGTTGATGGCGAAGACTTCATGGAGATACCAGCTAAGAAGTATTTCAGGCTGTTTCCAGGAAATGAAGTCCGATTTAAGGGTGCATACTTTATTACCTGCAATGAAGTCATAAAGAATGAAGACGGCAGCATTAAGGAACTTCACTGTACCTATGATGCGGAAACAAAAAGTGGCAGCGGATTTGAAGGTCGTAAAGTAAAGGGGACTATACACTGGGTAGATGCCAGAACAGCAGTTAAAATTAAGATACGCCAGTATGAATATCTAATGATAGAAGATGAGAACGGAGAAAATATTATAAATCCTGATTCATTAAAGGAAATTGAAGCTTTTGGGGAGCCTGCTGTTTCAGAAGCACAACCGGGAGAACGTTTCCAATTCTTTAGACATGGCTATTATATTGCGGATACAAAACTTTCAAATGATACGGAAAAGGTATTTAACAGGATCGTAGACCTAAAGAGCTCCTGGAAGAAATAAGGAATCTGGAAGTACAGGCGGGTGGTTTTGGTAAGACACTGAAACTGCCGGCCTTTTGTAATAATTTGAAAGGAGAAGGAAATAGATGAACTATTATGAAAAATCCCTGCAGGCCCATGAAGAGAACAAAGGCAAATTAGAGATAAGAAGTAAATTAAAGGTGACAAATAAAGATGAACTTTCCATTGCATATACCCCGGGAGTCGCAGAACCTTGCAGAAAAATACACGAAAAACCGGAGGACGTATATAAATACACCTCAAAGGGAAATACCGTAGCAGTAGTCAGCGATGGATCAGCTGTTCTGGGCTTAGGAAATATAGGTGCCAAGGCAGCTATCCCTGTTATGGAGGGGAAGGCTGTTTTGTTCAAAGAATTTGCCAATGTGGACGCAATTCCAATTTGCCTTGAAACTCAGGATGCAGATGAAATTGTCAATATTGTAAAAAACCTTGCTCCAACATTTGGAGGAATTAATTTAGAAGACATTTCTGCTCCAAGATGTTTTGAGATTGAGAAAAGACTGCAGGAATTAGTGGACATACCAGTTTTTCATGATGACCAGCACGGGACTGCTGTGGTGGTATCCGCAGCGGCTATCAACGCTTTAAAAGTTGTGGGAAAATCTCTTGGAGAGATTAAGGTTGTAATCAACGGAGCTGGTGCTGCAGGCACAGCAATTTCTAAGATGTTATTGAATATCGGAATAAAAAATGTTATTGTGTGCGATAAGTTTGGCGCATTGTGCAAAACGGATAGTTCTTTATCACCTGCAATGAGGGAACTTGCTGAGATGACAAATAACAATCTGGAAACTGGCTCGTTGAAAGATGTTTTAGCCGGGGCAGATATGTTTGTAGGAGTTTCAGCACCGAAGGTGCTGACGGAAGAAATGATTAAAACTATGGCGGAGAATCCTATTGTATTTCCTATGGCAAATCCGGAACCTGAAATTATGCCTGATTTAGCCAAAAACGCTGGTGCGCGAATTATAGGAACAGGAAGGTCTGATTTCCCAAATCAGATTAATAATGTTCTTGCTTTTCCAGGAATTTTCAAAGGGGCATTAGCTGTGAGGGCTTCCAGAATTACAGAAGAAATGAAGGTAGCTGCGGCTTTTGCACTGGCAGATATGGTAAAAAAGGAACAGTTAAATGAAGAATATATCATCCCAAGTCCATTTGCTGAAGGAGTGGCAGACGTAGTAGCTGCTGCAGTGGCTGCTGCCTGGAAATAAATATTTTAGAGCTGATTAAAAAGATGGAGCGCAAAAGTATGCAAAAATACAATGCGCTCCTTTTTTTAATTAAAATCAGAGCTTTTTTTGCATACACCGTCAAGCTCATATCTAAATATTGGAAGAAGAGTTGTTGCTTTTTCTGATTCTTCTTTCAGAGCCGCTTCTAACTCAGCGGCAACCTGTTGCAAGGGGATTAAACCCAGAGTACCTGCAAGCCCTTTTACTGAATGGGCGATTCTGTGTGCTTCAGTGAAGTTCTTATCCAGAAGTAACTCCTGAATATCATTATCAACATGAGCATAAGATGTTTTAAACTTTGTTAAATGTTTTATGTATTGTTTTTCGGAACAACCCAGGTTCTTTGCAGCCTCTGACAAACTTAAATCACCAGTACACTTTATTTCTTCTGGCACAGAAGCCCCTGCCGGGAAATCTTCTGAAGCCTTGACACTTCCAAAGTAAGGCAGTAGTGTTCGGAAGAATTCCTTATATCGGAATGGCTTACTGATAAATCCGTCCATAATGCCTTTATATTTTTCTTTTGTTTCAACATCAATATTGGTGGCAGTTAATGCAAGAATAGGACAAGTAACACCAATTTCTGTTTTTAAAATCTCAGCGGCGGTGTATCCATCCATCTTTGGCATGTGTATGTCCATAAGGATAACGGTATAATAGTTTTCCGGGACTTTAATACACATATCGATGGCTTCCTGACCGTCACAGGCATGTTCGCAGATAATATGGGAATCGGCTAACATGTTTTGTGTTACTTCATAATTCAGTTCAGTATCCTCAACCACCAGAACCCTGTGACCTTCTCCGTTTAAAAGAGAACGAGAATTTGATGTTACCCCTACCATATCACATAAAGAGGAATCAATGGTACGGGCCCAAATCGTAAACTGAAATCTGCTTCCTACATTTTTCTGACTTTCTACCCAGATATCTCCACCCATGGCGTTTACTACGTGTTTGCAAATGGCAAGACCAAGGCCTGTTCCCTGATGCTGTTTGGTCAGATGGTTTTCCAGCTGTTCAAACTCCTGGAAAACCTTGGATACATCTTCTTTATCTATACCCATGCCTGTATCTTCAATGGTAAACTTCAGCAAAATGGAATTTCCGTGATTGCCAAGGGGTTCAATAACGAGTCGTATATGACCTGAATTTGTAAATTTGCAAGCATTGTTTACCAGATTCAGAAGAACCTGGGCAAGCCTTGTCTTATCCATAGATAAGCATAAATCCGGCGGAAATTTAAAGTCCTTAATAAATTCCAGGCCCTTATTATATATAATCGGTCTGAAAATTTCTTCAGACTCATTCAGCATATTAAGCAGATTAAAGTCTGATGGATATAAAATAAAGTTTGACTTTTGTATCTTTGAAATATCTAAGACATCGTTGATAATATTGAGAAGTAATTCGGATGATATATGTATCTTTGATAAGATATCATCCTGCTTATCAGTAAGTTCAGTGCCTTTTAAAATATGTACCATACCGCAGATAACATTTAACGGGGTTTTTATTTCATGAGATACATTGGCTATAAATGAAGACTTGGCATTGGCAAAGTATTCGATTTCTTTAAGTTGCTGTTTCAGTTCATTATCTTTCCTTTTACTGTCTGTACAATCCTGTATCAAAGTTACGAACTTAGGTTCATCATTATCGTCAAAAATAGCAAAACAATTGTAATTAATATAACGCATTTTCCCATCGAAAGTATAAGAGAGTAAAATGTTTTTCTGATTCTCTGCAAAAGAATGAGAGGGCAGTGTTTCTGCAATCTCCTCTGGAAGTATTGCAAAGGAAGTCTGACCCAGTGGGTTTGGGGACTGAATATTTAAAAGCTGCTTATAAGTTGCATTCATATATTCATATTTATAGTGCTTGTCCACTATGGCCATACCTACATCTGCATTTTCAATTGCCTTACTGTAAAGCTGGTTAAAATAGGCATTATATTGATTGTTCTTTAAATAAAGAGAAACAGCTTTTGAAGCACATAATGCTAATATTGTCCCGATAAAGATGGAAAATGTTGATATAAAGTGAAGAAAAAACAAAAGGTTGTCCTCTTTCTCCTTGATACGGTCCATGTAATGAGAAGTATACTGATTCGTCAAAGAAACTCTGGTGCTATACAAATCATAGAATGCATTGCTTTGCATAAAAGATAAATTTTTCTGATCAACAGCAGATAAAAGAATATCTAGTAGATTATTGTAGCAATTCAGATTTGATAAAAGTAAATACTGTTCCTTGGAATTCAGTAAAAAGTTGTATGCAGATCGTCTGGAGAATCGCTGTTACTATGATCATCGGGAATCTGGAAGTCGGTAAGTTTTCCATTGTCAGAAAAATTCAGGTAGCTAATGTTTTCATTATTACAGCTAATAAAGTTGTTGGCGTAATTGGTGAATGTATATTTTGCAGAAGCATCACCTGTAGAAATATATTCTTTTGCATCTGCAATTAATCCGTGAAATACTTTATCATATGTACTGTTAAAACTTAGAAGGCAGTTCTTGCTTTTTTCATAATAAATAAGCTGACTGTTGGCTGATACGTAACATATCATACAACATACAAAATTAGCGACAATATAATAATTGTAACTAAAATATATTTTAATTTGTGCAGCATACCGGATTCCTCCTTTCTAGTGTCAAAATACATTTATAAAAGCATTGTAATATGTCGAAAAATAAATGTAAATAGCTTCGACAAAAGCAGACAATTTACTACTACTTTTATTTTCTAAAATGATGTATAATAAGAACTAATAATGTGTTTTTGAAAGGGAAAGAAAGAATGATTACAAGTAAACAGAGAAGTTATCTGAGAAGTTTGGCCCATAGTCTGGAACCATCCGTATATTTAGGCAAAAGCGGACTTACAGAGAATATTATAAAGGAAGTAGATGTAAATCTTGAAGCCAGAGAACTGGTAAAGGTTAAACTTCAGGAGGGTTGCAGTCTTGAACCTAAAGAGGTAGCTAATCAGATTGCAGAAGAACTGGGAGCTGAATTTGTACAGGCTATAGGTAAGAAATTCACTCTCTACCGACAGTCAAAAGAGAATAAGCAGATTGAACTTCCAAAAGCTAGATAACTGTGGTATAGCTTATGAAAAATATTTTGCTTACGATAGAATATGATGGCACTTCTTTTTTCGGCTGGCAGAGACAACCAGAAAAAAGAACCGTTCAGGGTGAATTGGAACGGGTGCTTAGTGTGGTATGCCGATGCCCAGTACAGGTGAATGGAACCAGCAGAACGGATGCAGGGGTACATGCTTTAGGCCAGAGGGCAAGCTTTAAAGGTGATTTCGGCATTCCTACTGACAGATTGGTGGTTGCTGCAAATAATATTCTGGCAGGCGGAATGAACTCCATTGGGAAAATAGGCGATCTGAGGATTGTTTCTGCAGAAGAAGTACCAGAGGGGTTTCATGCCAGATTTGATGCAAAAGGAAAAAAATATGTGTATAAAATCTTAAATTGTCAGGAAACACAAATTTTTAGCAGAAATCAATATTATCAGGTAAGAAAAAGTCTTAATATAGAAGCTATGAAACAGGCAGCTTTATATATTAAAGGAACTCATGACTTTAAGTGCTTTCAGGCGGCAGGCGGTGAAGAGAAAAAAACTACTGTCCGAACAATATACGATTTACAAATCACGGAAGAAAAAAATGAGTTGGGAAAACGGACTATTTTCATAGAAATTAAAGGCGATGGCTTTTTATATAATATGGTGAGAATCATTACAGGAACCCTGGTAGAAGTCGGGTCAGGGAAACTGCCGGCGGAGGCGGTTCAGGATATAGTTGAATCTGGCCAAAGGCAGAAGGCAGGTCATACGGCTCCACCACAGGGGCTGTACTTATCAAAAGTTTACTATAAACTTGAAGATTTGGCTGGTCTTTGATACAATAAATAGATTAGGATAAAATAGGTTTTATAAACATAGCAGATTTCTGGAGGAAATAAAAAATGGCGAGACCTAGCTGGGATGAGTATTTTATGGAAATAGCAGCACTGACAGCGCAGCGCTCTACGTGCTTAAGAAGGCAGGTGGGTGCAGCTATTGTATGTGATAAACATATTGTAGCAACTGGCTATAATGGCGCCCCAAGAGGCATAAAGCATTGTGAAGAAAGAGGCGGATGCCTTAGACAGAAGTTAAATGTGCCTTCCGGGGAAAGACATGAACTGTGCATGGCACTTCATGCAGAGCAGAATGCCATAATACAGGCGGCAACTCTTGGACAGAGTATTGAAGGCGCTACCATTTATATTACACACCAGCCTTGCGTTATATGTGCAAAAATGATTGTTAACGCAGGGATTGAAAGAATTGTTGTAAAAGAAGGGTATCCTGACGAATTATCAATTGAAATACTAAAAGAAGCAGGTCTTAAAATAGAAAAGATAGGGGATTAGATTTATCATGGTTTTTTGGATAGCATTTTTAGCAGCTTTTGTGCTGTCAATTACTTTTACGCCAGTAGCAATTAAACTGGCACCTTTAATTGGAGCAGTAGACATACCAAAAGATTCCAGACGTATGCATACTAAGCCAATGCCCAGATTTGGAGGATTAGCTATATTTGTAGGCGCTATGGCAACTATTGCCTGGCTGACCTGGTACGGATGGCCAATACTTGAAAGAAATTTTGCCCAGATGGGGGCAGTTATATTGGAACAGCCTGTAGGCCGTATGCCAGGAGTCCTGTTAGGCGGTGTGCTGATATATATACTTGGCATTATAGACGATCTGAAAGGAATGCCTGCAAAGGTTAAATTTTTGGGACAGGCTTTAATCGCCTGTGTACCATATGCTTTTGGAGTAAGGATTGAATTTGTAACCAATCACTTCGGAGCTACCTTTGGGGACTCGCATAGCTATTTTGTAGGAGCTATATGCTTTTTTATAACTATAATATGGATAGTAGGTATTACTAATACAGTAAATTTAATTGATGGGTTAGACGGACTGGCTTCAGGCGTGGCATCCATCTCTTCTTTATGTCTGGCGTATACGGCATATATCCACGGATCCTATTTACCGGCTCTTGCAATGCTGGCTCTGGCAGGGGGTGCACTGGGATTTCTACCATACAATTTCCATCCTGCAAAAATATTTATGGGGGACGGGGGTTCGCTATTTTTAGGATTCATGCTGGCAACGCTGTCTATAGTGGGGCCAGTTAAGAGTGCCACTATTATGGCTGTCATTATACCCGTACTGGTTTTAGGACTGCCAATTTTTGATACAGCATTTGCCATACTTAGAAGATTAGTAAACCACAGACCTATTATGGAAGCAGATAAAGGACATCTTCATCACAGACTGATGGCTGCTGGGTTGGGTCAGCGAAGGACCGTACTTACCTTATATGGAATAAGTGGTGTAATGGGAGTAGCAGCGGTGCTTTTCAGCAGGGATTTATTTGTAGAGACTGCAGGTTTGATTGGCATAGCAGCCATGTATATATATGTATTCCTGACAGACGCTAATAATTGGAGGCTGCAGATTAAAGCAGTTAATATTGCCCATGAAGAAAAACAGCAAAAGAAATTGGAAAAGAAACAAAAAAATAATTTAGATATAAAAACGAATCAGATTGAACCTTCAAAGCAGGAAGAAAGTAACAAGGCAGATGAGCCGGCAGGTAATGAAGATGAGCCGGAGGATGAGGAGACCACAGAAGGTGAAGACGTTTCAGATATTAAAAAAGATGACACAGAGGGTTTAGACATCAAAGAAGATGAGTCAAAAGAATAGGAGCGTGTAAGGATGAAAGTAATGACTGTCTTTGGAACAAGACCGGAAGCTATAAAAATGGCACCTTTAGTAAAAAAATTAAATGAAACAGAAGGCATAGAATCTGTGCTTTGTGTAACTGCTCAGCATAGGGAAATGCTGGATCAGGTATTAGAGTTGTTCCAGCTGACACCTGATTATGACCTGAATATTATGAAGCAGAACCAGACTATCAGTCAGATTACATCAAATGTACTGGTGGGGCTTGAAGAAGTTTTGAAAAAAGAAAAGCCAGATGTGGTTTTGGTACATGGAGATACTACTACTACTTTTGCTGCAGCTCTTGCAAGCTTTTATCAGCAGATAAAGGTAGGACATGTGGAGGCAGGACTGAGAACCTATGATAAATATTCCCCGTATCCTGAAGAAATGAACCGGGTATTAACAGGTCATATTGCAGATTTTCACTTTTCTCCAACAGAAAAAAATAGAATGAATCTGCTAAAAGAAGGCGTTATTGATGATAATATCTATATTACGGGAAATACTGTTATTGATGCACTTTTTCAGGTAGTGGACAAACCTTATGAATTTGAAGATGAAACGCTTAAAAAGATTGATTTTGAAAGCAAGCGTGTTATTACAGTAACTTGCCACAGAAGAGAAAACTTAGGGGAAAATATGGAACACATTTTTGGTGCTATTCGAAAAATTGCTGAAGAGTTTCAAGATGTGGAAATTGTTTATCCTATGCATATGAATCCTAAGGTGCGTGAAACAGCTAATAAGATTTTAAACAACATGGAGAGGGTTCATTTAATTGATCCCCTTCAATATCAGCCTTTTGAAAATCTTATGGCAAAATCCTATTTTATTATTACGGATTCAGGTGGAATTCAGGAGGAAGCACCATCTCTTGGAAAACCAGTGCTGGTTGTAAGAAAAGAGACAGAGAGGCCTGAGGCTGTAGAGGCTGGTACAGTAAAGCTTGCGGGGGTTGAAATGGAGACCATTTATAATCTCTCTAAAGAGCTGCTAACGAATCAGGAGGCCTATAACGCTATGGCTCATGCCGTAAATCCTTATGGTGATGGTCATGCATGTGAAAGGATTGTTGATATATTAAAGAAGAAACTTTAGTAACCATTGAAAATAAATATTTATTAAAAAAATTGCTGGTGATAGCATTGCCCATAGCCATGCAGAGCCTGATTTCTTCTTCCCTGAACCTGATAGATAATTTAATGGTTGGAAGTCTGGGGGAGACGGAACTGGCGGCAGTGGGCATTGCCATACAGATTTGTTTTATACATTGGATAGTGATGTTTGGGTTTACCAGCGGTGTAGCTACGTTTATGGCTCAATTCTGGGGTGTTAAAGATTTAACGAACATTAAGAAAACTACAGGCTTTGCTATTTGTGTATGCCTTTCTATAAGCCTCGTATTTTTTCTTATAGCCATGCTTTTCCCTCAGACGGTAATGAAGCTTTTTACCAATATTCCTGAGCTGATTAAATTAGGCACCGGATATATACGTACAATCGCATTTACCTTTCTGACTATAAGCGTGACAGTACCTTTTACTGCAGCTCTTCGAACTACACAGCAGACTAAAATACCACTTTACATAAGCATATTTGTTTTCACCACCAATACTATTTTGAATTATGTATTTATATTTGGAAAGTTTGGGGCTCCAAAACTGGGGGTGACAGGGTCCGCTTTGGCCACGCTGATTGCAAGGTGTTTTGAGCTTCTTTTAATTCTCTTCGTAGTGTTTGTAAAAAAGAATATAGTGGCAGGACATTTTTCTGAGCATTTTGGATGGAGCAGACAACTGGTGAGAAGAATTGTTAGAAATGCTGTACCAACTACTATGAACGAAACCTTCTGGAGTGTTGGAACTGCCATGTATGTGGCTGCTTATGCCCGTGTGGGGGTAACCGAATATGCTGCAGTCCAGGCAAGCAATGTCATCAACAATCTGTTCATACTGGCGGCCTTCAGCATTGGTGACGCTACTTTGATTCTTGTAGGACAGAAACTGGGTGAAGGGAAGCTGGATTTTGCTTATGAACTTGGAAGAAAACTACTGCGTGTAGGAATTGCTCTGGGAATTATTTCTGGGGGAGTACTCATGATCAGCTCTAAATTTATCATCAGCCTGTTTGATTTGACTCCTGCAGGGCGGGAGGACGCTTTTTATATTCTCCTTGTGTATGGGGCATTTATGTGGCTGATAGTATATAATGGAATCTGCATTACGGGTATACTAAGATCTGGTGGAGATACTATCTTTGCTATGGCCGTGGAAACAGGGACCGTCTGGCTTTATGCTGTGCCTATGGCTTTTATTACGGCTTTGGTGCTACATTTACCTATTTATCTTGCGGTGCTGTTAGTGAAGACAGAAGACATTTTAAAATCTTTTATATTAGTTAGAAGATTCCGGTCTAAAAAATGGGCAAAGAATGTAATCCATGATGTGTAATAATAAATTTTATTATTGTGAAAAGAGTGATTATAATAATGAAAAGAATGATAAATAATAATCAAAGATTAAAATCAGACTTTCTAAAGGAAAAATGCACTGGCAATAGTAAAAAAAATGAAAATAGGACAAGTTTGTTGCTACAAAGTATGCTAAAACAGTATAAAAATTACTAGTTTGCTCACAATAGTTTTTGCAAATGGTTGCATAAAAATAAACAATGATAGCTTAGAGAACCTACTAATTTCAAGCATTATAAACGATTTTTCGACAAAAATGGACATTGTGAGAAAATTTTTAAAAACAACAATTCTTTACAACAGAAAATTTGAGAGTATAATAAAGTCAATATTACAAAATTGTATATTGGGATAGTTTTTTTATAGAGAGGTTTGCTAAAATTGGAATATGTGATAGGTGCCATAGTTGGTATTTTATATGGCGGGTTGGCTGGATTTTTAAAATACATTTTTCTTTGGAGAAAATTAGTTAAAGAAACAGACAATACGATTAAAATCGGAGCCGTGACTACAAGGCTTATTATAAGCTATGTGGTAAATGCAATTATTTTGCTGGTTACTTTCTTAGTTAGAAACATGATTCCGTTTGATTTTATTGCGCTGGTAGTAGCTACTGCCTTTACATTGGTTTTAGCAGGCAAGCTTTTTTCTGTCCAAAAGATATTACAAAAAACAGAGATGTAAAAAAACGTAGAACTATATAGACTAATTTGCATTTAGGAGGAAAGCAAAATGATAGAAATGTTAAATTCAATGGGGATTACTAATGCTATGATAACTAGTTCAGTTATAACACTGATTCTCTGTTTTTTAGCGATTGTGGCAAGCAGACATATGGAAATGATTCCATCTGGGCTTCAGAATGTTATAGAAGTCATTGTAGAAAAGCTTAGTGGTTTCTTTGAAGATTTAATGGGTGAGTATGCAGGACGTAAATATTTCCCGCTTGTGGCAACATTATTTATTTATGTGCTGATATGTAACTATACTGGTTTACTGCCTCTTTCAGGAGAGTTACCAGGATTAAAAGCACCTACCAGTTCAATAAACTTCCCAGCAGGTCTGGCAATTATTGTCTTCTTCTGTGTTCAGTTTATTGGAATCAGAGAAACTCATGGATTAAAGTACTATAAGCATTTATTACAGCCTATCGTTTTCCTGTTCCCGCTTATGTTACTTGAAGACATTGTTAAACCAATATCTCTTACATTGCGACTTTACGGAAACATCTTTGGTGAAGAAGCTGTAACAAGCGCATTTTTCGGTATGGTTCCTTTTGGACTTCCAATTCTTATGCAGGCTTTCAGCGTACTGATGGGACTGATTCAGGCTATGGTATTTTCTCTGCTTGCAGGAATTTATATTTCAGAAGCAGCAGAGCATGGAGCAGAGGAACATGAGCGTTTAAAGGCTCAGAACATTTAAATCAACGTTTTTAAAAGTTCTTTATATAGGATATTTATTTAACTGGAGGCTTCTAAGCCTCACAGTAGAATATATATAAATTATAAAAACATACGGCTGAAGTTTATCAGCAGAAACGAAAGGAGAAAATAAAATGACAATTGCATTAGCAGCAGCATTAGCTATCGGTCTATCAACTATCGGCCCTGGTATTGGTCAAGGTATAGCATCAGCAAAAGCTTTGGAAGGTATGGCAAGACAACCTGAGATGGTAGGTACTCTTCGTACAAACTTAATTCTTTGTATGGCATTTATGGAAGCTTTAGCAATCTATGGACTACTAATTACTTTTATTTTACTATCAAAAATGTAGTTGATTTGTTTCGTTATAACAAGTCAGCCACAAGGAGGGTTTATTTATGGTTGAAGCATTAGGTATAAATTTCACAGAGATTATCTTTGCTATTGTAAACTTTTTAATCCTTGTGACAGTTTTGGCAAAGTTTCTATACAAGCCGTTTATTGAAATGCTTGAAAACAGAAAACAGTCTATTCAGGATTCATTTGATCATGCAGCAGACACTAACAGAAGAGCTGATGAAAAAATGGATGAATACAACAAACGCATTTCAAATGTTGAACAAGAAGGTAGAGAAATAGTTAAAAATGCAAAAATAAAAGCAGAAGCTCAGGCAAGTGATATTATTAATGAAGCAAATGCAAAAGCAGCAGAAATAAAGCTTCATGCAGAAAATGAAGTTGAACGCCAGAAGGCGAAGGCTTTAGCAGAAATGAAGGCTCAGGTTGCTGCAATGGCATTGCTTGCTGCAGAAAAAATCCTGGAAAAGGATTTAGAGCTGGAAGGTCAGGAGCATCTAATTGATAATATCATTGAACAGGTAGGTGCAGCGAAATGGCAGAATTAACGGTTGGAATGACATATGGTAATGCTCTATTTCAAGCGGCATGTGAGGTCAATAAAAAGGATGTAATCCTTGATGAGGCCACACAGTTTCTTGAATTGTTAGAACGAGAGCCTGATCTGTGTGCCTTTATCGACACTCCGGTAATCTCCATTGCTGAAAAGAAAGACGTTTTAAAGTCTATCTTGGAAGGCCGCATTTCGGAAGAGCTTTTGAACTTCCTGTATGTCATGGTTGATAAAGGAAGAACAAGGCATTTTGAGAGAGCCATAAAGGTTTACAAGGAACTTTTAAATAAAGAAGAGGGCATTTCTTACGGAAAAATATTATCCGTTAAGCCTCTTAGCACTGATAGGCTCGAAAAATTTGAAGCTGAAACAGGAAAGCTTTTACAACAAAATGTTAAGCTTGAAAATGAAATTGACACCAAATTAATTGGTGGTATAAAAATACTAATTGACGGCAAGGTTATTGACGCATCTATCAGGAAGCGTCTTGATGACCTTAACAATACTATTATATAGAGAGGAGGTTGCTGACATGAACCTCAAACCCGAAGAAATAAGTGCCGTAATAAAAGAACAGATTAAGAATTATAAAAATAAGCTTGAGATTTCTGATTTTGGTACTGTTATACAGGTCGGAGACGGCATTTCCAGAATTTACGGACTGGAGAAATGCATGGCGGGCGAACTGCTTGAGTTTCCAGGGGAAGTATATGGTATGGCGTTAAATCTTGAAGAAGATAACGTTGGTGCAGTTATGCTTGGTTCCGACAAGAACATAAAAGAAGGTGACATTGTAAAACCTACAGGAAAGGTTGTTGAAGTACCGGTAGGTAATGACTTAATTGGCCGTGTAGTAAATGCATTAGGTCAGCCTCTTGATGGTAAAGGGCCTATCAGTGCGGAAGCGCATAGACCTGTTGAATATCCAGCGCCAGGAGTATTGCAAAGAAAATCAGTTAACCAGCCTTTACAGACTGGTATCAAGGCTATTGACTCCATGATACCAATCGGCAGAGGACAGAGAGAACTGATTATCGGAGACAGACAGACTGGTAAAACAGCTATCGCTATAGATACTATTCTGAACCAGAAGGATTCTGGCGTAATTTGTATTTATGTTGCTATTGGACAGAAGAAATCTACAGTAGCCCAGTTGGTACAGACTCTTGAAAATAAAGGTGCCATGGGTTACTCTATTGTTGTGTCTGCAACAGCAAGTGATGTAGCACCGCTTCAGTATATTGCCCCTTATGCAGGTTGTGCTATGGCAGAACATTTTATGTATCAGGGCAAAGATGTGTTAATCATTTATGATGACTTATCAAAACATGCTGTTGCCTACAGAGCAATGTCATTATTGCTTAGAAGACCACCAGGACGAGAAGCTTATCCTGGAGATGTATTCTATTTACACAGCAGATTACTGGAAAGAGCTGCCAAGCTCTCTGATGAATTAGGCGGAGGCTCTATTACAGCATTGCCTATTATTGAAACTCAGGCTGGAGATGTATCTGCATATATTCCGACAAATGTTATTTCCATCACTGACGGCCAGATCTTCCTGGAAACAGAATTATTCTTTACAGGACAGAGACCAGCTGTTAATGCGGGTATCTCTGTATCCCGTGTAGGTGGTAATGCGCAGATAAAGGCCATGAAACAGGTAGCCAGCAAGATCAAGCTTGAATTGGCACAGTATACCGAGCTGGCAAGCTTTTCACAATTTGGTTCGGATATTGATAAGGATACAAGAGCCAGACTGGATCACGGACTGATTTTAATGGAAATATTAAAGCAGGGACAGTATAAGCCAATTGCAGTTGAACATCAGGTTATGATTATATATGCTGCAGTTAACCACTTCCTTGCAGACATTCCTGTTGAGCAGATAAAAGAATTTGAACATGGTTTTTATGACTTTATGGATACACAATATCCGCAGGTTGGTAAAAACATCAAATCCAGTGGCAAACTTGATGAAGCTACGGAAGAAATTCTTAAAGAAGCGATTACAAAGTACAAAGAAGTACGAAACAACTAGGAATGTCACTACAGTAAAAATCTGCAAATGTTCAATTTGTGATTTTTAAGCAATGATCTTTCCATAGTTTACATGGTGAACTGGGACAGGTCTTTATAGGAGGAGAATATGGCTTCAAATAATATGCAGGATATAAAACGCCGCATAAAGAGCGTAACCAGCACAGAGCACATAACCAGTGCGATGAAGCTCGTTTCTGCTGCAAAGCTGAGAAGAGCTAAGGCCACCTTCGAAAAAACAACTGAATATTTTCATTATATTACAGAATCTATAGCAGATATTTTCAACAATATCAGTGATGCCCCAGAGCAGTATCTGGCTGGGAGCCGTGAGATTAAAACAACTTGTTACATTATTGTAACAAGTAACAGAGGCTTATGTGGAGGATTTAACTCCAACATTATAAAACAAGCAGAAGCTGAGATTAAGGCTGATCCCGAAAAACCGGTGATTGTTGCTGTAGGAACAAAAGGAAAGGAATATTTCGCAAAGAGAGGTTATGATATTTATAGTGAATATTCAGAGGCTCCAGAGAGTATTTCTTTCTTAGAAACAAAACAAATCAGTAGACCTATTATAGATATGTATAATTCTGGTGAAATTGATGAGGTAGTGATTATTTATACTTCCTTTAAAAACTCTATGGAGCAGGAAGTGAAACGCGAAACATTACTGCCTATTGATATAAAAAATGACCCGGAAGTAATTAAACATGACAGAGAAGTTGAATATGAGCCATCGGTTGAGGCTGTATTTGAATATTTGATTCCTAAATATGTCGAAATAAAGGTATACGGAGCTATTGTTGAATCTGCTACCTGTGAACATGCTGCCAGAAGAATGGCTATGGAAAACGCTACAGATAATGCCAGAGAAATGCTGGAAAATCTGTCTCTATTCTATAACAGAGCTAGACAGGCTGCTATCACAGATGAGATTATTGAAATTGTTGCAGGGGCAGAAGCCCAAAAATAAGTTGTTACAAAAGAAGTAGGGAGGTGGTTTGGAATATGGAACAGAATAAAGGTATTATTCACCAGATTATCGGACCGGTTATTGATATAAAATTTTCACCCGAACATATGCCTGAACTGTTAAATGCTATCATCATAAAGCACGAGGGCAGAGATATTGTGGCAGAAGTTTCACAGCACGTTGGAGATGATATCGTAAAATGTGTTGCTTTATCAGCTACAGATGGCTTAACAAGAGGTATGGAAGCTATTAATACAGGAGCTCCTATTCAGGTTCCTGTAGGGAAAGAAGTACTGGGCAGATTATTTAATGTTATAGGTGAAACAATAGATGAAAAAGGTCCTGTTGCTACAGCGGAAAAGCACTCTATTCACAGAGATGCTCCACCTTTTGAAGAACAGGATACAAGTGCGAGGATTTTCGAAACGGGAATCAAGGTTATCGACTTAATTGCACCATATACCAGAGGCGGAAAGGTTGGTCTTTTCGGCGGTGCTGGTGTAGGCAAAACAGTTCTTATTCAGGAACTTATCAGTAATATCGCAAAAGAACATGGCGGTATTTCTGTATTTGCTGGCGTTGGTGAAAGAACAAGAGAAGGTAATGACCTGTACTATGAAATGATAGAATCAGGCGTTATTGATAAAACAGCTATGGTATTTGGTCAGATGAATGAACCGCCGGGAGCCAGAATGAGAGTAGCCCTGACAGGTTTAACTATGGCAGAATACTTCAGAGATGTTGAAGGACAGGATGTACTTCTGTTCATTGACAATATCTTCAGATTTACACAAGCAGGTTCAGAGGTATCGGCACTACTAGGACGTGTACCATCAGCGGTAGGCTATCAACCAACACTTGCTACTGAAATGGGTGCATTGCAGGAAAGAATTACTTCAACAAAGAAGGGTTCTATTACATCAGTACAGGCTATTTATGTACCTGCTGATGACTTGACTGACCCTGCTCCGGCAACTACTTTTGCTCACTTGGATGCTACGACAGTATTGTCACGTTCAATCAGTGCGCTTGGTATTTATCCGGCAGTTGACCCGCTTGAATCTACTTCAAGAATTATGGATCCTAATATTCTTGGTGATGAACACTATGACACAGCCAGAGGCGTACAGGAAGTTCTTCAGAGATATAAGGATTTACAGGATATTATCGCAATTCTTGGTATGGATGAGTTGTCAGATTCTGATAAACTTATCGTTTCCCGAGCAAGAAAAATCCAGAGATTCTTATCTCAGCCATTTAGTGTTGCAGAGCAGTTCACTGGTATGGAAGGAAAATATCTTCCATTAAAGGAAACAATACGAGGATTTAAAGAAATTCTTGAAGGTAAGCACGATGAAATCCCTGAATCTATGTTCTTGCTTGCAGGTGGTATAGACGAAGTTGTAGAAAAGTTTAAGGCGTCAAAATAATTTTTCGCCGGGAAGGGAGATAATAAAATGGCTAAGAGTGTATTACTTGAAGTTATAACACCTTCAAAACTATTCTATAAAGATAAGGTTGAGATGGTTATAGTCAGAACCTTAACAGGTGAAGAGGGATTTATGGCAGACCACACTTGGGCATGTAAGCTTCTTGATATAGGAGTTATGTGGATCAAGGAAGAGGGCTCTAATGAGTTTAAGGCTGCATCTATAGCTGGCGGGTATATTGACGTAAAAGAGAATTTCGTTATATATACAGACGCTGCTGAATGGGTTGAAGAAATTGATATAGAAAGAGCTTCCAAGAGGAAAGCTACTGTAGAAAAATGGCTTGAATCCCATAATGAAACCAATACAGGTGCAGACGAGCTTGCCAGAGCACAAGTCAGCTTATTAAAACAGATTAGCAGAATGAATCTGGCAGAAAATGGTGCCAGACGAAAAAGATAAACTTTTAAAGAAAAGGTGGATTTTAATATCCACCTTTTTTAATTATTTTTTGATAATTCCAAAATTAGGTAGAAAATTGTCAAAATTTTTAATATACTATTAATAACTTAAAATTAAGGGAGAAACAGTATTATGATGAAGATGAATCAGCATTTAATTGAGATATTAGTTAGAGTTTCTGTTGCTTTTTTAGCTTTCATTACAATGCTGGTTTTTATACAACCCCAAGTCAGCTATGGGGATATAAAATTGCCCAAGGAAAAGAAAGTCGTAAAGGTTGGCTACTATCTCTATGACCGATATCAGGAAGTTGATAAAAACGGTGTATATTCAGGATATGGATATGACTACTTAAAAGAAATATCTCAATTTGCAGGATGGGACTATGAATTCATCATAGCTTCATTTCCGGATTGTATCAGAATGTTGGAAAATGGTGAGGTGGATATTGTTGGAGGAATAGATAAAGAAGCACTAAAGTCTGACAAAATCATCTATTCACACTTATCTAACAGAGTATCTCAGGCACAGTTATATACAAAAAATACCGATACACACTTAAATTTTGACGATTTTTCCAAGATTAACGGAATTTCTGTAGGGGTATTACAAGATGATTATCAAGAGTCCTATTTAGATGATTATTCCTATCAGAATCATATAAAATTACATAAAAAATACTATAAAACTCTGAAAGATATGGAAGCTGCTTTGGAAAAGGGTCAGGTTCAAGCAATTTTTACTTCTGTTGAGACAAATAAAAAATATAATAAAGTAATCGGCAGGATGGATCAACGCCCTCTGTATTATGGCATAAATAAGAATAACCAGGAATTGATGGGTGAGTTAAATAAGTCCATGCAGAATATAAAAAACAGCAATCCCTCTTATGATATGCAGATACAAAATAAATATTTTATTAAGGGAAACGTTGCAGCTCCATCTTTTACCGTGGAGGAACTTAACTATATAAATGAAAAAAGAACTGTAAAAGTTGCATATGATCAGGGCTGGCAGCCCATTGAATATTATGATAAGGAAACGGGAAATATAAAAGGCGTTACAAAAGACCTGTTTGACCTATTATCAAAATATACTGGGCTTAAGTTTGAGTTTATCAGAGCAAAAGATTTAAGTGAGGCTTTAAATGATGTAAAGACGGGAAAAGCGGATATGATTAGTCTGGTATCCCACGATTACAACATTTCAGATAAGAGGGCATATACACCTCCAGTATTTGTATTAATGCATCCCTGGTAGGGGTAATTGCAAAAGATCGTAATTTTGATGGTATAAAGCAGATTGCCATGCCAAAAGATTACTATCTGGATATACTCAAGAATTATGACGTAAAGGAATATGACACGGTAGAAGATTGCTTTGAAGCTGTTAACTCTGGGGAAGCGGATGCTACAATAGCCAATGCTTACGCTGCAAATTACTACCTGGCCAATCCTAAATTTGTAAATTTAATCAGACAGGATTTAATTGGATATTCTGAAGATTTATCTTTAGGGGTTTCGAAAAATGAAGATATTGAGCTTTTAAATATATTAAACAAGGGCCTTCACTGCATTTCTGATATGGAATTGTCAAATATTATTTTAAGTAATTATGTTGTATATGAACAACCTAAGTTTAGAAAGCTGTACTATTCAAATCCCCAATTCTTCTTAGGCTCCATCATAGTTTTGGTTGCTGCGGCTATAGGTGTTCTGATTTATATAATCATGCTAAAGAATAAAATGAATGCAACAAATCTTAAAATGATAGAATTTTTAAATATAGAAAAAAGCAGAATGGAAAATTCCTTACGTAATGAAGCAGAAACAGACTCATTAACAGGACTGTTTAACAGACGCAAGATTGAATCCGAATTAAAAGAATTTTTGTTGAAAATAAGTGTAGATAATCAAATAAGCCTGCAACGGACAAATTACCCTAATTATGATTTACATAGCCTGGTGATTATTGATCTGGATGGCTTTAAGAGTATTAATGACAGATATGGACATCCTGAGGGAGACACTTTGCTAAAGCGAATTGCACTGGAACTGGAACTTGTTGCCGGTGAGGAAAACCTTGTGGGCAGATTAGGTGGAGATGAATTCTTATTTCTCTTTAAAAATATTACAGGGAAAAATGAGGCAGCTCATCTGGCTAAAAAAATCCATAAGGTTATTGAGCAGATTTCTCACGAAGATGAAAAGTGGGGACCATATCTGCAAGCGTGGGAGTAACTTTATTTGGATATGAAACATATAGCTTTAAAGAATTATATGAAAAAGCAGATCAGGCTTTGTATAAAGCAAAAAAAACGGGTAAAGATAAAGTAGTATTCTATGAAGAACTGTAAAAAAGGATAAAGCACATGAAGTAAATTTTAAGGACTGAAGCCTGTTATTTGCCAGGTTCAGTCCTTTTTATCATGATATTATACTGGAAAATAAAATCAATGGACTAATTTGTCTTTACAAGGAACATGTTTTTATTTATAATATATTAAAAATGTATTGAAATAGCGGGGGATTCCTAATAATTATTTAACTAATACAGTAATTAAATAAAGCAAAAATGTATTAATTTGCTTATAAAGTAATAACGGGGGGTGTGGGAACAGAAAATATGTATAGCGATAGATTAGATGACAAATATTCAAAAATAACAAAAGAAATCCAGGGACTGGCTGAAAAATGTGTAAAGAACAGTACGATTGAGGCTTCGTTGTATAAGAAGTATGAAGTGAACAGGGGACTTCGAGATCTGAAAGGAAATGGTGTACTTACAGGGCTAACAGAAATTTCCGGGATATATGCTTTTGATGTAGATGAGCAAACTGGAGAAAAAATTCCGGCACCAGGTAGATTGTATTACCGGGGTGTAAACATAAATGATATAGTAAGAGGGTTTGTTAATGAAAAACGTTTTGGCTTTGAAGAGGTAGCATATCTCCTTATTTTTGGAAGTTTACCTTCTAAAAAGGAACTAGAGGATTTTAACCGGCTTTTGGCGGAATATCGCACATTGCCACCGAGTTTTGTTAGAGATATTATTATGAAGGCTCCTAGCACAGATATGATGAATAGTCTGGCAAGGGGGTATTGACGCTGCATTCCTATGATCAGAAGCCTAATGATACCTCCATACCAAATGTACTTAGACAGTGCCTTCTGCTTACTGCAGTATTTCCTCTGCTTGCAGTGTACGGATATCAGGCATCCAGACATTATCATTACAGGGATAGCCTTTATATACACATACCAAAGTCCGAATTATCAACAGCAGAAAACATACTCCACATGCTGAGACCAGACAGCCAGTACACAGAACTTGAGGCTAGGATTTTAGACTTGGCTTTGGTTCTTCACGCAGAGCATGGAGGGGGAATAACTCAACATTTACTACCCATGTGGTATCTTCATCAGGTACAGATACGTACTCTGCCATAGCAGCAGCTTTAGGTTCTTTAAAAGGGCCTAAACATGGAGGTGCCAACATAAAAGTGGTGCAGATGTTTGATGATATGAAGTCATGTGTCGCTGACTGGGAAGATGAAGCTCAGATCAGGGAATATCTGAAAAAACTGTTAAATGGGGAAGGGTTTGATAAATCCGGACTGATATATGGCATGGGTCATGCGGTATATTCCCTATCAGATCCAAGGGCAGAAATTTTTAAAAAGTTCGTAGAAAGTCTGGCCAAGGAAAAAAACAAGGGAAAAGAATATGCACTATATGCCAGTGTTGAGCGAATCGCTGCAGAAATTATCTGTCAGGAAAGAAAGATATATAAAGGAGTCAGCGCAAACATTGACTTTTACAGCGGATTTGTTTATAGTATGCTGGATTTGCCTTTAGAGCTTTATACACCTATATTTGCCATAGCAAGAATGGCAGGGTGGAGTGCCCATAGAATAGAAGAACTAATCAATGCAGGTAAAATCATAAGGCCGGCCTATAAAGATGTAGCTGAATTGTGTGATTATATTCCTATCGGCGAAAGATAAGAAGAAGGAAAAACGCTGAATTAAAACATAAAAGGTTGATGCAATGGGCATCAACCTTTTTTTATAAAGAAATTATTTAAAGAATCAGGCTTCCTACATTATAGATGATAAAAGCCGTTATCCAGGCTACTGTGGTTTGGAAGCATACAGTCAGGATAGCATAACGCCATCCCCCCAGCTCTCTTCTGATTGTTGCCAGTGTGGCTACGCAAGGCATATATAGAAGACAGAAAGCGATAAAGGCAAACGCTGATAAAGGTGTAAAGATTTCCGTAAGCATTGTGGTCAATGAAGCACCTTCTGTGGCTCCAGTTAAAACAGCCATAGTGCTTACTACCGCTTCTTTTGCAGAAAGTCCGGTTATTAGTGCGGTCGCAGCTCTCCAGTCTCCGAATCCAAGAGGAGAAAATATTGGAGAAACTGCCCGTCCCAGGGACGCTAAGATGCTGCTTTCGCTGTTGTTTACCAGATTTAATCCAAAATCAAAACTTTGAAGGAACCATATAACAATAGTAGCTATAAATATAACCGTAAATGCTTTTTTTATAAAACCCTTAACATTTTCCCACATTCGGAGACAGACACTTTTAGCCGCAGGTACGCGGTAAGGTGGAAGCACCATTATAAAAGGAACGGGATTGCCTTTAAAAATAGTATTTTTAAAAATTGAAGCACATATGATGGCGACAATAATGCCGGTAAGATAAATGGCGGTCATTATAAGCGCTTTATCGTGACTGAAAAATGCCGCAGTAAACATAGCGTAAATAGGAAGCTTTGCGCTGCAGGACATAAATGGGATTAAAGCAATAGTCAGTTGTCTGTCTCTTGTACTTGAGAGAGACCTGGTAGCCATAATAGCAGGGACGGAACAACCGAAGCCAATAAGCATTGGCACAATGGATCGTCCTGAAAGCCCTAGTTTTCGTAAAAGCTTATCCATTACGAAGGCTACCCGGGGGTGTAACCACTGTCTTCTAAAATAGACAAAAAGAAGAATAGTACTGCGATAATTGGAAGGAACGATAATACACTCCCTACGCCTGCGCAAATCCCATCTATGATTAAAGCATACAGAACAGGACTGACTCCTGCACCTATAAGGCCGGTACTTATAAAATCAATAATCATATCAATGAATCTGGAAAGCTGGGCACTGAGGAAAGCCCCTACAGAGCTGAAAGTAAAATAGAATACAAGAAACATAATTCCCACAAATATTGGTATAGCAAAAATTCTGTGAGTCAGAATTTTATCAATTTTTACGGAACGCTCGTGCTCTTTTGTATTTTCAGATATTCTGGTTACTGCCCCAGCACAAATCTTTTCGATAAAGGCATACCTCATATCAGCCATGGCTGCTTCCCGGTCCGTATGAAGATGATTTTCCATATCTTCTACAATGTGCCATATGATATCAAGCTCCGGACCTTTAAGGGCCAGTTCTTTTAGAATAGGCTCATCACCTTCTACTACTTTTGTACAACAGAACCGCAAAGGAAGGCCTGCTCTTTCAGCATCTTCACTTATTAAATGAGCTATTGAGTGAATGGCAGTGTGGATGTATCCTGTACAGAAATCAAGCTTTTGGGGAATGGTCTGTTTCTGAGCTGCTTCTATAGCATAATGTATTAAATCATGAATGCCATCATTTTTACTTGCGGAGATAGGTATAACGGGAATAGTAAGCTCCTCTGATAATTTTTGAATATCGATAGAAATCTTATTGCTTTTGACTTCATCCATCATATTAAGGGCTAAAACCATAGGAATTTCCAGTTCCATTAACTGCAGAGTTAAATAGAGATTCCTTTCGATAGAGGTGGAATCAATAATGTTGACGATTACATCTGGCCGGCCTTTTAACAGTATATCTCTTGTATCAACATCATCAACGGTATAGGCAGAAAGGGAATAAGTTCCGGGCAGTTCGATAACGCTGACTCCTTTGTGTCTACGTACGGGTCCTTCTTTTGTTGCCCTGTGGGACGTGGAAAAATAGCCAGCATGCTGCTGGCCACCGGTCATCTGATTAAAGACAGTTGTCAAACCACAGTTGGGATTCCCTATTAAAGCGATATTAATCTTATGTAAGTGCTTTTTATTCATCTACGGACACCTCTTTAACCTGAATGCGGTTTGCGTCTTCCTTTCTTAATGTGAGCTCAAAGCCCCGCAAATAAAGTTCGATGGGATCTCCCAAAGGAGCCACTTTTCTTACCAGTACCAGGGTGTTTGGAGTCAGTCCTAAGTCAAACAGTCTGCGCCGAAGAGCTCCTTCGCCACCTACGGCACTGATGATGCCGCTACATCCCGGTTTTAATTTATCTAAAGTTAATACCATTTATTACCTCAAAAATACGTTTTAAAAATATAAAATTTATATTAAAATTACCCTTAAGTAGTTAGCTACTGCAAACAGTATAGAGAAAAAAATACAAAAAGTCAAGAAAAGGAGAAGGGTTGACAGACAACAGCAAATTTGGGGCAATTTGTCAAATAAGGAAGAGCATATTAGTACTGTCAAGTACTAAAATAAAGTTTTTTTGTACAAACATGCATTTTAAAAGTGCTGAAAAATCAACAAGTTAGCAAGAGGTTACTGCGGTTTCAATTTTCTGAATATGAGCAAAAAGGTATACTTTTTGTTAAATAGTGCTATAATAAATAGTGTCTTACAAAAGACATAGGAGAAAGAGAGGAGAAACAAGGTATGGCAAAGAAGCTTATATCTGTGTGGCTTTCATTGACCATTGTACTTTTCTCATCAATTTCTATATATGCTGACGATTACGTTCAAGGAGATTTTTTTAACAAAAAAGTCGTTATAAATGGAAGTGAGATTGTAAATTACAATCTGCAATATCCGTTCTTCCTTTATAAAGGCACGACTTACATTCCATTAAGTACAGATATGGGAAATATCTGTGGATTTGAAGCAAAAATGGACTGGGAAAGCCGCACATTAAAACTTCTTAAGACGGAAGAGACTCAAAAGACAATTAGCAAAAATTGGGCCAAAAATAATGGTTACGATATGAAATTACAAGTTATATCAGGAGTCAAAGTATTAGCTTATCAAGAACTTGCAGACAAAAAAGGGGCAACCGCTGAGACGAAAGTTGAGGATACAACTGGAGTCATAGAGGCGCCTGAAATGCTAGTCGAAGAAGTTAATTTAGAAGGGTTGCCAATACTGGCAATTGGAAAGTATTTATTCATTCCTGCAAAGGCAATGAGTAAAAGCAAAGTGTTTAATTGGAATTTATATTATGATCCATATTACGGAGTATGTATAAGTACAATTAAAGGAAAAACAGCACAAAGTTTCTGGAGCGAATCAGAATCCAGATACAACAAAGGGTTAGTAAACTATATATTAAATTATAACGGCAGCTTATCAACAACCTATGCACAGGATCTGGTCTTTATGTTTAAAAGAGCAGCAGCACTTTATAAGGTAGATGAGAAATTGTTATTGGCAATAGCCCATAAGGAAAGTACCTTTAATGCATCTGCAATTTCCAACAGTGGTGCTATAGGACTGATGCAGATAATGCCTGCCACAGCAGCAAATTTTGGAGTATCAGCACAGCAATTACATGATCCACGTTCAAATATAAACGTAGGAGCTTGTATGATCGGTACAGGTATTACTAACTACAATGGGGATAAGGGAAGAGCTTTATCCGCATATAACCAGGGTGCATCCAGGGTTAGCCGGGGAACCTACTCATCAGCTTATGCAACCAGAATAATGTCTGCATATAGCGGAGTACAAAATTTTCTTTCTGTAAACGGATATAATTAATTGAAAAAATAAGATTTTTCATGGTTTTAGAAAAATCGCAGAACAGAATGAAGATTTAAAAAAATCACGACCAAAAAAGCATATAATATAGAAAAGCAAAAAGCCGGGGCATAATATCCCCGGTTTTTTGTTTGTAAAATTTGTAAACTCCAAGTATAATGTTAGAAGATTAAGCAATATAGACATTTCAAATATGTTACATATAAAAGCAGGAATGCATCCAAAATATAAGAAAAAGAGTGTAGAGGTGGAAATATGAACACAAGTATATTTCAAGTAGCTGGACCAGTGATGATTGGCCCGTCAAGCTCACATACTGCAGGAGCGGCAAAGATCGGAAGAATAGCCAGGCAGATTGTCAATGGAGATTTTGATAAAGTTACTTTTGGACTTTACGGTTCATTCGATAAGACCGGAAAGGGACATGGCACAGACAAGGCGTTACTGGCAGGGGTTATAGGAATAAGAGAAGACGATGAGAATATTTCAAAGTCCTTTGAGCTGGCAAAAGCAGCTGGCATAGAATTTGAATTTTATTCTGTGGAACTTGATGGAGCTCATGAAAATTCTGTAGTAATAACTTTTTATAAAGATGGAAATATTAAATCAAGAATTCAAGGCGCCTCTATAGGTGGAGGAAATGTAAGGATTGTAAAAATTGACGGATATGAAATTGGCATCAGTGGAGAACTTCCAACCATCTTTGTTAAGCAGGATGATCAGAAGGGTGTTATCAGCCATGTGGCTACTGTGTTAGCTGACAACGGAATAAATATAGCAACCATGAAAGTCAGTCGTATGCAGAAAAAACAAGACGCTATCTGCGTGATTGAAATCGATGATTCCGTCAGTGATGACATTCTGCAAAGACTGAAAGAACATCCATATATTCAGATTGTGCGGTTTATTGCCTGCGCATAAGGAAAGGAAAAGAGAACATGTATAAGAATATAAAAGGGCTTTTAACATTAGCACAGGAAAGAGATGTACTCCTTTCGCAGATTATTTTGGAAAACGAGATAAAACACAGTGAGAAAAGCCCGGAAGAGATTTTGAAAATCATGAAATTCAGATATGAAGTAATGAAAGCTTCAGCAGAAAAGGCCTTGAAGCAGCCCACCAATCCGGAAGGGAATCTTATTTGTGGTATAGCTTCAACCCAGTACGCTTACGCTAAGGGGAAGAAAGATACCCTTTGCGGAGATTTTATAAACCTGGTTATGGCCAGAGCACTCTCTTCCAGTGAAGTTAATGCCTCCATGGGAAAAATCTGTGCCATGCCTACAGCAGGTTCCTGCGGAATTGTTCCATCCGTAGTTCTCTCTGTGGCAGAAAAGCAGCAGGCCACAGAGGCACAGTTGCTTATGGCTATGATTACTGCTTCAGGACTGGGAGCAATCGTCACAGAAAATGCTACGGTAGCAGGAGCTGAGGGCGGCTGTCAGGCAGAATGCGGAGTAGCCGCCGCTATGGCTGCGGCAGCAGCAGTGGAATTGTGCGGGGGAACTCCTGCCCAATCCGTAACAGCCTTCAGCTTATCCCTTATGAATATCATGGGATTGGTCTGTGACCCTGTGGGGGATTGGTTCAGATACCCTGTGCTCAAAGAAATGCTTCTCAGGCAGTTAATGCTTTACTTAGTGCAGATCTGGCTATGGCAGGAGTTCAAAGCTATATTGATGCAGATGAAGTTGTGGAAGCTATGTACAAGGTGGGAAAGTTGTTACCTATGCAGCTGAAAGAAACAGCTTTAGGTGGCATTGCAGCCACTTGCAGCGGGGCGTGTTTAATTAAGACTATTCAGGAACGGGATAAAAGTGTATAATAAAATGTTAGGATAATAAGTAAAATGGAAAAAATCCATTGAATTTAGATTTGGAGGAAAAGATATGGCATCGTTTATATCACCTATAAGGTATGAAAATGAAAAGATGTATCTTCTTGATCAGACTTTGTTGCCTGGTCAGGAAGTTTACCTGGAAATTGAAAACAAAAAAGACTTATGGGATGCGATTTATGAACTAAAGGTGAGAGGTGCACCAGCTATTGGAGTAGCAGCAGCTTACGGAATTTATGTCTGCACCAGAGACATTATGGCAGTGAACTTTGAAGACTTCTGTGGCAAGTTTCATGAGGTAAAAGAATACCTGGCTTCATCCAGGCCTACTGCGGTCAATCTTTTCTGGGCACTGAACAGGATGGAAGAAAAACTGCTTTCCCTTGCAGGAGACAGAGATTATGGATCCTGGGAAGGCGAACAGGTACATATTAAACAAATGTTAAAAGAAGAGGCGGAAAAGATTTACCAGGAAGATGTGAAGGCATGTTATGAAATGGGAAGAAACGGGTTATCTCTTTTAAAGCCTGGCATGGGTATTCTTACTCACTGTAATGCAGGGACTATTGCAACTGCTAAATATGGAACCTGTCTGGCTCCTTTGTATCTGGGCCATGAGCAGGGTTATGATTTTAAAGTTTTTGCAGATGAGACCAGACCATTATTGCAGGGAGCAAGGCTGACTGCCTGGGAATTAAACAAAGCAGGAATTGATGTAACTCTGATTTGCGATAATATGGCCTCTATTGTTATGAAGAACGGATGGATAAATGCTGTAGTTGTGGGCTGTGACAGAATGGCAGCCAATGGCGATGGCGCAAATAAAATAGGAACTTCTGGAGTTGCCATATTGGCCAAAGAATATGGTATTCCCTTTTATATGTTTGTACCTACCTCAACTATTGATTTGAATACGCCTACAGGAAAGGATATTCATATAGAAGAAAGAAAAGGTGAAGAGGTCTATAAGATGTGGTATGAAAAGCCTATGGCACCAGAAGGCATTAAAACATATAATCCTGCTTTTGATGTGACGGATGCCAGGTATATTACTGCAGTAGTGACGGAAAAAGGCGTTGTATATCCACCTTATGACGTAAATTTACCTAAGGTATTAAAGTAAACTGGTTTGGTTTGAGTTAAGGAGCATAAATGAATATTTTTGAGAGAAACGTAAAAAAAGTAGTGATTCTAGCCGTAGTTGCCGCAGCATTTTCTTCGATTTTTGTTAAATTAACATCAGCACCAGCTATGGCAATTGGTTTTTATAGATTAGCCTTTGCATTGCCTGTATTTGCAATAATGACTCTGGTTAAACATAAGGATGAAGTTTTGGCAATGACCAGAAAACAACTGGGGGGATGTGCTGTTGCGGGTATGTGTCTGGCAGGACATTTTTTTTCCTGGTTTACAGGAGTAGAGCATACAAGTGTTGCCAGTGCCACAGTTTTAGCCATGACAGATCCTTTTATGATACTTTTAATATCCGTTTTCATATTTAAAGAGAAAACAAATAAAAAGGCAGTTGCAGGAGTAATAGTAGCTTTTATTGGAAGTATTATCATATCTGGAAGTGATTACAGCATCTCTAAAGATGTACTGTTTGGGGATATTATGTGTCTGTTTGCAGCACTTTTTATCGGACTTTATTTTATAGCAGGAAATAAGTTCCGAAAAGGTATTAATGCATCAGTCTATGTATTTTTTGTATTTCTTTTCTGCTGGATTACCTTTACAATTGGAATGATAGTAACAGGAACTCCATTTACCGGATATAGCACAAATGATATGTTCTGGATATTTGTTATGGCTATGGTGTGCCAGATTGGCGCTCATGCCGTATTCAACTGGTGTCTGGGATATACATCTGCCTTATACATAGCAACCTGTGAAAATCTGGAGACTTTTATTGCCACTGGCCTAGCGGTAGTTTTGTTCGCTGAAATACCTTCCTTGTGGCAGATTATCGGAGGTCTTACCATTGTTGCGGGTGTAACCTATTATACAAGACATGAGGGCGATAGCAATGGCTTATAAAGTGAAAATTGATATATTTGAAGGTCCGTTCGACCTGCTTGTATATTTGATAGAAAATGCCGAGATGAACATATACGATATTCAGGTGGCAGAAATTACTGGGCAATATCTTGCCTATGTAGAGAGGATGCAGGAGGCAGATGTCAATGTGGCTACGGAGTTTATGGTACTGGCAGCTGCTTTAATTGAAATAAAGTCAAAAATGCTTCTTCCAAGAAGTGCACCGATTGAAGAAGGTATTGTTGAAGAGGACCCTAGAACCGAATTAGTGGAAAAGATTCTGGAATATAAAAAGTTCAAGGCAGCAGCAGAACTTCTTGAGAATCATGAAAATGAAAAGCTTTTATGTTTTGAAAAACCTAAAGAGGATATGGATCAGTATACCAACCAGGTTGACGAATACTTATCTCTTGATATCAGGCAGTTTGTTTCTGCATTCAATTTGTTTTTAAGAAAAAAACAAAGAATTGAGGAAGTAAGAAAGCACTATACTCGAGTGGAAAGACAAAAACAAAGTATTGAGATGAAGGTTCAGTTCATCGTAGGTTTTTTTAAAAAGCACAGTCTGAAAAAGATATTATTTAAAGAGCTGATAAACAAAGAAAGTGACAAATATGATGTTGTTCTTACTTTTACCTCAATGCTTCAGATGATCAGGGATAAACTGATTAGTGTGGAGCAGCACAGGGCTTTTGGAGATATGGAAATTAAAATGGTACCGCCGGTGAAAGAGGACAGCGTTGCAATAGGAGAATGGGATGACAACTAAAAAGACAATTAAGTCTGCTTTTGAGTCTATGATGTTCGTATGGGGGAACCCTTAGACGTAAAAACGGCAGCCGAAGTATTTAATATTAACTGGAAGGATGCTTATGATTATTTTCTGGAATTAAAACAGGAATATGATCAGGAAGGCAGAGGAATAAGAATAATAGAAGTCAATAAGAGCTTTCAATTTGTCACGGATGCAGATAATTCTTCTTATATTGAAAGACTATGCACCCCTGTAAAGGAAAAGAAATTATCTCAGTCGGCATTGGAAGTACTGGCCATTATTGCTTACAAACAACCAATAACAAAAGGTGAGATTGATTCTATCCGTGGTATAAAGTGCGACAGGGTTATTGAAGGTCTTATAAAAAAAGAACTGATCCAGGAAAAAGGTCGTTCCACTGCCATTGGAAGACCTATACTTTATGGGACTACGGATGGCTTTTTAAAGCATTTTGGATTTGAAACGATAAAAGATTTACCGGATATTGAGAACATAGAAAGCGCTGTTGCGGCAGACGATCCTGAGGATGAGGTGTATGCCCAACAAATCTCACTAGATTTTAATACATAGCAATATGGAGGTAAGAATGAAAGAGAAATCTTATATGCTGGCAGTGCCCGAAAAAGAACAGGATTTAATGGACTTAGAGGGAATGCTCAGTAGATTGGCACAAGCAGAAGGGATTCGGGTCCTTTCTGAAAATATGGATTCTGATATCATGAAGCTGGATTTAATCGTAGAAGAAGATCAGTGTCAGGTGGAAATATACCCTACTGGGTTTGAACTTCCTGAAATGTATCGCATACAGCACTTTTTCCCAGATGTAGATATAGAGTCTCTGCAGCGGGCAGAAACTGGTTTGGCTGTAGAAATGATTTATGGAGAAGATCCTTTGTCCGCGTATCATGCACAGCTTCGGATTATACATGCGTTGTTGCCAGATAAATTAGCTATATTCGATGACAGTTCAGAAAAAATCCTTTCCGGACAATGGGCTGCCCTTGCTGCTTCATCAAAGATTCCGCCTGCCCCGAGATATATTTATACAGTTCAGGCTGTAAGCGGAGAAGATGATATTGTGTGGCTTCATACCCATGGATTGAATCGCTGCGGGTTACCTGAACTGGAAATACTGGATTCTTCTAAAGATGTTTATCAAAGCCATTATTCTGTTATTGAGACTATGGCAAATCGTATGCTGGAATTTGAAGAGCCTTTAGAACCCATGGAACCGCTTTTCTTAGCCCACATGACAAAAGAGATTAGCCTGATAAGTACATTGGTGCCTTGGAATCAGGCGGTAGAACATTATGATGAACATATGCTGGGAGGAAAAACAGACAGAACGGAAAGCCATAATGGAAATACCAGCGCAATCTTTGTTTATCCCACATATGAAGATTTTCAGGAAGGGCAATATGCTCCTCTTTCTATCTATGACGAATATTTGCAGGATAACCCTCTTTATATGGTTACCACAAAAGAAACAGAAAGAATGAAAGCCCTAGCAGCAGAGCGAATCGAATATATGAAACAGACTTTAGGCTGTGGAGATAACCATATTTTAGTGAAACTGGGATTAGAAGTTGATGATGAACACAAAACGGAAGATAATTTCAGGGAACATATATGGTTTGAATTGCTGGATATAAAAGAGAATGTTCTGACAGCAAAGCTGACTCAGGAACCATATTACATAGCCAGCCTTCATGAAGGGTATACAGGTGATTATGGCCTTGATGAAATAACCGACTGGATGATTTATACTCCAGAGCGTAGAATTACACCAGATGATGTTTATCTGATGGAAATCAGGAAATAATTCCAGTATCAAAAGGGGTTGTTGCAAAATGCAGCAGCCTCTTTATTTATTCTAATTAGGAGGATTAGACAGCCAAACCCAGGCCACCAAATTCCCAATGTGAGAGTGAATAAGACAAGAAAAAAAGTTTTTTGCTCTTAAAAATGATAAAAAACAAAAATCTTCGGTAGTATTTTGGGCAAAAACTACCGTATTTTATGAAAGTTGAAACTTTATGGTAACTATTTAATAAAAAATCTAACAAAGTATTAAAACTAATGGGTATAGATGCAAAAAGCTACCGGGATTTAAGTAAAAATGATAATCTCGGTAGCACCAGCAGTATAAAAGGTTTCATGTTCTCCCTCCTAAGCAACAAGTCATTTTATTATTTTGCTTGTCTGCCTAGAAGAGCGCATAGCATCATTTTGCAACAGCCCCTTTGGTTTTTGATACTTAATAGAAAGAAATACTCAGAGGCATTTACATTTTTTATGGACATTGCCGCTGGAGTCTACACAGCTGCAGGCACCGCAAACACCTTCTCCACAACAGATATTTGCATTATTACTGTGAATAAATTCAGGGGGAACTGGTAAGCGAGAAATGATTTTCCTGATTTCTTCTATGTAATAATCAGAGGCCAAAACTGCAACAACAGTATATCCGCCTTCTGTAATCTTATCCTGTAAAGTTGAATCCAGACATTCCTGAAGACTTTGTATATGAACTTTATCCGCTGCGAATGGATGCAGGTAATCCCATATTACCTGGGTACAGATTTTATCGGGATCTATTATTATTTCTGTTTCAGTATTCTTTCCTGCCCAGTGAAGCAGGTTCATAGCAGGTGCAAAGCCTACTCCTTTTGTCAGAATAAGTAATTTTAAATCCGGAAGGATTCTGCTAAAACGACCGGTTATTCTGGGCATTCCTGAAATCCCACCGCGATATACGCCGCGTACTGTCAGTTTGTCTTCCTGCATGCAGATTGCTTTTGTTTTCGCCGAGATACTTTTTACAAGAACCGTAACAAAACCTCTTTCACTATCTACCTGCATGATTGAAATTGGTGTCTGATAATAATTAATATAGTCTGGTGCCTGCAGAAAAACATAACTTCCTGGTATGGCGGCTTTTAAGGCAAAGCCACGTCCCACCTCAAGAGTAATCACATATAGATCTTCCAGATACTGCTTTTTTGAAACTATTCTTGCGGAGAACTCTTTTCTTGGATTATTTACCCTTTGGTTATTTTGAATGAATTCGTTATATATACAGACTCCCTTCCATAGGCAGTCACAGTACTCTTTTCCCTGAAGCCTGCTGCATATGAGGCAATCTCCTGTAGCAGCCAGATAACAGGGACAGTTTTCTGTACCGCTGTCAATACAGTCAATATTATTTGAACATTCCATTATTTGACCTCCCACCCGATGAATATAATTACTATTATTATATTTTCCAGGAGGGAAGGGGTGATACTATTTTACAGAAAAACCATAATCCATCAGTTTGTAAGAATCATTAAACCAGTCGGGAGCTCCCATAACAACACAGATTAATTGTCTGCCGTTACGTTCTGCAGAAGCTACCAGGGTACGGCCAGAGGCTTTTGTGAAACCGATTTTTATGCCATTGCCTCCGTCATACTGATGAACCACTTTATTTTTGTTATAAAAGTAATTGTATTTATCGGGAGCTCTGCTGGCTTCCCAGTCCTCAGCAGAAACAATGGTTTTAAAGGTTTTGTTTTTCATTGCAGCCTGAGCTATTAATGCCATATCAGCAGCTGTTGTATAATGGTTTTTGTCAAAAAGCCCGCTGGGATTTAAAAAGTGGGTATCGGTGCAGCCTATCTCTGTAGCCTTCAGGTTCATCAAATCTACGAAGTTCTGTTGGTTGCCACCGATGATGCAGGCTAAGGCTGTTGCCGCATCATTGCCAGAGCGTAGCATTAGTCCGTAGAGCAGATCTTCAATGCTTACTGGTTCTTCGGGTGTTAAATAAATAGAAGAACCTTCTACTCCCACTGCTTCAGCAGGTATTTTAACTTTTTGAGTAATGTCACTATTCAGAGCCTCCACAGTCTCGATGGTAAGCAGGGCTGTCATTATTTTTGTGGTACTGGCAGGGTACGCTTTACTGGTTGCATTTTTTTCATAAAGAATTTCGCCGGTTTTTGCATCCATAAGAACTGCCTGCTTAGCAGAAATTTCTGGACAGGCTGCAGCTGAAGAGGTTTGTTTTGTATAAGAATCCCAAAACGAATAAGCAGCCACTAATATGATTAAAGCAAAGAAAATAATAATTACTGGGATGAAATTTGAAAAAATCATATTATTTTTTGCCTTTAAAAGTTTTATTTGTTTATAATTACTGTTAGTTCCCATCAGATTAATCCTCCATTTAATATATTTACGATAAAAGGAACTGCTTTATGTATAAATTTTAGCTGGATTATAAAGACCGCTGGACTATGTTAAATGATAGTGATAAAATTAATGAATAATATTTCAATGTTACTTATTAAAGGCTTTATTACTAAAATCAGGTGATATAGTGAATGGGAGGGATGAGTTCCGATGATTAGTATAAAAAATGGACAAATAGACTTAGCAAACTTAGAAGTCGAGGATATCATTGATATTAATATGCTGCAAAATTTTCTGGACAATTTTGCATTAGGAATGAACTGCGCAGCAGTTTCTGTAAACAGAAAGGGAGAAGAGATAACCAGACCCAGCCATTATAGAGCCTTTTGCAGTAACTATATACATACAAACCACATAGGGGATCAAAGGTGCGCCCAGTGTCATAACCAGATGGGGGAAGAAGCTGTCAAGTCAGGAAAGCCATTTGTAGGGGCTTGCCATGCGGGATTAATTGATTTTGCAGCTCCCATTATTGTAAAAGGAGAACACCTGGAACTATACTGGGAGGGCAGATTCTTGATGATGAGCCAAGTGAAAACAAGATACGCCAGGTTGCCAGAGAGATAGGGCTGGATGAGCATGGCTTATGGGAGGCGGCAGGAAGAATTGATATTGTTAAGAAAGATAATATCACTGCTGCAGCAGAGGTTTTACATATTATTGCAAATGCTTTTGCCCAGGACGGATATAAAAGAATTGAAACGGAGTTCCTGTCCACCGAGCTGGTAAACAATTTTGTGGAAATCTCCAAGACTATTGAATCGCTGGCCATATCAGCTGTCAATGTTACAACAAGCCAGCATGAACTGTCACAGGAAATACATAGTATAGACCAGGTTACCAAGGAGATTGAATCCGTTTTAAAGGATATAACCAGGGCAGCTAATAATACAAAACTAATTGGTTTTAATGCTGCAATAGAAGCAGCCAGACTGGGAAACGAAGGGAGAGGCTTTGCGGTAGTAGCTAATGAAATTCAAACACTAGCAGAAAACTCCAAAGAAACAGCGGCCCATATTGCAGAATTAAATAAACAGATAAATGGGAAACTGGATTCCACCGTACAGAATTCTGAGAAAACTCTTAGTATTACAGAGGAACAATCTGCGGCTATGGAAGAATTGTCTGCTACGGTTCAGGCTGTAACAGAACTGGCCGGAAGACTAAAAGATCTTTTTCAGATAAAATAGAATGAGAACCAAAATTGCTTTTATGGTACTTTATGTATTGATAAAACTGCATAACTGTGATAATATAGTAAAAGTAATTTTAAAAACAGTTATTCTGGCGTAGCCAGCATATAGCCGGACTGCCAGGTTGGAGGTAAAAAATGAAGAGAATACAGACTATTGAAACAAGAAATCTTGTTGATTCAGCTAAAAAAGGCGGATGCGGAGAATGCCAGACATCCTGTCAGTCAGCAAGTAAGACTTCATGCAGCGTTGCTAATCAGCAGTGCGAACAGCTAAAGAAATAAGCTAAACTTTCAAATCGCTATAGGCTGTAAAGCTTATGGCGATTTTTAACGTTATGTCCCAATTCTTTAAAAGGAGTTGCTGGCAGACTAACATATATTTATGATGAAGAAAGGATACCAAATATGGTACATACTTATAAAAGTAACGGCTATAACATAGTTTTAGATGTAAACAGCGGAGCTGTCCATTGTGTGGATGAAGTAGCATATGATATTATTGATATGCTGGCAGCAGGTGTTGACAGAAATAAAATTACGGTTGACATATTGAAAAAGTATAAGCATCTTCCAGAAGTAACAAATGCAGAGATTGAGGATGTTTTTCAGGATATAGAAGAACTTAAGAACCAGGGCAAACTGTTTTCGGAAGACATTTATGCCAGCATGTCCCATGAGTTTAAAGAACGGCAATCAGTAATTAAAGCTATTTGTCTCCATGTGGCCCATGACTGTAATTTAGCCTGCAAATACTGCTTTGCAGAAGAAGGAGAATACCAGCAGGGTCACAGAGGCCTTATGTCCTATGAAGTAGGCAAAAAAGCGCTGGACTTTCTTATTGAGAATTCTGGAACCAGAAAGAATCTGGAAGTGGATTTCTTCGGAGGGGAACCTCTGATGAACTGGGAAGTAGTTAAAAAGCTGGTAGCTTATGGTCGTGAGCAGGAAAAAATTCATAATAAAAACTTCAGATTCACCCTGACCACTAACGGGATTTTACTTGATGATGAAGTGATTGAATTTGCTAATAAGGAAATGGCAAATGTAGTTCTTAGTCTTGACGGACGTAAAGAAGTAAATGACAAGTTAAGGGTAGCAAGAAATGGCAAGGGTCATATGATGCTATTCTGCCTAAATTCCTGAAGCTGGCAGAATCCAGAAACCAGGAAAACTATTATATCCGGGGCACTTATACCCATTACAATACGGATTTTGCAAATGACATCTTACACATGGCGGATTTGGGATTTAAAGAACTTTCCATGGAACCTGTGGTTGCTTCTACTGATGCGGATTATGCATTGACTGAAGAAGATTTGCCAAAACTTTTGGCAGAGTATGACCGTCTGGCCTGTGAAATGATTAAGCGAAAACAAGAAGGCAATGGGTTTAATTTCTATCATTATACCATTGACCTGACAGGAGGACCATGTATCGTTAAGCGTGTGTCTGGATGCGGCGTAGGCACGGAATATCTGGCTGTTACCCCAGAAGGAGATTTGTATCCATGCCATCAGTTTGTAGGAGACGACCACTTCCTTTTAGGCAATGTTTTTGAAGGAATCAAGAACAGTTCTGTATGCGATGAATTTAAATCCTGTAATATTTATTCTCATGAAGAATGCAAAGACTGTTTTGCCCGAATGTACTGCAGTGGAGGCTGTGCAGCAAATGCATATCATACCACAGGAAGCATTGAGGGGGTTTATGATTTTGGATGTGAACTTCATAAAAAAAGAATTGAATGTGCTATCATGATTCAGGTTGCAGAAAGATTTGGAGAAAATTAAGATAAATCACAAAATATAAGTCAAAATGTTGTTGACATTCACAAAAAAGTGTTGCATAATAGTTTCAAATCACAATAGATTTATTTTTTAGAACTAAATAGTGAACGAAACCGATGATTAAGAAGAGTAGGTTATGAAACCAAATTTACAGAGAGCCACCGCAGGTGAGAGTGTGGTAAGGAGGACATAGCTGAATGGACTTAGGAGGGTAGGACGAAAAGCTTTGGCTGAGTAGCACCTAACGGGAGCTCCACCTGTTACAAAGGGAGTGGGTATCAGAAGCTGTACTCAGAAGAGAAGGCATACTTACCGATAGTTCCTGCTGGAAATGATATATGGATCAGAGCAGACTAGCAGTAAGAGTGTCAGGGTGGCATAACAAAAACTATAGGTTTTTGTCCCAGATAAGCAGGGACAGAAACCTTTTTTATTTGAGTTAAAAGTCCCGGGCTGATGAAAGTGTTATGAAAAACTGAGTGTATATTATTTGCCTAATCATCGAATCGTTCCAATTCACGATTAAGTGGCTAATCTTAAGACTGGATTATTGGAAGGAGAACAAAAATGAACAAAATGAAAAACATTCCCCACAGATTATACCTGACAGAAGAGCAGATGCCGAAACAATGGTACAACCTGAGAGCGGACATGAAGGAACAACCAGATCCCATTATTAACCCAGCTACGGGTAAGCCCGCCATTGTTGAAGATTTGTATCCGGTTTTTTGTGAGGAACTTGCAAAACAGGAAATGGACTCCAAGGCCAGGTATATTGACATACCTGATGAAGTGTTGGATATGTATAAAATCTACAGGCCTTCACCTCTTTGCAGAGCATATAATCTGGAAAAGGCATTAGATACACCAGCAAAAATATACTATAAGTTTGAGGGAAACAATACATCAGGAAGTCACAAGCTGAATTCAGCTATAGCACAGGCTTATTATGCAAAGGAGCAGGGAGTCACAAGTCTGACCACAGAAACTGGTGCAGGCCAGTGGGGCACAGCATTGTCAGAAGCGTGTTCCTATTTCGGGATTGACCTGAATGTGTTTATGGTAAAGGTATCCTACAATCAGAAACCTTTCAGGAAAGCAATTATGGAAACTTTCGGAGCAAAGGTTACAGCCAGCCCAAGTAATACTACAAATGCTGGCAGAGCTATTCTTGCAGAAGATCCGGAATGTGGAGGAAGTTTAGGGTGTGCCATATCTGAGGCAGTGGAAAAGGCTGTTACTGGAGAAAACTGCAGATATGTACTAGGTTCTGTCCTGAATCAGGTGCTTTTGCATCAATCCATTATAGGACTTGAAGTAAAACAGGCTATGGAGATTCTGGGTGAATATCCGGATGTAGTTATCGGATGTGCCGGAGGGGGTCCAATCTTGGGGGACTGATTGCACCGTTTATGAGAGATAAACTTACCGGAAAAGAAAATCCTGTAATTCGGGCAATCGAACCGGCTTCCTGTCCATCTTTGACAAGAGGAGTTTATGCTTACGATTTCTGTGATACAGGAAAAATAACCCCAATGGCAAAAATGTATACCTTGGGCTGTACTTTTAAACCATCGCCTAATCATGCCGGAGGGCTAAGATATCACGGAATGTCACCGATTTTGTCAAAGCTTTATCATGATGGATATATGGAAGCTGCCTCAGTGGAACAGACAAAAGTATTTGAAGCAGCAACTCTGTTTGCAAAACTGGAAACCATACTGCCTGCGCCAGAGTCAGCACATGCTATAAGGGGGCCATAGATGAGGCTCTTAGGTGTAAGGAAACAGGAGAGGCAAAAACCATTTTGTTTGGTTTGACGGGAACCGGATATTTTGATATGACAGCATATTCTGCATTTAATGAAGGAAAAATGGCAGATTATATTCCCACAGATGAAGAACTAAAACCAGGGTTTGAAGCGCTTCCTAAAATACCTGAGATATTAGAATAAACAGTTGACATTTTAGTTTCATAAGAGTATCCTTTAATAATTGGTAGGACCAATTATTAAAGGAGTACGTATGAAATATTTAAAACAATTTTCAGTAATTTTATTCATTACTTTCTTAGGAGAGATTTTAAAAACTGTAATACCATTAACTGTTCCAGCAAGTATATACGGGCTTGTGCTGATGCTCATAGCTTTGCAGACTAAACTTATTAATCTGGACCATGTTCAGGATACAGGGGCATTTCTTATAGAAATTATGCCGGTTATGTTTATCCCGGCAGCAGTGGGCCTCATGGATTCGTGGGAAATACTAAAACCCATTTGTGCGCCTATTATCCTTATCACTGTAGTGACTACTTTAATAGTAATGGTGGTAACTGGCAGAGTAACACAGTTTATAATAAACATGGAAAGGAAGAACTAGTATGAGTAATTTCTTAAATAATTCCATGTTTTTCGGAGTAGTGGTAAGTTTAATGGGTTATATGATAGGAATGTCTTTAAAAAGGAAATTAAAAAACCCTCTTCTGAATCCATTACTAATATCTGTAGTATTTGTAATACTTATATTAATTGTATGCAACGTAAAATATAACAGTTATAATGCAGGAGCCAAATATATAAGTTATTTGCTGACACCGGCTACCGTATGTCTGGCATTACCATTGTATCAGCAAAGAGAACTGCTGAAGAAAAATGCGGTGGCAATTCTAACGGGGAGTATAGCAGGAGTACTTTCTGCCTTAGGGAGCGTTTTCCTTTTGGCGAAAATATTTAACCTGAATCATCAGGAATATGTCACTTTACTTCCTAAATCCATAACCACGGCCATAGGCATGGGCATTTCGAATGAACTGGGAGGAATCGTAACCATCACCGTGGCAGTTATCATTCTT
This sequence comes from Aminipila terrae, assembly GCF_010120715.1. Lineage (NCBI taxonomy): Bacteria > Bacillati > Bacillota > Clostridia > Peptostreptococcales > Anaerovoracaceae > Aminipila > Aminipila terrae. The sequence goes on from NZ_CP047591.1 coordinate 1,836,058, forward strand.
ACGGGGATTCTGGGAAATATGACAGGGGAATGGGTATGCAGAATTTTCAGGATTAAACATCCTGTGGCAAAAGGGCTTGCACTGGGAACAGCGGCTCATGCCATAGGAACTGTAAAAGCTATGGAAATGGGTGAAGTGGAAGGTGCTATCAGCAGTTTAGCCATAGCCGTGGCGGGACTTCTTACGGTGGTCGGCGCAGCAGTATTTTCGTATTTGATGTAGTGGGGTGAGAAAGATGATAATTACCATAGGGAGAGAATATGGAAGCGGCGGTCATGATATTGGTGAAATGCTTGCTGAAAAACTAGGTATCATACTGTATGACAAAGATAATCTGGCACAGAAAGCAAAGGCTTTGGGATGTTATGATGAAGTACAGTCTTTTTATGAAGAAGAACCAGCCAACAGTCTTCTTTATGCTATATCTAAAGGGGAAGCGTCTCAAAACATGGGACAAAAACCTTTTAAGCATATAAAAGAAATGGTTGGAGATCAGTCCTGCATCATCATAGGGAGATGTGCCAATGTGATTTTTAGGAATGAGGAAGAGCATATAAGTGTCTTTATTCATGCAGATATTGAAAAAAGAGTAAAAAGAATCGCGGCGGCCAATGATATAAGTGAAAAAAAAGCGCAACTATTAATCCGTGAAACAGATAAAAGAAGAGCAGAATTCCATAACCAATATACTGGTGAAAACTGGGGAGATTCAAGAGGATACCAATTGTCAGCAGACAGTGGTATGATAGGTATAGATCAGACAGTTGAATTGATATGTGATTATATCAATGCCAGAAAGCGGTGGAAATGTGGAAATCAGAGAATATAAAAAGGTAATTGAATATGTTAAAGATGAGATCAGACAGGGGCGGATACGATTGGAGGATAAACTTCCTGCAGAAAGAATCATGGCGGAAACACTTGATATGAGCAGGAACTCTGTAAGAGAGGCCCTGAGAACCATGGAGAATATGGGCATACTGGAAAGCAGGCAGGGATCAGGAAATTATCTCACAGGAAACTTAAATAAAATGTTTGCCGAATCCATAGGGATGATGCTTTTATTAAAGCAGATAACCTATGATGAAGTGAATAGTCTCAGACGTGCCATAGAGAGAGAATCTTATTTGCAGGCTATTACAAACATTTCTCAAAATCAGATAGAGCAGCTGGTGAAAATTCTTGAGACTATGAAGCGGTCTGAAATTGATGAAATGGTGCAAAAAGATAAGGAATTTCATTATCTGATTATTAGTGCTTCCGGAAATAATCTGGTCATTAACATAATGGAAGCACTGGAAGAAATCTATACAGAGTCCGTAGAACATATGCTGAAGACCACAACGGATGAAATAAGAGGCAAGCTTATTCTTTCTCATGAGAAAATGCTTGAATGTATTGTTAAAAAAGATGAGGCCAAGGGTAGACAGGCAGTTGACCAGCATTATGACATTATTGAATCCTGGTATAAGAAAATGTAATCAGAGGTGTTAAAACTGAATATGTGAAAAATATAAACAGTGGCTGTTGCAAAATGACTGATATTTTGCAGCAGCCACTGTTTTATGCTAATTAGGATGATTAGACAGCCAAATTCACACCACTTAATTCCCAATAGGAGAGTGAAAAACATAAGAGAATAAGTTTTTGCTCTTATAATTATAAAAAACAAAATCTACGGTAGCATTTTGGGGAAAAACTACCGTATTTTATGAAAGTTGAAACTTCGTGGTAGCCATTTCGATAAAAAACCTAACAATGTGTCAAAACTAATGGGTAAGGATGCAAAAAGCTACCGGGATTCAAGTAAAAATGATAATCACGGTAGCAACAAATGATTATATGATTTAACTTGTCTGCCTAGACCAGAGCATATCATTTTGCAATAGCCCCTTTCTGTGAAAAAATCGAACATAAGAAAAAAGGTGCAAAGCGATTGTTCGTGTTTTTAAGAACTTTTTTTAAAACAATTAAGGTATTTCTTGTGTTGGTTAAAAAAATATGCTAATGTTTAAGCATAAAGAACAAATAGAAATAAAAAATACGAACAATAATGTCGGAAAAACTGATTATTATACGGGGAAAGGAAAACGGATATGGTAAAACGTATATTTGTTGAAAAAAAGAAAGGATTTGACGTTGAAGCTCAGGGACTGAAGGAAGACATAAAAAGGAACCTTCATCTTGAGGGATTAACGAACGTTCGAATTTTAAACCGATATCATATAGACGGAATAGACGAAAACACTTATGAGGCTTCAAAATACACGGTTTTTGCGGAGCCAGCCATAGATTACGTATATGAAGAAGAGTTGCCGGCAGACTTAGGAAAAAATATATTTGCCATAGAATTCCTGCCAGGCCAGTATGACCAAAGGGCTGATTCAGCAGCCCAGTGTATTAAAATGATGAATGCACAGGTTCAGCCAATTGTGAAGTTCGCCAGAATCATCGTTTTAGAAGGAGATATAACGGACAAGCAACTGGAATCTGTTAAACATTATTGCATAAACCCTGTTGATTCACAGGAAGCTTCTATGGAAAAACCTGAAACCCTTGATATGGAAAGCCTTATTCCTGAAGATGTAGCTGTAATAGATGGGTTTGTTGAAATGACGGAAGAAAAACTTGAAGCCTTCAGAAAAGATAAGGGTTTTGCCATGAGCGCAAAGGACATCCTTTTTATTCAGAAATACTTTGAAGAAGACGAAAAACGAAATCCCACCATTACAGAATTAAAAGTTATTGATACCTACTGGTCTGATCATTGCAGACACACTACTTTTATGACGAAACTGACCGATATTCAGTTTGAAGCTGGTAAATATACAAGACTGATTGAAAAAACTTTTGATGAATATCTTGCCATGAGAGATGAAGTTTATGGGGAAAGAGCCCGCAAATCTTCAGAAGAAGGCGGAAAAGATATCTGTCTCATGGATATTGCCTGCATAGGTGCAAAGTACCTGAAGAAAGAGGGGCTGGTCAATGACCTTGACGAATCAGAAGAAATTAATGCCTGCAGTATAAAGGTAAAGGCAGAAATAGACGGGAAAGAAGAAGACTGGCTTGTGATGTTTAAAAATGAAACACATAACCATCCAACAGAAATAGAACCTTTTGGTGGAGCAGCTACCTGTCTGGGTGGAGCAATCCGGGACCCGCTTTCAGGAAGGGTATACGTTTATCAGGCCATGAGAGTTACCGGTTCTGCAGATCCAAGAAAGCCAATAGAACAAACATTACCTGGTAAACTCCCTCAAAGAAAAATTACACAGGGTGCTGCTGCAGGGTACAGTTCTTATGGGAATCAAATAGGACTGGCTACAGGACAGGTCTCAGAGATTTATGATGAAGGATACGTGGCAAAACGTATGGAAGTAGGTGCGGTAATAGGAGCGGCTCCTGCATCCCACGTAAGAAGAGAAACACCTTTGGAAAGTGATGTGATTATACTTGTAGGGGGAAGAACCGGAAGAGACGGATGTGGAGGTGCCACAGGCTCTTCTAAAGAGCACACAGAGGAATCTATTTTAAACTGTGGAGCAGAAGTTCAGAAAGGGAACCCACCAGTTGAACGAAATATTCAAAGAATGTTCCGAAGGAAAGAAGTTGCTACATTAATTAAACGATGCAATGATTTCGGGGCAGGTGGTGTTTCAGTAGCTATCGGGGAGCTGGCTGACAGTCTGGATGTAAATCTGGATCTGGTGTTAAAAAAATACGAAGGCCTTGATGGAACGGAACTGGCTATCTCTGAATCACAGGAAAGAATGGCAGTGGTGGTTTCAAAAGAAGATGCAGACAGATTTATTACTTATGCCCAAGAGGAAAACCTTGAAGCAGTAGCTGTGGCAAAAGTTACAGATACAGGGCGCTTCAGAATGTTCTGGCGGGAAAAGTGCATTTTAGATTTAAGCAGAGCTTTTTTAAATACAAACGGTGCAACTCAGGAAGCAAACGTCTTTGTAAAAGAAAATAAAGATATTTTAGAAATAGACAAAGAAAACATTAATGACCTTGACCAGTACCTGGGTGACTTAAACTGTTGCAGCCAGAAGGGGCTGATTGAACGTTTTGACAGTACAATCGGAGCGTCAACGGTGTTGATGCCTTTAGGAGGAAAATACCAGCTTTCTCCTGCAGCGGGCATGGCCTGTAAACTGCCAGTTACTAAAGGAGAGACCACAACCTCCACACTCATGTCGTATGGGTTCGACCCGGAGATTGCTAAACGGTCCCCATACCACGGGGCCTTATATGCAGTAATTGATTCCGTGACAAAGATTGTTGCCATGGGGGAGATTATAAAAAAGTCAGACTCACTTTCCAGGAGTATTTTGAAAGAATGACTGAAAATCCTGAAAGCTGGAGTAAACCATTTATGGCATTGCTGGGAGCACTGAAAGTTCAGAAGGAACTGGGTATCCCTGCTATTGGAGGTAAGGATAGTATGTCTGGGACATTTATGGATATTAATGTTCCCCCTACTCTGGTATCCTTTGCAGTAGCAGTTGCAGATGCATCGGAGGTTATATCCACAGAATTTAAAGGAACAGACAGTAAACTGGTGTACCTTACAACAGATCGGAATGAAGATAAAATCATAGATTTTCAAATGTATAGAAAAAATATGTCCAGGGTTCGCGAGTTAGCGGCCGCAGGTGAGATTCTTGCCGCAAATACTGTGGGGAAAGGTGGTATTTTCATTTCCACAGTAAAGATGGCAGTGGGAAATAAAATTGGTGCGGTTCTTGAACATATCAGTAAAAAAGAACTTCAGGAACGGGACTATGGAGCACTAATTCTGGAAATAGACAAAGCTGCTGATGTAGATGAAATGTTCAAAGGGCTTAGATATAAGGTTATTGGACATACTGACAGAAGAGAGAGCTTGGTTATCACCATTACAGAGGAAGAGAAGAATTGCCCTTCCCAAACTATGGAAATGAATCTGGATGATATTATCAGTAAATGGAGTAAACCTCTGGAAAATGTTTTTCCAGTAAGAACTTCTGATTTTAAGGATAGGTTGGATGAGACAGAAGTTCCGGCCATTTCATATATAACCAGAACAAGGACAGCACCGGGTGTTAAGATTGCAAAGCCGAGAGTACTGATTCCTGCTTTTCCAGGAACAAACTGTGAAATGGACTCCAAAAGGGCTTTTGAGAGAGCAGGAGCCCAGGCGGATATTCATATCATGAGAAATATGTCCCAGGCACAGCTAATTGATTCTATTAAAGAACTGGAAGAGAAAATAAAAGAAAGTCAGATTATTTTTATCCCTGGAGGCTTTTCAGGGGGAGATGAACCAGACGGCTCAGCCAAGTTTATTACTGCAGTATTTAGAAATCCTAGTGTAAGAGAGGCAGTTACTAATCTGATGGATAACAGAGATGGTCTGATGCTGGGTATTTGCAACGGATTCCAGGCGCTGATAAAATTAGGACTTGTCCCTTATGGAAGGATTACGGAAATGGACGAGCATGCACCTACCCTTACCTATAACAAAATAGGCCGTCATGTATCCGGTCTGGTGAATACAAGGATTGCTTCTAACAAATCCCCTTGGCTTGCAGGGGTGGAAAACGGAGATATTCATACCATTGCAGTTTCTCACGGAGAAGGCAGATTTATAGCAGATAAAGACTTAATTGAAAAACTCATTGAAAGCGGACAGATTGCCACTCAGTACGTTGATTTTGCTGGGAAACCATCAATGGATATCCGATACAATCCAAACTATTCAGCTTATGCCATTGAGGGGATTACTTCTCCGGATGGCAGGATATTTGGAAAGATGGGACATTCAGAAAGAATGGGACAATATGTATATAAAAATGTTGAAGGTAACAAGGATCAGAAAATCTTTGAATCCGGAGTTAAATATTTTAAATAGGAGGGCTTAACAAATGAAGGTTGCAATAGTAATGGGCAGTAAATCAGACTACCCGGTAGTTCAGAAAGCAGAAGATTTGTTAAAAGAGTTTGGGGTGGAGTGTGAAACCAGAATTATTTCTGCTCACAGAACCCCAAGAGTGGCAGAAGAATTTGCCAGCACCGCAGAGGAAAAAGGAATTGAAGTGATTATAGCAGCAGCTGGAAAAGCAGCACATCTGGCAGGAGTACTGGCGGCTACCACACCACTTCCGGTGATAGGAATTCCTATGAAATCAAGTACTATGGACGGCTTGGATTCCCTGTTATCCGTTGTGCAGATGCCTAAAGGAGTGCCCGTTGCAACCGTAGCTATTGACGGTGCAGAAAATTCAGCACTTCTGGCAATCCAGATGCTAAGTATTAAATATCCTGAGTTGAGACAAAAAATAAAAGATTATAAAGTAAAAATGGAAAAAGATATCATAGCATTAGATGCAGAATTTAACAAATAAACAGATTAATTTCAAAAATAAATACAAATAAGAAGAATTTATTTAGGAGGAAGAAGTAATGAAAAAGTTAGAAATGCTATATGAAGGAAAAGCAAAGAGAGTATACAAAACTGATGATGCTAAAATGTTTATTGTAGATTACAAAGACGATGCAACTGCCTTTAACGGACTTAAAAAGGGCCAGATTGCAGGCAAAGGTGTTGTAAACAATACAATGGCTAATATTATTTTTAAAATGCTTGAGGAAAAAGGCATACCTACCCATCTGGTAGAACAGTTGAGCGAGAGAGAAACTTTAGTAAAGGCAGTGAAAATTCTTCCTCTGGAAGTAATCATCCGAAACGTATCAGCAGGTTCATTTTCAAAAAGATACGGAGTAGAAGAAGGTATTGTTTTCAAACAGCCCGTTTTGGAATTTTCATATAAGAATGATGACCTGGGAGACCCGCTTATTAATGATGACCACATTCTTGCACTGGAACTAGCAACGGAAGAGCAGCTTTCCGATGTAAAAAAATATGCCTATGCAGTAAATGAAGCGTTAAAGGAGTTTTTCCTTGAAAGAGAGTTAAAGCTTATTGATTTTAAGATTGAATTTGGTTTATACGATGGTAAAGTAATTCTTGCTGATGAAATTTCTCCGGATACATGCAGACTGTGGGATGTAAACACAAATGAGAAAATGGATAAGGACAGGTTTAGAAGAGATCTTGGAAATGTGGAAGAAACCTATCAGGAGGTATTCAACAGGGTACAGAAATAGAATGGAAGCCTCTGCTGAAAAGCTTTTGAATTATTTGTAGATTAGAAAATTGGAGAGAATTAATGATTGATATTAACCAAGAATTAAGGACTTTTGAAGATGAAAAATTTCACGATGAATGTGGAGTGGTTGGTGTTTACGAGCCAGGAAACAAGCAAAATGCCCGTTCTGTATATTTTGGACTGCATTCCCTGCAGCACAGAGGTCAGGAAAGTGCTGGAATAGCGGCAAATCTTGGAGGAAAAATACAGTATTATAAAGAAATGGGACTGGTACAGGAAATCTTTAATGACGAGATTATTGAAAGACTACAGGGAGATATTGCTATCGGTCATGTAAGATACAGTACTGCTGGCGAAAGCCATGCTTCTAATGCCATGCCCCTAGTTGTTTATCATAAAGGAGGGGCTCTGGCTCTGGCACATAACGGAAATCTGGTAAATGCCCGGATACTACGAGAAGAGATGCAGGACAATGGGGTGATCTTCCAGACTTCTATTGATTCAGAAGTAATAGCGGCACTGATTGCAAGACATCTGAAGAACAGCACCATTGAAGAGGCCATTACCCAGACTCTGCAGGTTGTAAAAGGAGCTTATGCATTGGTAATAACCTCTGCCAACAAGCTAATTGGTGTAAGGGATCCCAATGGTATCCGGCCCCTTTGTATTGGAAAAACGGACAAGGGTTTTGTCCTTTCTTCAGAAAGCTGTATATTTTCGCTTCTGGGTGCCAGGATGCTTCGGGATGTGGAACCTGGCGAGATGGTGGTAATTGAAAATAATGAGATTAAATCCTTTAAATATGCCAAAGGGTCCAGAAGAGCTTCCTGCGCTTTTGAATATGTATACTTCTCCAGACCGGACAGTGACATCGATACGAGAAATGTTTATACGGCCAGAAACCTGTGTGGAAAAATTCTAGCCAAAGAGCATCCAGTAGAAGGTGATATTGTTATTTCTGTACCGGATTCCGGGACTGTAGCCGCCATTGGTTATGCAAAGGAATCAGGCATACCTTATGGAGAAGGATTTATTAAAAACAGATATGTAGGAAGAACTTTTATTCAGCCGGATCAGAGAATGAGAGAGTTGAGCGTAAGATTAAAACTGAATGTTCTAAAAGAAAATGTAGCAGGAAAAAGAGTAATCATGATTGATGATTCTATAGTCAGAGGGACTACAAGCGCTAAAATTGTAAGGATGCTTAAAGAGGCAGGAGCAAAAGAAGTACATGTAAGGGTAGCTTCTCCCCCTGTTACGGACCCTTGTTTCTTTGGAATAGATACCCCTGACAAGAGCAAACTCATAGCCGCCACACATACCATAGAAGAAATCAGAAAAGGCATGGGAGCAGATTCTCTGGGCTATCTGAGTGTTGAAGGTATGCTTGAAGCTATAGGATTAGGAGATGATAAAGTTTGCACCGCCTGTTTCACCGGAGATTATCCTATGGAGCTGCCTGAATCAGGTATGGAATTTGAAGATTAACGGAGGATACTATGAATAGCAGATTAACATATAAAGATGCCGGAGTGGATACTAAAGAAGGGGAGAAAGCCGTAGAATTAATGAAACCCCATGTAAAGAAAACATTTAATGCAAATGTTCTGACTGGGCTGGGTGGATTTGGAAGCCTGTTTAAACTGGATACTTCTGGTATGAGTGAACCTGTCTTGGTTTCAGGGACAGATGGTGTTGGAACAAAGTTGAAAATTGCATTTGAGATGGACAGGCATGACACGGTTGGAATAGACTGTGTGGCCATGTGCGTCAATGATGTACTTTGCCAGGGAGCAAAGCCTCTGTTTTTTCTTGATTATATAGCAACGGGAAAAGTTCAGGCAGAGAAGATTGCTGAAATTGTAAAAGGCATTGCAGAAGGCTGCTATCAAGCAGGAAGTGCTCTGGTTGGAGGGGAGACTGCTGAAATGCCGGGCTTCTACCAGGAAGGCGAGTATGATATGGCAGGATTTTCCGTAGGAGTTGTGGATAAGAATAAAATGATTACCGGCGCCAACATTACCAAAGGAAATAAAGTAATAGGCATAGCATCCAGCGGTATTCATAGTAATGGATATTCCCTTGTTAGAAAAGTATTTTTTGAAAAAATGCAGATGAAGGTCAGTGATTATGTAGAAGACTTGGGAATGACTTTAGGCGAAGCGTTGCTTACTCCTACTAAGATATATGCAAAGGCTTGTAACGCCGTTTTGGATAAATACCAGATAAATGGAATTATTCACATCACAGGAGGCGGTTTCTTCGAAAACATCCCCAGAATAATACCAGAAGGTCTCGGGGTTAAAATCAATGTTGGAACATGGGAAGTTCCCCCTATTTTTTCTTATATAAAGAAATGTGGAAATATTCAGGAGACGGACATGTTTTCAACGTACAATATGGGGGTAGGCATGATGATGATTGTGCCTGAAAAAGAGGCGGAATCCGTTGTTGCAGCCTTAAAAGAAGCTGGAGAGACCGCTGATATAATTGGTGAAATCATTGAAGGGAAAGGTGTAGCTATATGCTAAGGATTTCTGTATTAGTGTCTGGAGGAGGAACCAATCTGCAAGCAGTTATTGATTCCATTGAGACAGGGAGAATCAGAAATGCAGAGGTTGCATGCATTATTTCCAGCAATCCACAGGCCTTTGCTTTAGAAAGAGGGATAAAACACGGAATCAAAACTTTTGTGATTGATAAAAGTCAGTATCCAGCCATGTCCCTGAGAACAAAAGCAATTATTTCTGCTTTGAAAGAGGAAAAAACAGATTTAGTAGTGCTTGCAGGATATATGAGCGTCCTTGAACCGGAATTGATAGAAGCATTCAGAGGTAAAATCATTAACATACATCCATCTCTTATTCCAAAATACTGCGGTAAAGGGTTCTATGGTCATCATGTTCATGAGGCTGTTATCGCGGCAGGTGAAAAGGAAAGCGGAGCTACTGTTCATTTTGTTGATGAGGGAGTTGATACAGGCCCTATAATCATACAGCAAAAAGTCCCTGTTCTGGAGGGAGATACTCCTGATGATTTGGGAGCACGGGTACTTAAGATAGAACATCAGATTCTTACGGAAGCTATAAATAAAGTTATTTCAGGACTTTAAGCTGGAACATAGAGATAAAACAGTTTTTTAATTGACATATTTGGAGGATAAAAAATGAGAGCGTTAATAAGTGTTTCTGATAAAACAGGTGTAGTTGATTTTGCTAAGGCATTATCAGAACTTGGAGTGGAAATTATATCTACAGGGGGGACTCACCAGAGGCTGGCTGATAATGGCATAAAGGTGATGGGCATCTCTGAAGTGACTGGATTTCCTGAATGTCTGGACGGAAGGGTCAAGACCCTGCACCCAGCTGTGCATGGAGGCATTCTTGCCAGAAGAGATAAACCGGAACATATGAAACAGCTTGGAGACTTAAACATTGAGACCATTGATATTGTTGCCATTAACCTTTATCCCTTTAAGGAAACTATTTTAAAACCAGGTGTTACTTTAGAAGAAGCTATTGAAAATATTGATATAGGCGGACCTACAATGCTTCGTTCTGCAGCTAAGAATCATAAAGATGTGGTTGTTATCTGCGATCCTTCTGATTATGGAAATGTGATAGAAGAACTGAAAGAAAATCATAGCGTTTCTATGGATACAAAGTATAGGCTGGCATTAAAGGTATTTCAGCATACAGCAGCATATGATGCTATGATTTCAGATTATTTAAGGAAGCAGATTGGAGCAGAGCTGCCATCGAATCTGACTCTGACTTTTGAAAAGGTTCAGGACTTAAGATATGGTGAGAATCCTCATCAGAAGGCCTGCTATTATAAGGAAGTACAAGCACCTGCAGGAAGCCTGGTCAATGCTGTCCAGCTTCATGGAAAAGAGTTGTCCTTTAATAATATAAATGATACCCAGGGAGCATTGGCTGCCCTGAAGGAGTTTACAGAGCCTGCAGTTGTTGCTGTGAAACATGCGAATCCATGTGGTGTAGGAACAGGGTTCGATCTTCTTTCAGCCTATAACAAAGCTTATGAATGCGATCCTACTTCCATCTATGGAGGTATTGTGGCAGCAAACAGAACTGTTGATGCAGATACAGCTAAGGAAATGAGCAAGATTTTCCTTGAAATTATTATTGCACCTGATTTTACAGAAGAAGCCATGGCTATCCTGACTCAAAAGAAAAATATCAGGCTGCTTACCCTTTCAGATATTACAAAGAAGCCAGAAGGCCAGATTGATATCAAGAAGGTTTCAGGCGGCTTGCTGGTGCAGGATACGGATGAGGTATTGTTTGATGAAGATGAGATAAAAATTGTTACAGACAGAATTCCTACTGAGCGGGAAATGGAGGACATGAAACTTGCCATGAAAGTGGTAAAACATATCAAATCAAACGGCATTGTCATTGCAAAGGATGGAAAGACTGTGGGAATCGGACCTGGACAGGTAAACAGAATATGGGCAGTTGAAAATGCAATAAAGCAGTCAAACTTTTCTCTAAAGGATTCTGTACTTGCATCAGATGCTTTCTTCCCATTTGATGACTGCGTAACTGCAGCAGCTGCTGCTGGGGTGACCGCTATTATTCAGCCCGGAGGATCTGTGAGAGATGAAGAATCTATCAAAAAAGCCAATGAACTGGGCATTGCAATGGTATTTACCGGAGTACGCCACTTCAAGCACTAGGGATAAACTTATAATTTTTATGACGAAAGGAATTTGTTATGAAAGTATTAATTGTAGGCAGTGGGGGCCGTGAACATGCTATTGCGTGGAAACTGGCTCAAAGTCCTAAAGTAGACAAAATTTATTGTGCTCCCGGTAATGCAGGAATTGCAGCGGTTGCAGAATGTATACCGGTGAAATCAGAGGATATAGATGGAATATGCAAAGCAGCAAAAGAAAAAAATATAGATCTGGCTGTTATAGGGCCAGAAGTTCCTTTAGCCATGGGCATTGTTGATGAACTTGAAAAGCAGGGAGTAAGAGTCTTTGGACCAAATAAGAAATGTGCACAGCTTGAAGCAAGTAAGGCCTTTACAAAAGCATTTCTGGCAAGGCACAAGATTCCAACTGCTGGCTATAAGGAGTTTACCGATAAAGAAGAACTGTTAAAGTCTGTTGGAATGTACGGATATCCTATGGTCATAAAGGCGGATGGACTTGCTGCAGGTAAAGGGGTTGTAATAGCAGAAACTGAGCCAGAGGCTATCAAAGCCATTGAAGAAATGATGGGAGAAAAGGTATTTGGCGCTGCAGGAGATAAAATCGTTGTAGAAGAATATCTTACAGGGATTGAAGCCTCCATGCTTTGCTTTGTGGATGAGCATACGATTATTCCTATGGAATCTGCCCAGGACTATAAACGAATCTTTGATGGGGATAAAGGACCCAATACAGGGGGATGGGTACTTATTCCCCAAGTCTTGTTTTTAATAAAGAACTGGAAGAAAGAATACGTGTAGAGATCCTTAATCCCACATTAGAGGGATTTCAAAAAGATGGGCTGGATTTTAAGGGCGTTTTGTTTATAGGCCTCATGATCGGTGAAGACGGGCCGAAAGTTATTGAATTCAATAACCGTTTCGGTGACCCAGAAACTCAGTCTGTATTGCTTAGACTGGAAAGTGACTTATTCGACATTTTTAACGCGGTAGTTGACAATAAACTAAATGATGTAAATATAAAGTGGAGCCACAAAAAGGCAGTATGTGTTGTTCTGGCATCCGGTGGATATCCGGGGGATTATGAAAAAGGAAAAGAAATTCATGGCCTCAATGGGGTTCATGAGGATGCAATTGTATTTCATGCTGGAACCAGATTTAAAGAAAAGAAACCAATGGTTTCAGACAATGACAGCGGAGCATCAGAGCAGGAAAATGTAATCCTTACGGACGGTGGCAGAGTATTAGGTGTTGCTGTACTTGGCGATACTCATGATGAAGCCAGAGCTAAAGCCTTTGAAAATGTTAAAAAAATCAGTTTTGAGGGAATGCAGTACAGAACAGATATAGGGCTGATTGTAAGAAAATAAAATATAATAATGGAAATAATGAATAAAAGCATTGTTTGCACATAGTAAACAATGCTTTTATTTATACCCATTTCCAGTTTGTCAGCCACTTGTTGTAGGTGATGGACCATAAACGCTTTTGTCCTTTTCCGTTTACTGTTCGAAAGCGCCATTCCGTTTCGGCAGCACGATAAATAATCTTGCTATTTTCAGTGGGCGCATTTAATTCTGATGAAGAGGCGTAGACCATATTATTTTCATTTAAAATATAGTTTGTAGAAGATAGCAGTAGGCCGACTGTTAAATAAGTAAAAATTTTTTTTAAGTTCATAAATAAATTCCTCCTTGGGCAATGAATTATTGTTTAATAGATAGTGATAAAAATGGTTCTTCAGAAATATTGGTGATATCAAATTGATACTGATTATTAACATATAGCGAATAAGTACCATCTCTATTATTTTTTAAATATGAATTCTGTGGGGAAACGGAGAAAGATTGTTCGAATCCGGCTTCAACTGTAGGTTCATATACAGGCTGGAGAACAAAAACATATGAAAAGAAAAAGGATAGTAGAATTGTGGCATATACCAAAATTAAAGAGAACTTATTTTTTTTCTTTGGTTGATTATCCAATACTAACATAAATCTTTGTTCGATTTTTTTCATATTATTCGTGCTTACTAAAAAAGACATAGATGGAAGTCTGTTATATTCGTAATCCCTTTTTAAACTTAATTGAAATTTAATAATTTTTGTTATACTTTTTAAATATTCCAGTCGGTCATTATCATTCATTTTAGCGGTAAGTTTTAAGTCGCAGTGGACTTCCAATATATGGTTCAAGTTTACTTTTAAAGCATAAACAAATGGATTCCACCAGAAGATTATACTGATTATGCACATAAGTAGTTTAATCCAAATATCTTTATTTAGAAAATGATGCCATTCATGTAATAGTATGCTTTTTAGCTCGCTATCTGTAAAGGAAATATCAGGTAAAAAAATTGTGGGTTTTAGAAAGCCTGTAACCATTGGAACAATAATCCATGAGGCTCGAATAAACTTTACTTTTAATTTTTTATGACCTGTTTTTTGGATTTGATTTAGGCAGAAAAGGAGTTGCTTATCCTGTGTTTCTTTTTCAGTCCGTATGATTTTAACCAGTCGAATTGATTGCAGTATATATACTAGTAGAAAATATAAACTACCAGATATCCAAAAAAGAACAATTAAGTTTAATAAACAAACATGAATTTCATTATTACAAATAGAGAATCTTGAGACAGTCAAAAAATCTATGATAGCCGGAAAAACCCACGTCGAATGGATAACAAACGTAATAGGAAGTTCAAAAGAGCATAGCAAGCGGAGAAAACACGTAACGGTTAAAAGCAGCAAGGGAGTAAGACTGAAATTAATAATAAAGTTACTGCGCAACCGTACAAAAGAAATCATCGCGATAAATATGTTAAACCAAATAATTGCCATCACGAAAGAGAAAACTGTGATACCCATTTCTATTTCTTCTTACTCCTTTTTTTTGCCTCAAGTATAGCCTCTAAACGGTTAAGTGTTTCATCATCAATTTCCTCATCTTGAAAGAGAGAAGCCACGAAATCGCCCAAGTCAGCGGACTTTAAAGAAAAAGTCCCAAAACTTTTTTTAAGCTGCATAGCTTCATAATCTCCTTTGGTAATCGATGCCGAAAAAGTACGACCATAATTTTTCCCGGTCTTAACAAATCCATCCACCTTAATTGCCTCCTTTTTCAATAGTTGATTAAGCAATATATGAATGGAACTGGATTTCCAGCTTCGTTCGGTGGACAGCTCTATAATTTGGGAACGTGATAATGGCTGGTTCTCCGACCATAAAAGCTCCATAATTTCCTGTTCATTTGGAGTTAATGAAAATTTATTGTCTCTCATAAAATCAACTCTTTCCTAATTTAATTTCTGATTATAGAAGAACTTTATCCAATAATTATATAAAAACATTATAAAGGACGGTTAAATATTATGTCAAGATATAAAATATTATTGAATTTATTGTTGACAAATTGAATGATTAAATGCATTATATAGTTATGTTGAATACAACTGTATAATTTTAGTATAAATTCTGTAAATATATTTAAATGTGCAATATATTGAAAAAATATTAAATTATAAAATTGAAGATTGGGCATTTTGCAGAGCATTATATTTTTAGTTTTTGGCTAAAAAATTGTT
This sequence comes from Aminipila terrae, assembly GCF_010120715.1. Classification (NCBI taxonomy): domain Bacteria; kingdom Bacillati; phylum Bacillota; class Clostridia; order Peptostreptococcales; family Anaerovoracaceae; genus Aminipila; species Aminipila terrae. Next base: position 1,851,478 of record NZ_CP047591.1, read on the forward strand.
GGAGGCATACACGAGAAAAATGAGTCATCATCGACATTATGGGGATTAATAAAAAATAAGGCTCTAGAGAGGAGTGATGTATATGATTGTATGGTAATTCACAAACAAATAAATTCTAGTACTGTTTATGAAACTAAATTAAATTCACATAAAGGGGAATAAATATGAGAAAAACAATAATTTTATGTTTAATATTATCATTAATATTATGTAATTTTGGAGTGAGTTTTGCTGGCGAGAAATATACAACAACTATAAATAAAAATTTGGATATGGATGAACAATATGTTTCTATCCCTAATATTACTACGAGATCTGCACATATGATACCAGGGAAGAGTCAATATGACGATAATAATTGGGGAAGTGGGAAAAAAGCATATTCTAAAATTTATAGTAAGTGTGTTATGTCTGACGGATTTTGGGAAGGCGTGGTATATTCTCAATTTGAGGGCTATGGATACACAGAATGGCAAGGAACAGGCACACCATTAAAAGTGAAATCCGGGGTAACTGTTAGTGCTACAGGAGTATTACCACAAATAAGTTATAATGGCTCCAATTGGAGTTTGCTTACCAATGTTCGTGATCTTGGTGAGACAGAAAAGAAAAAGAGTAAATCAGTTAAGCATTCTTATTATGATGTAAAAATACAAAGCATTACTGCTCTATCAATAGTATTTAAAGTTAACTCATATATTGATCATCCAACTTTAGGAGGGATGAATGCGACGGAGGATGTTTGGTGGTGGAACTAATATGAATCCATCATGAGGAATGGATTAGAAATGTAAAACACGGAAATTTAATAGTCTGTTGACTCTGAAGTTAGAGTTAACAGGCTATGTAAATGTGATTATAGAATTTATTCAGAGAATATTAATAGTGTAATTAACTTTACGGAGGGGCTGGGGAGATTCAAGGAAGATGTATACATATAGAAAATTGATTTCATTAATGATAGTATTAATTTTTTTAATTACAGTGGGTTGCAATATCCAAGAAACATCGGAGACAGACTATGGGTGGAGAAAAAACACGTTGGAACTATTTCATGAAGCAGAAGTAGAGAGAGGAAAATATCTTCCAATAGAATCAATGCTAGAAAAGAATAAATTAGTAAGTTTGGATGATACATGGAGATATGTTTGTATACTTCAGATGATACATGGACACGTTTATAAAAAGCAAGAATTGAAAAAAAGTTTGTATAATTATTTAAATAAGACTGAGAATATTGAATTGACAGATTTATGTAAGATTATATATATGCTAGAAATAATAGCTCCTGATAGTTTAAGACTAAAAAACATAAAAACATTTGTTAATAATAATATTATTGATAAAAATGGCCAAATACAAAATATTTATTATAATGAAAATAAACAAGATCAAAATGAAAAAAAAGATGAGGAACAAATGATAAATTCAATATATTTTTTGTCTTTACTCAAAAACAATAAAATCTTATCTGAACAGGAAAGAAAAATTATAATAAATCATTTATTAAATTCATGGAAAAATAATCAAAAAAGCCAAAAGAATGTATTAACTAGTTATTCTATTATTCTAAGTTTAAATAATTTAAATTATGATATTAAAAAAATAAATGATATACAAAGTTTTATAGAGTATCTTAATAAAGAATATACGAAAATAAAGCAACAACCGTATGAAGATATTCTAAAGACAGATTTAATAGTTGAGTTGCTCCAGCTATTAGACTCTGACTTTAAACTTGAGAAGGGAACTGTTGATATAATATTTAATCAACAAAAAGGAGGATTTCCTTTAGAACGGGATTCGTATGCAAGTGGGGTAGGTACATATATCGTAATAAGAATGCTAAAAAATGAAAATTTTTCAGGATATGTAAAGGATGATTTAATTAAGTATATCAATAAAAAACAAAGCAGTAATGGAATGTTTCAAATTGATCACTTTAGCAAAACTAATCTTTTGCCAAGTGTGCTATCTATATTAGCAATTAAAAATTTAAAGGATATTGAGTACAATAATTTTAACTTTGTCAGAACTGAGTTGAAAAGATTGGCTGAATTAAACAATATTAGTTTAATTGAAGTATATTATTCTTTGCTCTTATTAAAAGATACACCATATTTTAGCCAAAGTGTAGATATAGTAAAAAAGTATCTAGAAACTTCAGAAATAAAAGTAAACGATATAAATAATGCATATTATCTTTTTCAGATAAGTGGGTTAATTTCTGAACCTTTGCCAGAAGAAATAAAAACACCAGTAATAAAAATGCGGAAAAATATTTATTAAAAATTATTAGAGAACAGAATAATATAAATTATGAAGAATTATATTATTGCCTAGTATTGCTTAATCGGAATAACGTAACGATTACAAAGGACATTGACTTGATTGTAAACAAAAATATAAGCAGAGAGAATTTTACAATTGGAGAATTGTATTATTATATAAAATGTCTAAATGAACTAAATATCACTTTGCCTAATGACTTAAAAAATCAACTTAGCAAGTATGCTTCTAAAAAAGGCGGTTTTAAATTAACAACTGACAATGAAGAAGTAACGTTACTTAGCACATACTTTGGAACTGAGTTAATTAAGGAGTTGAATACGAGGAAGTATGTTTAAGTTTATTATAATCTATATTATGTTATAGTAATTATGTTGGAGGATATAAATAATGCGTCTTAAAAGTTTAAATTTAATATTGATGATTTTTTGCACGCTTTTTCTGTTAAACCAAATTATTAATATGCCAGACCATTCATTAAATAATTTTGTATGGATATCCATTGCCTGTAATATCATTGTAATCCTATTATTAGCCAACTATTATTTTAATACAAATTTTCTTTATATTAAAAAATAATAATTATAGTGATTATTATTTCCCTATATATGTCTGCAGGTACATGGATATTAAAGTACGATATGCATGGATATATAACAAATGGAGAAAATATTAATGCATATGTTGAATATGAAAATGTTACGAAGTTACCGCTAGAGATATGCAAAGTCATTTCGCTAGAAGGAAAAAATACAGAGAGGCTTGAGAGGGTTTGTGTAGAGAATAATGAAAATACATATAAAGTAAATACCTACGTAAAAACTAAGAGAATAGATCAAGTAGATTCTATTTCCAATATAATAATATTTAAACTATTCAAACTCATTCCCCTTGTTAAAATAACAAAGGTGACTTATCATTTGTAAAAACTTTGCGTTTACGGTGTTTGTTTGTGGTGCTGTATGTGAAGAACCGAAGAATTTTTTCTAATCTTTGTTCTGCTGTGTTGATTATTGCTCTGCAATTATCCTCATAGGTCTGGAAAGTGGTATTTAGATTTTGATTTAAAAGCTCGTTGCTCCTTTGGATTAAACTTTTTATCAACCGAACTTTATCTTTATCTTTTGGTAATGATTAGGCAGAGAATCTATGATAGAATATTGACAATTAACATATAATATACTGAAACACGGAAGGAGTCATCTTATGATTGTAGGAACCATGTTAATTGAGCTTCATGCACCCTGGGTACATTCTTTAAAAGAAAAACGTATGGTTGTAAAAAGTATCTGCGCAAAGGCCGGCAACAAATTCAATATTTCAATAGCAGAAGTGGATAAACAGGATATGCACCAGGCTATTGTAATAGGGATAGCCTGTGTAACAGATGAAACAGCCCATGCTAACAGTATTCTGGATAATGTGCTTAATTTTATTGAAGATAATACAGAAGCCGAAGTAGTTTCAGTAAGTCGTGAACTATTATAGATACTGATAAATTAAAAATACCCTTTGATGTAGTGTTATTTCCTACATCAAGGGGTATTTATTTTTGTTCATTTTTAGCGTTTGCGCTTATGTAACTATAGCGCTTTCCACGCTTTTTAGAGAAACTTAAGGCTGAACTTTTTCGATATAGTGGCACCGATGCTGAATATAGGTCAGAAACAGCGACAGTCTTTCATAGAGGGGGTGCACCTTATCTCCGAACTTAGCTTCAAGCGCCTCACCAATTTCCCGTACCGTTTTATGGCCATCGATTTGCAGGAAGGCGTAACTTCCGAAGTCATCCATCGCAATCTGCCGATATTCTGGGATTTTGACCCTCAGCTTTCGGAAAAAGCGTTGAATCATATGATCCTGTTTAATCAGTATAGTCACGATGCCCTCATCACTGACCTCATATAGAAGCTTGCTTGAAACTTGAAATATGATATCTAATAAATTGGGTTGTTTAGCTGACATTCTTTGGTTTAGCTTTCATGAGAGGGATAATGGTAGCAACCACCAGAACCACTAGTAAGATTAAAGCCATACCATTAGAGCTGGCAAATCCGGATGGAGGGGTTGCGCCAACCACGCCAGTTACTTGTAGGATGATGCCAATCAGTCCAATGATGGAGCCGCCAGCCACCAGGCCGGAGGATAGGCTCACGCCGTTGGAGATTCTGTAATCCTTTTCTTCTTCGCTCTTAGATGCCTTTTCTACAAGTACGCGAAGCAGAGCCCCTACCAGAATGATGGAGGTGGTAGCGATTGGCAGATAGAATCCGATAGCAACCGTCATAACAGGCAGATCAAGCAGGAAGAAGACAACGCCGAGAAACATGCCAGCGATGATCATAACCCACGGAAGTTTGCCGGACATAATGCCAGAAGTCAATGTTGCCATTAAGTTGGCCTGAGGCAGTGCAAATGGTACGTTATCACCAGTCATGGACAGCTGGCTGGCAAGTAATAAGATGACACCAGTAACAACTACCACACCCACGATGCTGGCTATGGCGTAGTATTTCTGCATTTCATTCTTATCACCGCCGATGACGAAGGTAACCTTCTGAGATTGACAATAGCCACCAGCCGTAGCAATGGCGGTGACGATAAAGGTGCCAAACAGCAGCAGGGTACGGTTATCTACTTCACTGGTCCAACCCATGCCCACAAATAGCAGAGTAACAATCACGATGGAGGCGATGGTCATACCGGAGACAGGCAGATTGGAAGTACCAATTGTACCAGTCAGACGCCCTGCAACGATGGTGAACAGCATAGACAGAATTAAGGACAAAATGGTGGTCAGAATAGCCATCATAATATTGCCGCCGGAGATCATGAAGCCGCCCACAAAACCGACTACCATACCACCCAGTAGAATGACGGTCTGCTGAGTACCGCCACCTTCTCCTGTGGCCTTAGCATTTTTAGTCTCCTTAATAGAGGAGACAACAGTAGGAATCAGGCGAATGGCACCAATCAGGCCGCCAGAAAGCATGATACCTGCACCGATATATTTTACATAGCTGCCAGCAATATCGCTTACCTGCATGGAACCCATGGCCACAGACGGATTATTCCACACTGGGGCCGTGCTTCCACTTAAAGTGGCAAAATATCCAATCAGAGGCGTAATGACGAAGTTGGACAGGATAGAGCTGGAGAACATAGTCAGTGCCACTGGCAGACCAACGATAAAACCGATACCCAACAGCAGAGGATTCACCTCCAGCTGAAAACGCCATTTATAGAAGGATTCATTTACATAGCTGATGACGTTGTTGGTCACGTTCAGGAAGGAGCTGGTCAAAACAGTGAGAATCCCTCCGATGACAAAACCAGTACCCATGAACTTGATAGAATCTTTGGCACCTTCAGATGCCACCAGGGTTTCCGAAATGGCCATGGATTCAGGATACATCAGATTGCCGTGTTCTTCCACAATCAGGTAGTTATAAATTAAAGAAATAGATCCCAGGCCGAACAGGGCACCACCTGCTCCAATCACGAAGCCTTCCAGAGCGGAAACATGAGAGCCAATCAGAAGGATGGCTGGCATAACGAAAATCATACCGCTGGCGATGGATTCACCACCGCTGGACATGCCCTGGATCAGGTTTTTGCCCAGAATGCCCTTTTTCTTAGCAAAGATGGCAATGAATACAGATCCTAAGATAGAGCCGGGGATACCGGCAGCTACAGTAAGGCCAGCCTTCATGCCAGAGTAAGCTGTGGAGGCCGCAAATAGTGCGGCTAATAAAATACCGATAATTAAGACGACAATATTTCCTCCAAGTTTGGAGCCGTTAGAGATATATGGCACGTAGTCTTTTCCAGATACGCCGCCATAAGCTTCTTTGGATAGTTTTTTATTCATAAAACACTCACCTTTCAACAATTTATTGGAAATAGATGTTTATTTTCAATTCTGTTAATACCCAAAAGGTTTATCTGACTGTAGTTAGCCCATATTTTTAAGTGCTTCTTTCAAAAATTTCCATGTTCGCTGGGTGGAAGGGATGCTCAGATGTTCCTCTGCTGTGTGAACCCCTATCATAGTAGGTCCAATTGAAATCATATCCATTTGCCCATGGAACATTTCATCAAATAATGCGCATTCCAGTCCGGCATGAATGGCATTCATCAGAGGTTTTTCACCAAACATCTTTTCATATAAATCAGCAAATAATGCCCGTACGTTTGAGTCAGGGTCGTATCGCCACTCTGGATAGGATGACTCTTCAACCACCTTTCCATTTGTAAGATGTGCAATAGAAACAATAGTATTGAAGATATTCGCCTTGATACTGCCCAAAGAGCTCCGGATAGAGCTGATGATTTCCACCGTCTCTTCCCTGGTCTCAATGACGCCCAGATTCAAAGAACTTTCCACAAGCCCCTCGATATCCATGCTCATGGTTTGAACTCCATTTGGTATGAGGTACAGGAATTGGACCACCTGCTGGGCGCTACTGGATGTAAAGACCTGTTTAGGCTGGCTATCCATTGGGGATAGAACAATGCGGAGGTCCGGATCTGCTATTTTGAATTCATCTCGTAGTACTGCCTCCAGGTCATCTAATTGCTTGCGCAACAATTCCTCATCCTCCTTGAGGCATCCGATGACAGCTCTGGCATCCCGGGCAATAGCGTTGTGCGCAGAACCACCGTCTATAGAGCACAATGTAAAAGATAAATTAGCATTCATATAATCCAGCAAGCGGGCAAGCAATTTATTTGCATTGGCTCTGCCTTTGTGGATTTCCATTCCGGAATGTCCCCTTGAAGGCCTTCCACTGTCAAGGAGAAAAAGTTCATATTCGTATCCGGAGTCTCCCAGGAAACGGGGATGTTAATCCGGGCCATGCATCCTCCAGCACAGCTGACAGTTAAAATACCCTCTTCTTCTGAGTCAATGTTAATCAGTGTTCTACCTGAGATGGATTTTGAGTCCAGTCCGTGAGCTCCATCCATTCCCGTCTCCTCACAGGTTGTAACTAATAGCTCTAATGGCGGGTGGGGAATGTCTTCGGCGGCCAAAAGAGCCAGCCCCATGGCAACGGCAATACCGTCATCTGCCCCCAGCGTAGTGCCCGTGGCATATATCATGTCATCATGCACCTGAAGATTAATCGGATCTCTTAAAAAATCGTGGAGCACACCGGGGCCCTTTTCACAGACCATATCCATATGACCTTGAATGACCACGCCGGGACTGTTTTCATAGCCTGGGCTGCCAGGTTTTTTAATCAGCACATTTAGTGCTGCATCCTGCATGACCTCCAGACCATGAGCCTTTGCAAAAGAGACCAAATAGTCACTAACGGCCTGCTCGTTGCCGGAACCTCTGGGAATTTTGCTGAGTTCTTCAAAATAGAAAAACACATCGGCAGGCTCTTGATTTTTCAATACTCTGTCTTCCATAACAAACCTCCTTCTTAAAATTGGATAATATAGTCTACCATAAAAAAATAAGGCATCATGTCGAATAAAGGGAGTGATTAAATGTATTTTTTAGTTTGAGAAGAGTAGGAAAAACTATTTCAAAGAGGCAAAATTAATGGAAATCTCAATCTCAGAATCTATCGCATATAAATATTATTATAATATAATTTTTTTATGCTCTTTCTGTTAAATCAAATTATTAATTTATCGGAGCATTTATGAAATCAGGATGTGTCCCAGGCCGTTGATATAGGAATGGTCTGATTAAATTTTAGACTTTCTTAGCAAGAACTAAGACTATTACAAAACTTTTATATAATCAACAGATTAGAGAAGTAGAACGTTTTAAGAGGATTGGCATACACTGAGTTAGAATAAGATTCGGATGCTGTAGGAAACATCATGATAATTAAAACTGTCGGGGGATGGTTATATAACCTTTCAACAGTTTTAATTTATGAGCAGTACATGATAAAAAGATAAGAAATATTTAATTAAGAATAATGTTGAAATATAGAAATTAAAGTGATATTATAGTTGATGAAAATATAAATATTTCCATTTCATATATAATTATGAAATTTCGACAATATTAAACAAATTTCGACAAGGAGAGCTATTCAATTAAATAAATATCTATGTCTGTCGGCGGGAGCCGGCAGCTAAGAGGGAAGCCGGTGAAAGTCCGGCGCGGACCCGCCGCTGTAAACGAGGAGTTCCTGCCCATTCATATACAAGATGAAAAACCATCACTGAAAGCAAATAAAGCTTTTGGGAAGAGGGCAGAAATGTGGATACGTAAGTCAGAAGGCCTGCATGGATTAAAATAGTAACTGGTTACGAGGTAAATGACCAGGGAATTGTATTTTTAATTTATTTTTTAAAATAAATAAAAGAGAAACAGTGAAAATGGACTGTGGCAGATTTGCTACAGCCTTTTTTGTTGGCAAAAACAAAAGGGGGAACATTTTGTAAAAGTGGCTGCAGCAGCTTGCAGTATAGGTGTTTGTGTATTATTTTAACAGGAGGAACAAAAGAAAAATGACATTTAATCTAAGAAAATCATTGGCAGTACTTATGATTATAGCTATGGTTATGAGTACAGGTCTGAGTGCCTATGGGATGGACTGGCCAACCTATCAGGGAAATGATATTCATAACGGAATTTTGACAGATGGAGCAGAAATTAGCGGAAGTCCAAGTGTCACTCGTGTAGATTTACCTAAAAACGGATCTGGTAGTATAGGGTCGACATGGGCAGAACGACAACCATTTGCAGGAGTAGATACGGTACCTGTCATGGAAACTAGAAATGGAAATACCTATGCATATGTGCTTTATGACGGGTATAAAGCTGCATATGGTAAAGGTGGCGGCAGACTAGCCAAAATTGACTGCACGGCATCTACTCCACAGGTAGTATGGGATAAGCAAATTACACAGTGCTCAGGCATCCAACTATCCTCTCCTTACCTGGATACTGATAACCGATGCATTTATGTGGGAGCATCAGGATATAATCAGAAAGCCTATAATGATGGGCTGGCATTGACTGGAGGAGCCATAACAGACGGCTGGACGGTATCTTCTGCAGGGACTGCCATGGAGGATGGAAAGGTAACCGTATCGGGTAATCAGACTGTTACTTTGACCCAGACAAATGTAAATCTGACTAAGGGTGACACTCATCGCTCTGCTACCTGTGTAAAAATTAACGGAAACAATGTGAATATGACTATCACTGCTAAGCTAAATGGAACTATAGTTGGAAGTGAGTCGTTAAACTCTTGCAATTTTATTGATGGACGTTTTTATTTTAACCTAATGTTTGGGCAACAATTTTCAACAGCCGAATCCGCTGTAAATACAGGGACAAATAATATTTTGGAATTTACCTATGAAATTTCAGAAAATGACAGTAATACTGTGGAGATTGAATATTGCCAGTTGTATGAACAGAATAGTTCTATTACAAAAGTAGCAAATATTGATGAAGAACCTATTACAGAATGGTCCTTAAATATACCAGATAATGCAGTAATAGGCACTCCTATTGTGAAAAGTGGAGAGTATCTATACTTCGGCACATGGTCAGGGCATTATTTAGGAACTTATTATCAGTATGATCTTGATAATGAGGAGTTAAAAACTTTTAATCCAGGCAATGGCGGCTTTTATCGGGCAGGTGCTGTAGTAGAGGGTAATTATGTTTATTTTGGTGGAGACAAAGGATATCTTTATGCTCGTCCGGTAGGTAATGATTTTGACAATACTTCGGAAGGGAGCGTTATCAATTTGTCAACTGTAGGAGGAGTGGAATCAGGGAATGTGCGCAGCACTATTTCTCTGGTAGACGGACATCTTTACTTTACCAGCCAGGGTGGTTATTTATGGAGCTTTACTCCTGAAGAAGGAATCCCGACTTTAGACTGGAAAGCTCAGCTGGCAGGAACCTCTACTTCTACTCCAACAGTAGTAGGAGATAATATTTATGTGGGTTACTACAGTGGATTTACTGCCGGAGGCGTCCAAAAGGTAGCCAAAACAGGAAACCATGAAGTTTCTTCCGTCGCAGAACCGGGACCTGTACTAAGCTCTATATTAGTATATACAAAGGGTGGAGTAGATTACCTCTATTTTACTACTAATTCTCGAACTGGAGCAGGCTATTGTTTCAATGGAAGCAATGGAGCAAAAGTATGGCAGACACCTGGAGAGACCTATGCATTGCAGGGTATGGCTTACAGCGGAGGTGTACTGACTTTTGGAAATGATAATGATAGTTTTTATGTAATAGGAGAAAGATATGTGCCACCGACACCGCCTGAGACATCGATACCTAATAATACAGGAGAATTATTATGGCCTGCAGATTCATCTGAAGTAACGCTGTGGTTTGGACAAATTGATGAACAGTATACTGCGGTAAATAAAGGGATGAATATTCAGGGTACGGCAAATAGCAATGTCTATTCTGTCTGCGATGGTGTAGTGGCATATAAAGGTTATTCATCTACGTACGGCAACCTTCTTTATGTAGATTTTAAATACAACAATATTACAATGCAAGTAAGATATGGACACTTATCCGAAAGTTCAAGTTGGGGATGTAGTTAAACAAGGTGATGTAGTTGGACAAATGGGACGAGACGCTAACACTGGGAAAGGATTAATTGAAATTGTTTTCTGTGAATCTAAGGATAGCAAGCCATGCGATAAAAATGGCAAGAACATTCAGTTAGTAGACCCCATTCAGTATTTAGAGAGACCAATGAGTGACATTTCATATCTGGAGAAAGACATGACCACTATGTTAGACACTACAGGGTTAGGAGATACACCAGTTTACCCTTCTATCATTTGGCCATGGGAAGACAAAAATGATCCAGATATAAGGTACAGGGAGAATAAGGATGTTAACATTGATCAGGCATATTTAAGAAAACTCATAGTTGAGTATGGAAGAGAAATCGATAAGACAATTACACATAAAAATATAGAGAAAAATGGAATCATTACGTATGATGCAAAGAGCGGTATCACTACAGTGAAATTAAACGGTAGGAGTAAAAGGTATGGAGTTTCCCTTGGAAATGCTCAGATAAAGAACAACAGAATGATTGTGAATCGGGAGCAGGTTTGGTACGATTTAATAGGAAAGACATATCATTCTCCAGATGGGGGAACATGGTATGCGGATAAAACAAGTCCGATATTTGGAGGAGTATGGCAGTGCGTTTATTTGCCGAAAGATATTGCTAATGATTTATATTTAATAACGGAGGGCACACATATTGAAAAGGTTCTGTATGATAAAGCAGCAGGAGCGTGGGATGCAGGAACTGCGGCCGCTTTATCAGGATTTTGTACTTGGGTATACACAGAATATGGTGTTACTATATCCGTTGCCAGGGCTAGTTTTCTGGCAGGAGCAATTGTTTGCTGCTATGATCTTTCAAAAGCTTGGGAAAGAGACTGTTTTCGAGAGGCAGTCATGCAGTGTGGTGACAATGAATTTGTAAGAATCTCTTTTATAATTACAGATGGTGGTATCGTAAATACATACAGAATTACAAAAGAGATTAAAGATGTGTACCGGTATCAGGGAACATTTAAACCGGGGTATTATGAAAGTTATTCTAAGGTAAAGAAGTAGGGGAGATATATGAAATACAGACGCAGATTGGACGTGGTTATTACTATTGTTGGTATATTTACACTAATTTTTTCCATGCTTGCTAGGAGGGGAGACGCACCGCAAACTTTTGCAAGACTGGGAATTAATATTAACTTTATATCATCGCTAATTCTGGGTAGTATACTTTTTTACTGGACTTTTGAAGCAAGAGCGTATAAAAGATCTTTACTGGAATCCATAGCATGTTTCCTATTAAGTATAAGTTCTTTTTTATTGGCAATCTGCAGTTATTATACAACATGGAAATTTAGTGATATTAGTTTGATGATCATTATTGTTCTGTCTATAGTAGCAAGCACTATTTTTTGGCAGTCGAGCATAGGAATAAAAAAATTGCAGGCATAAAGACTGATAAAGATTTAAATCAGAATTAAGGAGATAGGCTAAACTGCTTTAGACTTTCTTAGCAAGAGCTAAGGCTATTATAAAACTTATATATAATCAATAGATTAGAGAAGTAGAACGTTTTAGAGGATTGGCATACAATGAGTTAGAATAAGATTCGGATGCTGTAGGAAACATCATTATAATTAAAACTGTTGGAGGATGGTTATATAACCTTCCAACAGTTTTAATTTGTGGGCGGTATTTGATAAAAAATATAAGAAATATTTAATTAAGAATAATGTTGAAATATAGAAATTAAAGTGATATTATAGTTGGTGAAAATATAAATATTTACATTTTATATATAATTATGAAATTTCGACAATATTAAACAAATTTCGACAAGAAGAGCTATTCAATTAAATAAATATCTATGTCTGTCGGCGGGAGCCGGCAGCTAAGAGGGAAGCCGGTGAGAGTCCGGCACGGACCCGCCGCTGTAAACGAGGAGTTCCTGCCCATTCATTTGCGTGACGCAAATGTCCACTGAAAGCAAACAAAGCTTTTGGGAAGGAGGGCAGAAATGTGGATACGTAAGTCAGAAGACCTGCATGGATTGAAGAAGTAACCGGTTACGAGGTAAATGACCAGGGAATTGTATTTTAAATTCATTTTTTAAAATAAATTAAGAAAACAGTGAAAACGGACTGTGGCAGATTTGCTATAGTCTTTTTTTGTTGTCCAAAAGAGAAAGGGGGTGAGCATTATTAAAAAAAATATGGCAATTACGCCGTATAAATATTTGTTTTATTATCTAATATCAAAGGAGGAACAAAAGAAATGATAAAATTAAAGCTAAGAAAACCGTTAGCAACCCTTATGATTATAGCTATGGTCATGAGCATGGGGCTCACTGCATACGCTGCAGACTGGCCAACCTACCAGGGAAATGATATTCACAACGGGATTATCAATGCAGCACCAACCAACGGAAGTCCAAATGTCACACGTATTGATCTGCCGAAAAATGGATCCGGTTGGGATGGTGTGGATTCAGCAGCTGTTATGGAAACCAGAAATGGAAATACCTTTGCTTATATACTTTATGACGGATATAAAGTTGCAAATGATAAGGGTGGCGGCAGGCTAGCTAAAATAGACTGTTCGGCATCTACTCCACAGGTAGTATGGGAAAAGCAGATTACCCAGAGTTCAGGATTCCAACTATCCTCTCCTTACCTGGATACTGAAAACCGATGCATCTATGTGGGGGCATCCGGATTTAATCAGAAAGCAAATAACGATGAGCTGACATTGACTGGAGGAGCAATCACAGATTGGTCTGTATCTTCTGCAGGAACAACTTTGGAAAATGGTAAGGTTGTTGTTTCAGGTAACCAAACTGTTACTTTGACTCAGACAAATACTAATTTAACTAGTGGTGAGACTCATCGTTCTGCCACTGGCGTAAAAATCAACGGAAGCAATGTAAATATGATTATTACTGCTAAGCTTAACGGTACTACAGTAGGAAGTAAGACCTTAAACGCTTCTAACCTAATCGATGGACATTACTATCTGAATGATAATTTCCAATCTACGGCAGAATCTGCTGTAAATACAGGGACAAATAATACGCTGGAATTTACCTATGAAATTTCAGGAAATGATAGCAATACTGTGGAGATTGAATATTGCCAATTGTATGAACAGAACAGTTCTATTACAAAAGTAACAAATATTGACGAAGAACCTACTACAGAATTGTCTTTAGCAGTGCCAAACAATGCACAGATCAATACTCCTATAGTAAAGAATGGGGATTATCTGTATTTCGGAACATGGTCAGGAAATGCAGGAACATATTATCAGTATGACATGGATAATAAGGAGTTAAAAGAATTTAATCCGGGTAATGGCGGTTTTTATTGGGCTGGTGCTGTTGTAGATGGAGATTATGTTTACTTTGGTGGAGATAAAGGTTTTCTGTATGCTCGTCCGGTAGGTGATGATTTTGATAATACTTCAGAAGGAAGTGTTGTTAATTTATCCACTATAGGTGGAGTGGAATCAGGGAATGTGCGCAGCACTATTTCACTAGTAGACGGACATCTTTACTTTACTAGCCAGGGTGGTTATTTATGGAGCTTTACTCCGGGAGCAGGAACACCAACATTAGACTGGAAAGCTAAGCTAGCAGGAACTTCTACTTCTACTCCAACGGTAGTAGGAGATAATATTTATGTAGGGTACTACAGTGGATTTAGTGCTGGAGGCGTTCAGAAGGTAGCAAAGGCTGGAAATCACCAGGTTTCTAACGTAGCAACACCGGGACCAGTACAAAGCTCTGTATTGGTATATACAAACGGTGGCGTAGATTACCTATACTTTAATACAAATTCTGGAACTGGAGCAGGATATTGTTTCAATGGAAGTAACGGAGCAAAAGTATGGCAGACACCGGGAGATACCTATGCATTGCAGGGTATGGCTTCCAGTGGTGGCGTGCTGACTTTTGGAAATGATTATGATCATTTTTATGTTGTAAAATAATAAAGAATGATAGATAGGCTAATCTGAGCAACTATACAAAACAAGAAAAGGATGTGCCCCCGCCTAAGGTGACGGACACATCCTTATTTAAAGTAGAGGATGGTAAAAACAATGAAGCATAGAAAGAGAAACTTTCTTTTGAGTTTAGTGCTATGTATGGCTTTGCTTTTGGGACAGGTGATGCCGGCAGTATGGAGCTATGCAGAAAGCGATATCACAGTGCAGGCAGGTGAGACGGAAAAGATTCAATTAAACGAAGCAAAAGGGACGGATTCTTCTATAGATATTACTGAAAGTGAAAAACAAGATATGAATGAAGGTACAAATTCTGAAACAGACACGAAGGACGGGAGTGTAACCCAAGATAATGAGAGCAAAGTTGATAGTGACAAAAATGAAAAATTTACTGTTGAGGAGAGTTTAAAAGAAAATACAGAGACAACCGGCAGCAGTATTGATACAACAGCAACAACAGGGAGTGCTGTTGGGGAAGATAAAAAACAACAGACAGCAGTATAAATACTGAGACTGAACCAACCGAATCAAAGGATACCTTGAATGAACTGCTTGAGGATAAAGTTGTTGAGCCAATTATGGAAGTTCTTGAGGAGGTATTAGGCGGACCGGTCAATATAAAGGATTATGATGCAAACTCAAAATCAAAAGAATATTTTATTGAAGATACAGAGGGATTAAAAAAATTGAGGGAATTGGTCAACAGTGGAACTAGCTTTGAAGGAAAAAGCATAAGCGTGACCAAAGAAATTAATTTGCAAAATGAAGAATGGATACCTATAGGCACGGCGGCAAACCCTTTTGGCGGAGTGTTTGATGGGGGCGACAAGAAAATAACTAACTTAAAAATCGAAACTTCAAGCTTGGAATATATCGGGCTTTTTGGATATATCAAAAAGGCAACTATTCAAAATGTAAAGACTGAAAAAGGTAGTATAGAGGGAAATACATCAGAAAAAAACTTATATGCAGGAGGCCTTGTAGGCTGTGCAGAAGAAAGTAAATTTGTTAATTGTGGTAATACAGTAAGTATTGTGACTTTAAATTCCATTATAGATGCCAGAAAAAATGAAACTCATACTGGAGGCCTTGTAGGGTGTGTAAAAAAGAGTGATTTTACGAATTGTAGTAACAATGGAAATATTACCTCTTCATCAGAAGCACAGAAAAACTTGACACATAAAGGAGGAACAGGAGGAATTGTAGGTTCCGTGGAAGAGGGTAGTTTTACAGATTGCATAAATACAGGAAGAATTGAAGGAGGCTGGAAGACTGAAAAAAGTATTAAAGATTATCCATCAGGAGGGATCGTTGGAAAAATTAAAAACGGCTTGCTAAGCCGTTGCCAAAATAATGGAACAATTCATATTACTGGTCAGAATATAGGAGGAATAGCAGGCAAGTCAGAAGTTGACCAAGATAAGCCTGCTCTGTTTAGTGAATGTAAAAACAAAGGGGAAGTGGATGTAAAAGGCAGATATGTTGGAGGAGTGATTGGACGAGGAGAAACCGTCGATATTACAGCTTGTGAGAACCAAAAAAATATACAGGGCGAAAGTTATATTGGAGGCATAATTGGTGATTTAAGCAAAAAATCCAGTATCAAAGAGAGTTGTAACAAGGGGGAATTAAAGCATTAAAAGATATAGCGGGTGGAATAGCTGGTTCTGCGGGACAGTGTAAAATTCTGAAGTGTCATAATGATGGAGTTGTCTCGGCAGTTAGCTATGCCGGAGGCGTGGCTGGACAAATTGTTTCCAGTGAAGTCAGCAATAATTATAATATTGGAAACATCAATGCAAGCAAGCAGAATGCAGGAGGCATTTTAGGAAAATACAGTGATAGTAAGCTTTCATCATGCTATAATGTGGGAAATATAGAATCAATAGGTTCAAAAGGAGGGATTGTTCCAAGTGCTTCTAGTAACGTTTTAAATTGCTATTTCCTAGAAAACTGTTTAGTAGGTCCAACAGATGCAAAGTATGCTATAAGTAAACCTAGCGATTCCTTTTCTATTGGAGAGGTTGCTTACCTTCTAAATACTCAAGTGGAAGGAAACCGTTCCGATATTTGGGGTCAAGACAAGGAATATCCTGTTTTTGCGGATAATGAACATCCTTTGGTATGCAAAGCCGTCTTAAAGATTAATAAGGCAGAAGAGCAAACTACTGGTGGTTCTGTCATGCTGGAAAACAGTACAGAATCGGGGCAATATCTGGTAAAGAAAAATCTTACAGTAAGAGTAAAACCAGATGAAGGCTTCTTTTTGAAGCTTCTTAGCTTAAATGATGGTAACGGAAATAAAGTAAATAAATCCAGAGAAGATCAAAGTGACGGAAGCATTATATTTACTTTTGAAAATCCAGGTAAAGATATAACTGCAGAAGCTACCTTTGAGAAAAAAGGTGAGAATGTTCCAGATGAACTGAATATTATCTGGGATTTAAATGGAGGGACTGTTACTAAGGGAACAATGCCTAAACGTATAAAATATGGTGCTGTTTTAAAGGAACCTTCAGTTGAAAAAAAGGGTTATACGCTTATGGGATGGTATGTTGGTGAGAATCCCCAACCAGAGAAAGAACAGTCTTATGATTTTGATAGTGTAGTGACTGGAAATCTTACCTTAACCGCCATATGGTGTGAAGATGCTTTATATGTAACTTTTGATCCTAACTATGATGGAGCTGAATCTGAAGAACCTACACGTTTTGCCTTTGGCGGGAAATTTCAGTTGAAAGAAATAAGTAGACCAGCTCCTGAAGGAATGGAATATAAGATGCTGGGCTGGTATACCGAAAAACAAGACAAACAAACAGGTACAGTCAAAGGAACAAAATGGGAAAAAGATCAGGAAATTACTCAGCGTGGAAATCTGACACTTTACGCAGCATGGGAAAATGTAGATTTATTTGAAAACAACACAATAGAGAATCCTTTTATTATTAAAAATGCGGAAACTTTAAAGGCATTGGCAGATAAAGTGAACAATGGAAACACAAAAGATGGATATAATTGCAAATATTTTAAATTAGGAGAGGATATTGATTTAAAAGAAATTCAACCATGGACACCGATTGGAACAGCAGAACATCCATTTCAGGGCTATTTTGATGGTGATTATCATATTATTTCCAATCTGAATATCAATAATCCGGAGCAGGATAATCAGGGCCTTTTCGGGTATGTGTTAGGTAACGGTCAGATTAGAAATTTGTGCTTAGAAGATGTAAATATACATGGAAAAAGCAATGTAGGTGGCATCATCGGAAAGATGGAGGATTGTATTCATAGTTTTAAAAATTTAGGAGTAATAAGTGGTACTATATCCGGAACGGCGAACGTAGGTGGCATCATCGGAAGTGCTATACAAAAAAATTATAACTGTAAAGAGCCGTATACTTTAATGTTTAATTCAGCTAATATAACAGCATCAAGCGGAGCAGTAGGAGGAATAGCAGGAAGCATAAATACGAAAAATACAGCAAATGGTTGCTTTAATACTGGGAAAATTTCTGGAGAACATGCAGGAGCCGTTTCTGGGACAGGGTATGCAGGTAATTCGGATTGTTATTATCTCGATACCAGTGTCACAAATCCTGTGGATCGAGAGAGTGCCCAAGCAAAAAATGCTGAGTTCTTTAAGAACGGAGAAGCAGCATATACGCTTGACCATGGAAGTCAATTGGCTCGCACAGAATATTGGAGTCAGGGTGAGAGCTTTCCCATTTTTGCTGACAGCGAGAATAAAGCGGTATATAAGCTATCACTGACACAAGGAGAAAATGGTACTATTACTATAAGCGGTTTAAATGACAAATCCTTTAGATATGTAAAAGCAAATACAAAGGTAGATGTTACAGTATCGGCAGATAATAACTGGCTTTTAAAGCAGTTAAAAGTAACAGAGATAAAAACGGGAAAGGCAGTAGAAACACAAATAAAGGCAGGTAGAATAACACAAGTATCTTTTAATATGCCTACGGCTAATGTGTATATAACACCCATATTTGCACCTAAAGGGGAAGGGAATCTTAACATAAAATATGATTTGGATGGTGGAGCTTGGGGAGATTATACGGATCCTTCAGCACAGATTCCTTTTGGTACAGTGCTTAAACAGCCTTCTGTCAATCCTCAGAAAACAGGTTATGATTTCCGAGGCTGGTATGTGGGAAATCAAAAATATAACTTTACAGAAGCGGTAACAGAGGATGTAACTTTAACCGCAAAGTGGAGTACCCACGGTAAATTCATTGTAAGTTTTAATCTAAACCGGGAAGGCTGGTCAAAGGAAGAAATACCAGAGCAGTTTAAGGATCAGGAGATTGAGCCAAATGGAAAGGTAAACAAACCTGAAAATCCAAAATGGGTGTATAAAGATAAACATACGGCGTATAAATTTTTGGGCTGGTATACAGAACCTGTAGGAGGAAAAGTATGGGATTTCTCTAGTAACGTCATAAAAGAGGATACGGTTCTTTATGCCCAGTGGAAAGAAGTAGATGCTATGTCAGCGGGAACTTTAGAAGAACCATGTATTATTGATTCTGTTGAAATGTTGCAGTATCTGGCGGAGTGCGTGAATGAAGGCAATAGTTATAAAGGCTGTTATTTCTGTTTAATGTCAGATTTGGATTTAAAGGATATTCCTTCATGGACACCAATCGGAACCGAATCCGCTCCTTTTTCAGGACACTTTGATGGAAATGGTCATGTTATTCAAAATCTGACTATTAGTGAAAAAACAGATTATGCAGGTTTGTTCGGTAACATAAGCTTTGCTGAGGTGAAGAATTTAACTTTAAATGAAGTAAAGATTGAAGGCGGAAATTACGTTGGTGGGATTGCAGGAAAGGCAGAAGAGAGTTCACAAGATGGTCTCTGTGGCAGTCTTTTAAATTTAAGGGTCGATGGAACTATAACAGGAACAAATCAAGTTGGCGGTATTGCAGGAGCTATAGGTGGAGTTAGTCTTTCAAGCTCGAACTTCAGTGGAACTGTAAAAGGTACCAATCAAGTTGGTGGCCTTACGGGAGCCGCAGGCAAAAGCGATTTCTTGGGATCCAACTTTAGTGGAACAGTAACTGGTGCAAATCAAGTTGGCGGTATTGCAGGAGAGACTTATGGGGGAAAGCTGAATGATTGCAAAGTCAGTGGAAGCATAAAAGGAGAAGATAAAGTAGGCGGGATTTCTGGAAAAATAAGTTTTTACGAAAACAAACAGCAGGTTGAAAACTATGGAGCTAACATAGAAAACTGTTCCAATGAGGCAAATGTTGCAGGCTCCAATTATGTAGGCGGTCTGGCTGGATACGGTGAAGATATTAGAAATGTATATAAAGTTTATAATCAAGGAACCATTTCCGGACAGGATTTAACGGGTGGCCTTCTAGGACGGCTTTCACAAGGTGCTGTAAATGAAAAGGAATTTATTGTTTCCCTTTGCTACAATACGGGAAAGGTAAAGAGCACTGCCTCCGAAGCAAAGGGGGTAGGGGATTAATTGGAGTCCAAGAGAATCCTGAAAAGATTAAGGTAAATGATTCGTATAATGCTGGTATAATCGAAGCTCCGTCTACAGTAAATGTAGGAGGCATTGCAGGGACCAATTTCAAAAACATTACAAATTGTTACTATCTAGCATCGGGAAAGTCCTTTGCAGATGCGGCTTATAGTAAAGCCATGAAGCTGGAGGACTTTGAAAGTGGGCGAGCAGCCTATCTGATGGATGGTGGAACAGGAGTACATAGTAATGTATGGGGTCAAGGCATAGAACATCCGGTTTTTGCAGATGAAACACATCCTTCAGTGTATGAAATTAGTCTAAGCGTAACTGGAGCCGGTATTGTTTCAGGTGCAGGTTTGAAAGATGGGGTCAATTATAAGTCTTTTAAAGGAGAACAGACCATTGAAGTAAAACCGTCAGAAAATCATATCATCAGTTTGTTTGAAGTTGTAGATACAGCAGGAAAGGTACTTTACAGCGGTAGCGGAAAGGAATCTTTGCATTATCAATTGCCAAGTGGAAAGTCTATGAATATTCGTGTAGCTTTTTCTGAAAAGGCGAATAAGAAATTTACAGTAACCTTTGACTTTAGAGGAGGAAAAATTGACAATCAGGAAATGCTGAAAAAAACAGAAATATCATTTGGAACTAAAGCATTAGATTTAAAGCCTCCTAAAAATCCAATCAAAGAAATCGAAGGTAAGCAATATGCTTTCGTAGGATGGTATATGGACACAGAATTGAATACAGCATTTAATTTTGAGACTTTGATTACTGAGAATACAACTATTTATGCAAAATACAAAGAAAAAACAACTATTCGATTTAACCTGAACGGACCAAAGGCAGGAGATGGGGCAAGCACTACTCCTCCAGAGCAGAAGCTTATTATAGGAGATAAAGTAACTAAACCTGAAAATCCAACATGGGGGCCTGCAAAGGATCAAAAAGACATTGAACAGTCTCATGTTTTCTTGGGTTGGTCAACGGATCCGGTCAGATGGATGGAATGGAACTTTAATGAACCTTTAAAGGAAGAAGAAGAGGGAAAAACTATTACTCTGTATGCTCACTGGAAGACTACTTATAATATAGAAGATGAGAAACTAAAAGACATAACGGATGTAGGGCTGTTTGAGAAACTGGCAGAAAATGTACGGAATGGGGAGAGTTATTTAGGTAAAAAGCTGAACTTGGGTGAGAATATCACATTGGACGGCTGGACTCGATCTATTGGAAGCCAAAGCTGTCCATTTGAAGGGAGATTTGACGGCAATGGACACACAATAACCGTTAAAGATGGAAACATGCCATTATTCGGATATATTGGGCAAAATGGGAGCCTTAATAATGTGACCGTTTCAGGAAACATGAGGGCAAAAGACACTGATACCTTTGGTGGACTGGTAAACACTAACAACGGAGTAATTAAGAGCTGCCATGCTAAGAATTTAATTATTGACGGAGATAATGCTAAGGCAGTAGGAGGAATTGCGGGACAAACCATAGGTTATTTAAAAGATTGTACAGTGGACGGAAGCAGTCGCATTTCGGGTCAGAATGCTGTTGGAGGTGTAGTAGGAATTATAAGCATAGGTGGAGTACCGGTAAGTAACTGTAAAAATGCAGGAGAGGTAATCAGTGAAAATGGTATTGCAGGTGGTATAATAGGATTCAATAAGGAAGGTTGGGATAATCAGGAGGGAACTCAAATCCAAAATTCTATCAACAGTGGGAAAATCCAGGGCGCCCAGCAGGCCGGTGGGATTATGGGAATTATTACTGTTCCACTTACATTGGATAACTGTGAAAATACGGGAAGTATTTCTTCTGAACATGGAGACTCTGGTGGTATAGTAGGGTTCTACAGAGGAAAAAATCTAACACCAGGGCAAAGATCTATTTTGTCCTGTGAAAATAGCGGCGAAGTTACAGGATATAATAATGTGGGAGGAATTACAGGAGGAATTCATGAGGGTCATATATTGATTGATCATTGCAAAAATAATGGCAAGATTGTCGGTAACAGTTCTGCTTCAGTTGTTGGAGGTATGTTGGGAATAGCTGAAGATAAGCGTTTGGTGACAATATCTGAATGTATAAACATGGGGGAAGTAGTTTCAACAGGAAGTTATGCTGCGGGAATATTAGGACGTAAAGTAGATATAGGTGGCAAGATATCTAAATGCAGCAATACTGGAGCTGTAACCTGTAACGGGACAGCCTGCGGGATTGCGGGAGTAGGACTTGAAAAAATTGAAAACTCTTATAGTGTTGGAAAACTTACTGGTTCCACAGCCTATGGAATTTGCAGCAGCTACGGTCGAGCAGACACACCTACCACCATTGAAAACTGCTACTGGTACAACAAAGACAGCAAAGTGGATGGACTGTGCAACGACGTAACAGGTGTAACCCTTAAAAACAGTTATTATTACAGTCCAGAGATTGTAGGAAGCAGAACCTTTGGTCTTCTTGGGGCCCTGATGGGAACAGAAGAAGCACTTTCGGAAAAAGGTGTATCCTTGTCCGGAGATAATCCAGAGCCGGTGGCTCAGTCGAAAAAAGCATTTACAGGAGGAAAGATTGCCTACTTGTTAGATGGTGGAAATCAGATACCTCACAAGAATGTATGGACACAGGGGGATGAGTATCCTGTGTTCGGAAAGGGAAATGACTCAGTATATAAAGTTACCATAAGCTCTAAGCCAGGTGGTGTAGCTGCTATCAAGGGAGAAACCAATACAGCTTATGTGGCACAGGGCAAACAGGTAGAAGTTTCTGTTACACCAGATTCGGCAACAGAAACAGCTAAATATGAACTGGATTCTTTAACCCTGGAAGGAAAAGGAACCCTCTCTGGAAGCAGCCTCACATTAGCAGATGGAAATGCCATGCTCACCGCAAACTTTAAGCTGGCGGAAGTGAAGCCAGAACCAAAACCAGAACCCAAGCCAGATAATAAATCCGGCAAGGGTGGACATGGAAAAGGGAGCGGCAACGGAAACGGAAATGGAACTGGCGATGGTAATGATGATTTCGGAACGGCCGGTGAAGGCGGCGGAACAGGCGATGGAATTGGAACTGGCAGTGACAGCGGCAATCATGAAGGTGCTCATGGAAACGGAGATAAGACTACGGTAACCAATCCAACCTCTATAGCAGGTGGAGAAGGAAAAATGGCGGATACCCTTTTAGGAGCAGAGCAGGGAGAAAAGAATCAGGTTGAAGTGGAGGAAACCATTAAGGCTTCAGGTGGTTCTACGGAAGGAGGACATTTTGGAGACGGAGCCACGAACGAAAAAGCCAGTCTGACTATTTTCCAGATTGTGAAAAAAACAGCACAGGAAAACCCATGGATAACTACTTTTATTGTAGTAATGATTATTACAATCTTAGTGGGGGGCGCAGTCAGCAGATATAAAAAGTATAGAAAAGAAAATTAATAAAAGAAAGAGGCCTCCTGACCGATGTATTAATCCACATCGGCCAGGAGGCCTTTTGTCGGGTTGGGTTCTAAAAGGGTTTTATATATTTTTAACGGCCTTGTATCCAAGACCCCTTACTGTCTCTATGGTAAACTCAGGGTATTTTTCGAATCTTTTTCTTAGCCTGTTGATATGAACATTTACGGTGTAATCTGTGGATTCGGATTCCATTCCCCAGATTTCATCCATCAGCTGGATACGGGTAAATATTTTGTTAGGGTAGGCCAATAATTTATATAGAAGATAAAATTCTTTCTGGGGTAATGTCTGGGTTTCACTGCCTTTTGATACAGTCAGTGCATCATAGTCCAGCACCACTTCACCGATGGTAAGTTTATGGTCATTAACAATCTGAGCCCGCCTCAGAAGTGCTTTAATCCGGAGAAGCATTTCTTCTTCATCCACAGGTTTTGTCATATAATCATCGGTACCGACGATGAAGCCTTTTCGTTTGTCTGCAGGCATTTGTTTTGCTGTGACCATTAAAATAGGTAAATCATAACCGGAAGCCCTTAATTCTTCTGTGAGTTCATAACCATCCATATTGGGCATCATCACGTCCAGTATGATGATATCTATATGTTCGGAATCTAAAACTTCTAAAGCCTGAAGCCCATCTGAGGCAGTAAAGGCAAGATATCCATTTGAAGATAAAACAGCCTTCATTAGTTTTCTTGTATTTGTATCATCTTCTACAACTAAAATGCGAAACATTATACCACCTCCTGTTCTCTTCATTTTACAATAAAACACTTTTATTACCAATAAGTATTATTGAATTCCTTTTATCATAAAACACAAATATTAATTGAAGATAAACTTTTAAAAATTTATTTTCAGTTAATATTACTTTTGTACAATAGTGTATATAAAAGTAAGGGAGAACATCAGAATGAGAAAAAAATATATTATGTGGATATTAACCATATGCATGGTAGCTTCAATGTCCAGCACTGCAGTGGCTTTTGCCGAGACAACAGGCAGTGGGGTAACACAGGCTGAAACCACTCAGGCAGCCATAAAACTTGAAAAAATCAGTTTATCTTTAGAGGATGTTTATAAACAGCTTGAAAACAGTAAAACAATGGAGCTCATAAAACTACAGAAGCAAAGTGATGAAAGCGTAGCAAAGGGATACAGTGAAACATCAAGTAGTTTAAGACAAATGGAGAAGTCAGATGCCATCATTGCGGGATTTGATACTTCCAATAAAAAAGTGGTTGAAAAAAGGCGAGATTTTGCAAATTCCATGCTTGCAGCAAACAATGAAGCAAGAGTTAATGGGCTGAAGCAGGATGCTTTCCAAAAATATTATACCCTAAAAAATACAGAGACTCAGGTCCAGATTGCCAATGAAGGCTTGACACTGAAAAAGAACTTTTTAGAAACAACAAAAAGAAAATATCAGGTGGGTATGGCATCCAAAAGTGAAGTGGACAATGCAGAAAATGAAGTTAAAAGTGCAGAGGCTCAATTAGAAGCCCTGAAAAACAGCTTGCAGCAGTTGAAATCAAATTTTAACTCTTATTTAGGATATGACATTTCTCAGGAAGTGGTTTTGACAGATGTAATACAGGAAATAGTCCTTCCAAAAACAAATTTATCTGATGCCATTGCTTCTGCTCTGAAAAACAGAAATGAAATGAAGGAAGCCTCCTATATGGTTGAACTGTCACAGCTGAATTTTAACAGCTATAAGGCTTATCCCAGCAGCTCTTCCAAGTACATATCAGCTAAGACACAGCTTTTAAATGCTGAAATCGCAAAACAGAACAAGCCCACAGATATGGAACTTGATGTGAGAAAAAAATATGATTCCATGATGGATTCGTATAACGCAGTACAGACAGGGAAGAAAACTCTAAAGAGCGCAGAAGATACATTAAACACCGCAACAAGAAAATATAACTTAGGAATGGTGACCATAACGGATGTACAGCAGGCCCAGCTGGGGTTAAACAGCGCAAAATTAAGTCAGGCAAATGCACTGCTCAATTATAATTTATCCGTTGAAAATTACAATTTATCCATGGGAGTGGGAACAAGCCCAGCCAACTTATAGAAAAAGGACTAAAAAAATAAGATGTCAGTATTTATTAACTGGTATCTTATTTTTTTCTTTTGAGCAGAGTTAGTTTGGAAGAATCACCGTAAATGCTGTTCCTACACCAACTTCGCTTTGTATTTTTATTTCTCCCTGATGAAGTTTTACAATTTTATTTACAATAGCCAGTCCCAACCCATTTCCTTCCGTAGAGTGTGAGTGATCACCCTGATAGAATTTATCGAAAATATGTTTCTGACTTTCCTCCTCCATACCATAACCGTTGTCCAACACTTTAAAAGTAATATCTTTTTCTGAAGATTTGAGTTTGATTTTTATCTTCCCTTGGTCGGGAGAAAACTTAATGGCATTGTCTATAAGATTAATCCATATTTGATTTAAAAGATCCTCATCCCCAGTGTAAGAAATATCATCTAAATCGATAATCATTTCTAACTTTTTATCAGACCATTTGGATTCAAGCATTAACACACAGCGACGAATTTGCTCAGACAAATCGAATTCTGATTTTGATGAAATAATATTGAGATTTTCTACAGCAGTCAGAGTTAATACGTTAGTTGCCAGTTCTGATAAACGGTCAGATTCACTGATGATGATATCCAGATATTCGTTTCTTTCTTCTTCAGATAAACCGGGATCCTTCAAAATTTTAGCAAATCCCCTGAGTGAAACAATGGGTGTTTTAAACTCATGGGAAAAATTGTTTACAAAGTCAGAACGAAGCATTTCCAGACTGCCCAGCTCTTCAACCATTCGGTTAAAACTCTTGGCAAAGACATTAAATTCTTCAATGGAAGATATGGGAAGTCTCACGGTGAAATCACCATTGGAGACTTTATTAAAAGCCTTTACTATGTTACGGATGGGTTTTAACGGAATTCTGCTTAAAAATGCTGTTAATGTAGTACCCACAATAGTGCTGCTTATGACCAGAACCATAAGCGGACCTAATATAGTTGGTCCTGTTATCTCACTTAAAAATCCGTGTTTAAACATAAAGACTATAGTAAAAGCCACAATACTCATGGTTAGCAGCAGAACTATAAAAACATGAAGGGATAAAATTAATGCCAGGGCCTTTTTACCCAGGTTAAAAAAGATTCTGGACCTAAGCCGGATTAATCGGTTTTCCATGCTGAATACCACCTTTATTTAAGATTAATGTGATTTTATCATAGTTTTATTACGAAAACATAAACAAAATTATTTTTTATTAACTAATTTTTAAAATTTACCAATTAGTTTATGTTCAGTTTCTAATTATATCTTATTGTAGTATGTGTGGCAGACCAGAGCCAAATTTTGTTATTAAGTTACCCGCTAAAATACAGAAATCCGTTTTTGTTCTGGCTGCCATTTTTCATTTAACAAAAGCTATAGAAAAGAGCTAAAGGAAGGGAGTCCATATGAAAGGCAAACTAAAAGGCAAGATGAAAATAGTCATCATTGCTTCAGTAATAATTGTGATTGCTGCAGTAATTGTGCCAAGAATACTTGGGGCAAATCAGTCAGAATATGAGGAATCTACACCTCCCACAGTAGAAATCGTTCATCCGAAAACAGGAAATATTGAATTAAAAAGTTCACTTATAGGAAAAATTGAACCTTCTAAAGTTGAAGAGGTTTATCCAAAGATATCGGGAGAAGTGACCAGTGTAAGGGTGAAAGCTGGGCAGAATGTTTCTGCAGGACAGGTAATATGCACAATTGATAATAAGCAGCTGGAAACTGCCAGTATCGGTATGCAGTCAAACCAGATAACCTTATCTGATGCAAAGACTGCTATGACCAGGGCAGAAGCCTTATACGCCAGTGGAGATATTTCCACACAAAGTTACGAAGATACGAAAAATGCATTATCTAAAGCACAGCTGGCCTATGAATCAGCATCCAATGAATATAATAACCAGTCCGGTTACAGCACCATTACCGCATCAACCAGTGGTCTGGTTGAGTCCTGTGATGTGGAAGTTTATGATAATGTAGGTCCACAGACTAAACTTTGTGTTATTTCCGGGGGCAGCGATAAAGTAGTTTCTTTTGACGCCACAGAAAGAATAACAAAGAACATGAAAGTGGGAGACAAGTTATCTGTTGAAAAAGGGGGAACAAAATATGAAGGAACAATCAGCGAAATCAGCACCATGGTAGATCAGACCTCCGGATTATTCAGGATAAAAGCAACCCTTGATAAAAAGGCAGCTCTGGCCACAGGAACTTCTGCCACCGTAAATGTCATCTCTGAAAGGGTTGATAATGTAATGACCATACCAGCAGATGCAGTTTATTACGAAAATGGAAAAGCGCTTGTTTATACATATGAAAATGGAAAAGCCCGAAAAGTATTTATTGAAGTAGGCATATCCGATGATAAAAACATTCAGGTGATTTCAGGTTTGAGTAACTCGGATAAAGTGATATCCACATGGAGTTCAGAACTTTACGAGGGGGCATCAGTAAATGGGGTTAACTAAATTTGTATTGAAGCGACCTGTAACAGCTGTTTTATGTGTTCTCTGTCTGGTAGTATTTGGACTGTCTTCCGTAGCCAGCAGTACATTAGAGGAAACTCCGGAAATGAACATGCCAATCATGCTGATAAGTACCATTTATGCAGGTGCAAGTCCGGACGATATAGACGAACTGGTATCACAACCTATAGAAGACGCGGTAGATACTTTAAGTGGATTAGACAAGGTAACTTCTACTTCCAATGAGAATAGTTCCATCGTAATGATTCAGTACGAATATGGTACGGATATGGATGAAGCGTATATCGATTTAAAAAAGAAAATTGACGGGATTGCAGATAAATTGCCAGAGGATGCAAAGACTCCTAATATTATGGAACTGAACATCAATGATACAGCAGTTGTAACCATGTCAGTCAGTAATAAAGCCCAGACTAATCTTTATGATTATGTGGATAAAAAGATTGTACCTGAATTTGAGAAAATAAGTTCCGTAGCCAGTGCAGACATTTCAGGAGGTCGGGCATCTTATGTGAAGATTGAACTCAATTCAGAAAAGTTAAATCAGTATGGATTGAAAATGAGCGATGTGTCTCAGGCTATTGCAAGTGGAGACTTTTCATATCCTGCAGGAACTACGAAGACAGGGAAAATGCAATATTCCGTTACCACAGGAGCAGATTATGATGATGTAGAAAGTCTCAAGGGGATTCCAATAAATGTAGCAAATGGCAGTGTGGTACAGCTCCAGGATGTGGCAATCGTATATGAGGCGTTGCAAGATCAAAGCAGTATCAGCAGATATAATGGAAAAGACACCATCTCCGTGGCCATTAAGAAGCAACAGAGCAGCAGTGCAGTAGAGGTTTCCAACGAAGTCAGAAAAGTAGTGGAAAGGCTGGAAAATTCAGATAAAAATCTGGATATTATTGTAGTCAGTGATTCTAAAGATAATATCATGGATTCCCTGAACTCTGTATTTGAGACTTTGATTCTGGCGGTTATTATTTCCATGGGGGTAATTTACCTCTTTTTCGGGGATATAAAAGCCTCGCTGATAGTAGGAACCTCTATACCAATATCCATCTTTGCGGCCCTTATAATGATGAACTTTCTAGGGTTCTCATTAAATGTCATCACCATGGGGGCATTGGTTCTCGGGGTAGGGCTGATGGTAGACAACTCAATCGTTGTTTTGGAAAGCTGCTTCCGGTCTATTAACTCCATTCCAAACGAAGAGTATGATTCGGGATATATAGAGGCAGCCAATAAGGGAAGTTTATTGAGCAGAAGTTTTAAAACAGCTGCTATAGAAGGAACTAAAACAGTATATCTGTCAGTTTTTGCTTCCACCGCGACTATTTGCGTTGTATTTCTTCCTTTAGCCTTTTTATCTGGTCTAACCGGACAGATGTTTAAGCCTCTGGGATTTACCATTGTATTTTGTATGGTGGCTTCATTCTTCTCCGCTATCAGCATAGTACCTCTTTGTTACTATATGTATAGACCTCAGGAGAAGACAAATGCACCAGCCCAGAAGGCTATAAGAACTTTACAGATAAAATACCGTAAAATGATGAGAGTAATATTGCCGAAGCGTAAAGCAGCAATAATTGCTTCAGTGGCTATTTTAGCCATTTCATTCACCATAGCGGCACAGCTTGCGGTGGAACTTATCCCCGCTGGTGATGATGGCTCTGTTGCCGTATCCATAGAAACACGACCTGGGCTGAGTATAGAAAAAGTGGATGATGTCCTGAAGGAAGTAGAGAAAGTTGTTTCAGGAGATAAAAACGTAAAGTCATATATGGTTACTTATGGGGGAGGCGGTCTCTCTCTGGAAGGTAACTCAGGAGCAACACTAACTGCATATCTGAAAGATAAAGTAAAAGATTCCAAAGTGGTAATGAATTCATGGAAGCCTTCTATGAATGCTATAAAAAACTGTAACATTACCATGAAGGTAGGTTCCTCTACATCAATGATGCAGGACAGTGACGGATATGAACTGATTTTAAAGAGCACTCAGTATGATGATTTAAAGCAGGCTTCGGATAAAGTGGTTAAAGAGTTGAAGACAAGGCCAGAAGTGACAAAAGTGCATTCAAGTCTGGAAAACGCAGCTCCAGTAGTCAAAATCTCCGTTGACTCAGTACAGGCCAAAGCAGAAGGCTTATCCCCAATGATGATTGGTCAGACTGTAAATAATATGCTGAGTGGAGTAAAAGCTACTACCATGAAAGTAAATGGAGAGGATACGGATGTTAAGGTTGAATTTGCAGATGGAGAATATGATACACTGGATAAAGTCCAGGGCATAGTACTTTCTGATGGAAAGGGCGGGTCTGTGGCATTGGCTGATGTAGCAGATATCCATTTTCAGGACAGTCCAAGCTCCATTACAAGAGAGGATAAGCAATATACGGTAACCATCAAAGCAGACTATACCGATAAGGCTGGTAAGGACACAAAAGAAGTACTGAATAAGGAAGTAGCGGGAAAATATATGACGGGAAGTGTATCCCTGGGGGTTAATTCCATTAATGATACTATGGGTAAAGAATTCGCATCCTTAGGAAAGGCTATTGCAACTGCAATATTTCTTCTGTTTGTGGTTATGGCTGCACAGTTTGAATCGCCAAGGTTTTCTCTGATGATTATGACGGCTATACCGCTGGCGTTAATCGGTTCATTCCTGTTATTGTTCCTGTTTAATATATCAATAAGTATGACTTCCTTGCTGGGATTCCTGATGCTGGTAGGTAATGTTGTAAATCACGGAATTCTGTACGTGGATACGGCAAGGCAGTACAGAGAAGAAATGCCTCTTGAGAAGGCTCTGATTGAAGCAGGGGTAACCCGTATGAGGCCTATTGTAATGACTGCTCTGACTGCTGTAGTAGCTATGATTCCACTGGCTCGTGATGGACAAATGATGCAGGGGCTGGCTCTAGTAAACATAGGAGGAGTTATTTCATCAACAGTATTGTCAATGATATTACTTCCTGTATATTATTCCATGATGTACAGAAAGAAGAAGCGAAAACAAGACATTTTACGTGAACAGGATGTAGCTGTAGAAATATAAAGATCTAAAAAGGGGCTGTTGCAAAATGAACCGCTCCCTGAGATGCTCTCTTCTAGGCAGACAAGTGAAATAATAAAATAACTTGTTGCTTAGGAGGGAGCACATAATCCCTTTTTTCTCCTCTACGTGTTTACATATATACGAGACAGACTTTTATATCTAAATACAAATTGATTTTTATTGTATATACTGTTGAGTGCTACCGTAATTATAATTTTTACTTAAATTTCGGTAGCTTTTTGCATCTTTACCCGTTAGTTTTGACACATAGTTAGCTTTTTTATTGAAATGGCTACCATAAAGTTTCAACTTTCATAAAATACGGTAGGATTTGACTAAAATGCTACCGAGGATTTTGTGTTTTTATAGTTATAAGAGAAAAAACTTATTCCCTTATAATGGCGTTGTCCCACTTCATCAAATTAAAATCTTTAGTCATAAAATCCCGGCAAATTGGCATTTGTTAAAAAGAACATGGCCTATTTATGTTTTTCATTCTCATATTCGGAATTTGGTGACCGAAATTTGGCTGCCTAATTGCCCTAATTAGCTTTAAGAAAAGGGGCTGATGCAAAATGACTGATATTTCAGCTATGGAGCAACGGCTCCTTTTTATAGGGACAAAGCTATATTTTATAGAATGACAAAAAATGACAATAATAGGCTTAATACCTAATTTAACTTGACATTTCTGCATAATCAAATAGAATATTTAACAGAGGTCTAGTATTGTAGCATTATTTTTACGAGGAGTTTATATATGGATGTTTCTTTAATTATTGGTATAGGGTTTGCCCTTGTTTCTCTGCTCACTGGATTTTTGCTGGAGGGTGGCAAATTACTTTCCCTTCTTCTTTTAAGTCCGATTATTATTGTACTGGGGGTACCATAGGTGCTGTTATAGCTTCCTTCTCCTTTGGTGATATACAGCAGGCATTTAAAACATTAAAGAGAACATTTAATCCTAAAGCAAATGGTGATCCCGAAGAAATCATACAGACTATTGCAAGACTTTCTGATATATGCAGAAGAGACGGTCTGAATTCCATAGAAGAATCATTAAAAGATCCGGAACTGAGTGGGGATCAGTATCTTCTTTTAAAAGAAGGAATGATTCTTATTTTAGAAAGAAAAAGCATCGAGGAGATTCAATATATTTTAGATGCGGATATCCGGGCGTATGTGGCGCAGAAGCAAGTGGAGATTAATGTTTTTGAATCTGCTGGGGGATTTTCTCCTACCTTGGGTATTATAGGAACCGTTCTGGGGCTTATTCAGGTTTTATCAAATTTCAGCAGCCCGGAAGAACTTACTTCTTCCATAGCGGTAGCTTTTGTTGCTACTTTATATGGCGTATCTTTTGCAAATCTTATATATTTTCCCATGGCAAATAAGATTAAAGTTTATTTGAAGCGCCAGAGGATTTTGAAAGAGATGATTTTAGATGGGGTATGTATGATTGCGAAAGGTGCCTTGAGCAGAAGCGTAAAAAATGAACTGTCCCTTTATTACAATGCTTTTCCTGATGGAAACGAGAAATATATAGAGAACATTGAAAGTTAGTTAAATTAAAATTAGAGAACAGTTGGAAGTATACTATGAGGAAAAGATCATCATATGAGGAAGAAGAAAAAGGAAATAATGACAGATGGCTGCTTACATATTCTGATATGATTACACTGCTGCTTGCACTGTTTATCATTATGTATTCTATGAGCACAATCAACGCAGCTAAATTTAAGGCTGTGGCAGAAAATATGGGGCAGGCATTAAATAACCCAAAAGCTGCGGAAACTTCTGCCAAGACCAACAAAGCTAAACATCAAGCCACCGATATGCAAAAGCTTGCTAAAGAAGTTAATAATTATATTAAGAAGAATAATTTGCAGGCTCAGGTAGAAGTAACGGGGACAGAATCTTATGTTAAAATAGATTTAAAGGATTCTTTATTGTTTATACCGGACAGTGAACAGCTGATTAATGGAAACAGTGAAGTGCTATTGGGACTGAAAGATTTAATGCTGGAGTATTATTCTCAGTTTACACATATTTTAATCAGAGGACATACGGCCTTTGTACCTGGAACCAATGAGCAGTTCTCCTGGGAACTATCTTCCAACAGAGCTCTTACAGTTGTAAATTACTTGACAGCAAATGGAATGGCTGCAGATAAGTTCTCCATAGAAGGCTGTTCTCATTACAGCCCTGCAGCAAACAATGACACGGAGGAAGGTAGAGCCAAAAACAGAAGAGTGGAGCTTTACATTACCAAATAAGTATCGTGGACATTAATTTTAATATAGAATATAAAAAACCCCTTTCATTAGACTTTAGTGTCCCATTTGTCGTAGCACACTATTGTCCGGTAAAGGGGTTTATTTATTACTAGCTGTTTTTTAAGTATTCGATTTCTTTTGGGGTGAGTTTGCGATAATGACCCAGCATCAGTCTCCCTAAGTGCAACTCACCAATTGCAGTCCGTTCCAGTTCCTGGACTTTGTTTCCTACTGCAGCAAACATTTTTCTTACCTGACGGTTTTTTCCCTCATAAATCTGGATTTCTACTATTGTTGATCGTTCGGCCTGTTTGATTACTTTTACATTGGCCTTTGAAGTAACAAAACCTCCAATATCAACCCCATTTTTAAGTCTGGCTATTTTCTCATTGGAAAGGATGCCAGAAACTCGTGCCCGGTAAGTTTTGTAAATATGGTGTTTTGGATGTGTCAGCTTGTATGCCATGTCTCCGTCATTGGTCATGAGCAGCATACCTGATGTGTTATAATCCAGTCTGCCCACAGAAAACAATCGGGCATCTATGTCCTTAACTAAATCCTGCACAGTGGGACGCCCTTTTTCATCGTTGGAAGAGGTGATATATCCCAAGGGCTTATTTAGCATGATGTAAACTGGTTTCTGTGCGGCATAATCAATTCTGCGGCCATTAACTTCAACCACATCCCCATCTTTCACGTCATATCCCAGTTCTTTAACTACCAATCCATTTATTTTAACATTTCCATTAGCAGTGAATTCGTCAGCCTTACGTCTGCTGGCAAGACCTGCCTGTGCAATATATTTGTTCAGTCTCATGATTATAATTTCTCCTATATATCCTAACTAATAGTATGGAGGTAGTATATCAAAAAAATACATAAAAGTCCAGTTAACTGATTGTAAGCTGGACTTTTAAGAAATGGGTAAACTGTATAAAAGAAATTGTCAATGATAAGATCCTATAAAAGCTGGCTCTGCTTTTTTAACAGCCTGAATACAGCCATTTATAGTATATAGATTATATGCACTTAATTCTTCTTTTGTAAGGTCTGTGTGTACAATAACCTTACCTGAATTATCTTTGATAATAGTTATCATAATCAAATCCCCCTAACTTTTATTTTATATAAACCGCATTGCTCTAACTAATTACTACGTTATTATAATAAAGCGATAAAACAAAAAAGTCAAGAGGTATTTCGATTTTATTAAAAATTTAAGTATTGTTCAAAATACTAATATATTTATGGTATAATTTAAATACTAATTTTTAACTGGAGGCCTTTATAAAATATGATGAAGCAGGTTCAGAAAAGAATCATCATACTGGCTTTATTAGCCGGGGAAATTATGATGAAAAGCGGTGCAGAAATATACAGAGTAGAAGATACGATAACCAGGATTTGCAGAGCATGTAATATCCCATATGTAGAAGTTTTTGTCACTCCCACAGGGATTTTTCTGTCTCTGGATAAAGGTGGCGATGACAGTGAAATGTTCACCTTTATTAAAAGAATAAAAGGAACGGGGACAGATTTGGGTAAAATCTCAGAAGTGAATCAGTTTTCCAGAGACTTTGTGAGCACGGACTTATCTATTGAAGATGGGATGAAACGGTTGAAACAGATAGCACAGAGCAAACCCTATTATCTCTGGCTGCGGATTTTGGGCGCAGCTTTTGCCTGTGCATTTTTCTGCCTGATGTTTAAAGGCACCATAAAAGATTTTCCCTGCGCTTTTGTCATAGGTGCTGCCAGTTATTTACTGTCAGTCAGTTTTGAACAGTTTGAGACCAATTATTTTATAAAAGGGTTTTGCTGTACGGC
This sequence comes from Aminipila terrae, assembly GCF_010120715.1. NCBI lineage: Bacteria > Bacillati > Bacillota > Clostridia > Peptostreptococcales > Anaerovoracaceae > Aminipila > Aminipila terrae. The sequence continues at coordinate 1,887,026 of NZ_CP047591.1, forward strand.
ATTTGCCGCCTTTCTGGCCCTCATCTGTGCGGCCACTGGTCTGGGAGACAACTCAGGCCCTATTACCATTGGAGCTCTTATGCTTTTTGTCCCGGGAGTAGCCATTACCAATGCCATCAGAGACTTTCTTGCCAGTGATATGCTGTCGGGATTAGCCAGAGCTGCTGAAGCGTTTTTTGTAGCTATTTCACTGGCTACCGGAGCTGGTGTTGTGATGAGATTGTGGGTGCTGCTTGGGGGTAATATTATATGACATACTTTTTACAGTTTATATTTGGATTTGTATCCACTGTGGGTTTTGCTATATTATTTCACGTTCCTAAAAGGAATATCTTTATGTCCAGCCTGGTGGGTGGCGTAGGCTGGGTAGTTTTTGCCTACTGCCGCAATGACTATGGTGGAGCTTTACTGGGCTGCTTCCTGGCATCCTGTGTGGTAGGCCTGCTGGCGGGTATATTTTCAAGAGTATATAAGGAAACGGCTACAGTATACACTATTCCAGGGATTATACCTTTGGTACCTGGGGCAGGTATGTATTACACTACTTTGTATCTGATAAATGGGGAACTGTCAAAGGCTGCCACTACAGGCACCCAGACCCTTCTTATGGCAGGAAGTATTTCTGTGGGACTACTTGTAGTGGGATCCTTTTTTAAAATGCATTATACATTGACAGGGAAATTTAAAAGAATAATCAAAAAAACATAGAAAAGATATGGTATAATTATATTATCTTCATCTTCAAATTTGGAGGAATCACTAATGAAAAGTATTTTAGTTGTGGATGACAGCCAGTTCAATTTAATGGTTGTGCAAAAAGCATTAGAAAAAGATTACGAAGTTAATACACGGCTGAATGGGATAGAAGGCATTAAGTTCGCAAAAAATAATCCTGTAGATTTAATTTTACTTGATATAGATATGCCAGAGCTCAACGGAATTGACACCATAAAAATTATGAAAAAAGATTCCAGACTTGCAAGAACCCCCATTATATTTCTAACAGGTTTGTCCAATCATGAAGTTGAAAGAATCTGTTTGGATTTAGGTGCCAGAGACTTCATTACCAAACCTTTTAATGAGCCAGTTATGCTTCAGAGAATTAAAATGGTCCTTGAGTTAGAGGATTTAAGAAAAAACCTTGAGAGACAGGTTCGGTATAAAACCGATGAGTTAGAGAAACTTACAGCAAAAATTATCACTACCTTTGCCAATAGCATAGACCCCATTACAGAATTGTGGAGCAGAATGTACATTGAAGAAAAAGTAAACGCTGCAATCGGTCAGTTCTCACTTACTGGTGCACTGGCTGTATTGGACATAGATAACTTCAGGCTGATTAATGACGCATTAGGGTACGAACAGGGTAATGCATGTCTGAAAACTGTAGGAAATGCAATTATTAATACCATTAAAGAACCCGAAATAGCAGGAAGAGCTTTTGCAGATGAATTTTTGATATATCTGCCCAAGGTTAATACGAAGGAAGAAGCAGAAATCAGGATTAAAGAGATTTTTAAAGAAGCGGCCTCTCTGCTTGAAAAAAATAAATTTTATGGAATTACTTTATCTGCAGGTCTTGCTATGACCATTGAAGCAGGTGAAAATTTTAATTCTCTTTACTATAGTGCTGAAAAAGTTTTACACGGTATAAAGCTTAATGGCAAAAACAACATCGGATTCTGCAACCAGAAGGAAGAATAATATGGGAAACGGGGACAATTTAAGAACACCCTTAAGCAGACCTCTTAAAATAGGCGCTCTGGAAGCTAAAAACAGATTCTGCATTCAGCCTATGGAGTGTGGGAACGGAGACTTTAAGGGCAGATTCACAGAAAATACCTTAAAAAGATATGAAAATCTGTTTCGTGGAGGAGCAGGTGTAATTGTCATGGAATCCGTCACTCTGCAATATGAAAGCAGGGCAAGGGAGAACCAGTTACTCCTGGATATGGAAGACTCTGACAATCGAAAAATGTGGGAGCACTTTGTTAAGGACATGAAAACAAAATATCCGGAGCCTGTATTTATTGTTCAGCTGAACCATTCAGGAGAACTTTCGGATACAGCCTTTTCAAAGAGAGTCTGTGTGAAACCCAGAAAGGAATATGGCGGTGAACTGATAGATGCGGATTATGTAGATAAAACCATAAAGCAATACGTAGAAGCCGCCAGGTTTCTTTATGATATAGGTTGTGATGGTGTTGATTTAAAGTTTTGTCACGGTTATTTGGGGGCGCAGATTTTAAGGCCATATAATGACAGAGTCTGGAAGTATGGTGGCTCTTGGGAAAAACGCAGCCGTTTTGCTTTTGATATGTGTGAAAAGATAAGGAAGGCTGTTAACAATCCTAAATTTCTTATTGGCGCAAAGGTATCCGTGTATGAAGGCATTGCAGGAGGACAGGGGCATGCAGGTGCAGGGAAGGAAGAAATTAATCTGTCCGAAACCTTTGCATTATGCAGAGGTCTGGAGGAACGAGGTGCCAGCTTTTTTATTGAAACTCTGGGTAATGCTGAAACAGCAGGCTGGGAATTGATGTGCCCCAATAAGAACACCGGTGAAAATGTTTATAAACATATGGCTATGGCTTCCAACCTGAAAGCAGGGCTTAAATCAGAAACAGTAGTTATCTGCAGCGGCCTTTCTTTATTAGCTGAGGGAAAATATAATGAAAATCATCAGATCCCCTCTGTGGAAAATAGCTTATTTCATTGGGGAAATTGTTGTGTAGGAAGAGGCAGTTTTGATATGGTAGCTTTGGGAAGGCAGTCATTGGCTGACCCATTCCTTCCTGAAAAATATCTGGAAGGTCGTGAAAGCGACATCCACTGGTGCTGGTGCTGTGATGGCTGCGGAAGGCTGCTGGCCCAACAGGAGCCTGTGAAATGTATCGTTTATAATAAGTAGAAAATCATTCAGGACATTAGGCCCAAGCTATATTTTTTCTACTTTAACTAAAACTTCTGTAACAAAGAAGTCTGAGTTCTGTGTGGTCCAATAGTCTAAAAGGAATCGCTCATAAGATTCTTCATCGCAGGCGTACTGGTTCATTGAAGCCCACTGGTAAATCTTCTGATAGGCCTCCTCAATGGTTTCATGAGGTCCCATATGATAGCATGAAGCGAAAACCTGACCACCAAAGGTTTTGGTGTGGTTTTCAGAGGCCACTTTTAAGACAGGTTTCTGCATGACCGTTACTTTAGTTTTTTCACCCTTCAATTTCTCATTGATGGAAGGAAAGTTCAGGATAATTACACCGGCAGCTTCATTTCCAATAGATTCTATATAGTTGGTAAAATCAATATTTATAATGGCCTCTTTGTAATTGTAGTTAAAATTTTGTTCCATACAGCAAAATATACTGGGCTCAACGTACTTTACGGATACCTGACGCACATCATTTTTTCTGATTAACTCTGCTTCAGTAATAAGCTGCAGCCAGCCTTCAATAGCTGCATACTTTTTATAGATGTCTTTATTAATTTCTTTTAGTTCATCAAATTTTTTCTTAAACAGTTTTTCATGTATCATAAAAGAGTTTTCATCTACAATTTCTTTTATTTCTTCAAGTGAAAATCCCATTTGCTTATAATATTTAATAACTGGGATATAAGCTAAAGATTCTTTGCTGTAAAATCTGTAATTGTTTTCTCCATGTTTGTCTGGACAAATTAATCCAATTTTATCATAGAAGCGTAAAGTATTTGCAGGAATGTTACAGATTTTGCTAACTTCTCCCACCGAATAATACTCTTTGGTATTTTTCATAATAAAACCCTCAAAACTTAAATAAATTTAATTAGTATTATAGCATATGCGTTTTATCTCTGTTAATTAATTTTTTGCAAAAAATTAAAAGCACCCTATGCTAAGGTCGACTACATAGGATGCTTTTAACTTGAACGAAGTTTTTTGGTTAGTAGTATCATCAACTATAGTATAAAGTATTCCCTAATGTATAAGGTCAAGGGTTTTTTTAAAAATATTATTAAAAATTTATTGGAAATTTGTAAATAAAAAAGTCATTTATTATAAAATAATTAGTCGATAAACATATTAATTTGTTGAAAAACTTTTAATCCTTTTTCAAATTTACAGAATCAGTAAATTATAAAACATTACCCTAGGATGAAGGTTTTTAAGGCAAATTTCTATAATTTAGAAATTTTTACTTGACAGGAAAAAGTAAAATACGTACTATGTAAGTAAGTACTTACTTACATAGGAGGTTAATCATGATGTTTGAAAATATTCATCCAACTAAGTTATCAATTCTGCAGGCAGCAGTAGAAGTATTTGGTCAAAAAGGTTTTAATGGAGCCACAACAAAAGAAATTGCAAAAGCCGCTGGCATTTCAGAGGCCACCATTTTCAGGCATTTCGCAAATAAAACGGAAGTGCTCTATGAAATAGTTAACAGTGTAGTGCCTACCATAGGTGTTGAGACACTGGAAAAGACTATAGAAGAATGCAAAACCCTTGATGCAAGAGAAGCGTTACAGCGTCTTATGCAGAACCGGTTTGAAACAATCAGTCAGTCAAAAGTGTTTATGCGTATAATCTTCACAGAGATTAAGTATGATGAAAAGTTGCGGGATCTGTATCTAAATAGGGTATATGAGCCTATTTGTGCAATTTTAAAGGATTTTATAATAACGAGAATGGAGAAGGGGGAGTTCAGAAAAATAAATCCGGAGATCGTAGTGAATATGTTTATGTCCTATATATTTTTTTCCGTGGAAACAGAAAATTTATTAAAAGATGTTGAACACCACAGTTTTCTAGATCAGGCATCGGCCATAGATTTTACGAATTTACTCTTTGATGGAATAAAGGAAAGTGGTAACAATGAATAAAATAAAAAAATATGCCTTACTACTCTTTTTAGTCCTTTTTCTGCTGACTGGGTGTGTATCTGCCAGACAGGAGGCTAAAATTATTGACTCTGGACAAAAGAACGAGGATCAGAGCCTGAATGAAGATGCCAAAGGGGATCTAACCGGACGGGCGGAGGCAGGAGAGAGGGTTATTGTAATGTCAAAGGCAACGGGTAAAGCTGAGGCTGTACTGGTTGACGTTGGCTCAGAAGTAAAACAAGGGCAGACATTACTCCAGCTGGATTCCAGAGAACTTCAGGCCGGTATTGATGCCGCACGAGCCACAGTTGACAATGCCAATGTTTCTTATAAATATGCTTTAGATAATGAACAGCGGGCCAGGAAACTGAAGGACGAAGGGGCTATGAGTATTGCTGATTATGATAATGGGTATGCCAGTGTTCTGGAACGGGCGGAAAGTGCAGTAAATCTTGCTCAGGCATCTTTGCAAAAGGCACAACTTGCGTATAACGACTGCACCATTACAGCGCCTCTGGAAGGTACTATAACGGAGTGCAATGTAGAAGCAGGTGAACTGGTAAGTCCCCAGGTGAAAGCGTTTACTATTGTCAATTTAAATCAGATTAAAATTGAACTTCTGGTTAATGAAAAGAAAATAAATTCCTTAAAAACGGGGCAGAAATGTGAAGTTACCTTGGCAGCTCTGCCGGGACAGGTTTTTTCCGGAAGTATTGCTGACATTTCTGATGCAATGAATGCTGCTTCTAAAGCCTATCCTGTACAAATTACTGTGGAGAATCCGAACCACGTAATAAAAGACGGTATGTTTGCAAAAGTAAATTTATCTGCAGGTCAGAAAATCACAGGAGGTGAAGAATAAGATGAAAAATAAAAAAGTAATTATTATTCTTTGTATGCTGGTTCTTGTGCTAAGTGCAGTGTGGCTGTATTTTAACTATCAGAAAAGCCATTACATAGTAACAGAGGATGCCCGGGTAGATGGAACAATTGTTAAAGTAAGCCCTCAGGTGACGGGAAAGTTAACAGAACTTTCCTTTGAAGAAAACCAGATGGTGGAGCAGGATCAAATTCTTGCGAGACAGTCAGATGAAACACTTTCTCCAGGTGCAAATGTTGATATGACTGTAATCAGAACCCCTGTCAGAGGCCAGATTATCAAAAAAATGGCCAGCGTTGGAGAAATGGCCTCCCCCTCCAGCCCAATTGCTTTAATGGTGAATCCAGATGAATTATACATAACTGCCAATATAGAAGAGGATAGAATTGAGCAGGTTAAAGAAGGACAGGAAGTCCATTTTACAGTGGACTCCTTTCCCAAAGTCTGGTTTAGAGGAAAAGTAGATTCCATTGGCAGTGCTTCTACTTCAGTTACATCCTTACTATCTGCCCAGAGCAGTGGAAATTCCTTTATTAAAGTGACTCAGCGGGTACCTGTAAAAATTAGTTTTTCCGGAAAATATGAGGAAAAACTGCTTCCAGGTATGAATGCCAAAATAAAAATATATTTGTAAGGAGATGTTAGCTATGAATTCATCCGTGCAGTTGAAAGAGCAGAATAAAATCCCTGCTCTTTCCCTTACAATTGTGGTTATTGGTGCCTTTATGTCTTTTCTGGACAGTAGTATTGTGAATGTGGCACTGCCTCATATGATGGCTGTTTTTGGGGTATCAAGCAGTGATATACAATGGGTATTAACGGCGTATATGCTGACTTCTGGCATTGTGATTCCAACCAGTGCCTTTCTCTGTGGACGTTTTGGACATCGACGGGTATATATGGTTTCGTTGATGATTTTTACCGTGGGATCTGGCCTGTGTGGAATTTCATGGAACCTGAAGATCATTATTGCTTCCAGAATAATTCAGGCCATAGGCGGCGGACTGATTATACCTGTCAGCATGGCCATGGTATATTATCTGGCCCCACGTGAAAAGATGGGAACAGCCATGGGCCTCTGGGGTCTGGGTGCAATTCTGGGACCATCCATCGGGCCTACATTAGGCGGATATCTGGTAGATACCCTGAGCTGGCAATGGATTTTTTTTGTTAACCTGCCTATTGGAATAATTGCACTCTTTCTTTGTCCATTTTGTTTAAAAGAAACGGAAATTAATAAGAACTTGAAGTTTGATGTGTTAGGAACTGTGTTTATTGCGACTGCCTGTTTTTCCCTGTTACTGGCATTAAGTAAGGGGACAGAGTGGGGATGGAAGTCTCAAAGTATTCTGTCTTTGTTTATTGTATGTATTTTCACTCTGGCAGCATTTGTAACCTGGGAAAGTTCTATAAGCAATCCCCTTATTGATCTGAGAGTTTTTAAGAATAAAGTAGTTATTTCCAGTATGTCAGCTATGTCTTTGTTAACCATAGGAATGATGGGGGCTATATTTATCGTTCCTATTTACGCGGAGAATCTGTTAGGCTATTCACCTTTGAAAACAGGTATCATTATGATGCCCATGGCCTTGGTCTCTGCGGTGCTTATGCCTGTCAGCGGAAAAATATATGACAAGTATGGTGCATTTTATGCGGGTATGATAGGAACGGTTATCGCTGCAGTTACCACGTATAACTTAAAAGCACTGAGCCTGGATACATCCTATACCAGCCTGCAGTTTATGCTGGCTGTCCGCTCACTGGGATTTGGACTGGCCCTGATGCCTATTACCAATGCAGCTATGGGCGCGGTACCTGAATCTTTAGCAGCTACTGCTTCGGCAGTGTTGAATACCATACGACAGGTGGCAAGCTCTCTTGGAATTGCTATTATCAACTATGTTATAGTGGTAAAACAGGCTTATCATCAGGATATTCTCCATGACCTTATTAATTACGGATCATTTCCTGCAAACCAGGCAATCAGCCGGATACAGGCTCTGATGGTTTCCATGGGAACGGATAATACCACAGCAAGAATAAATGCCCTGGCAGTAATTAAGGGGTACATTGTACGTCAGGGTGCCATGGATTCCATTCTTGACAGTATCATGACCTTAGTATGGCTGTTAATCATAACCATACCTTTCATTTTCTTATTGACCCCAAGAAAGGTTGAAAATGCGCGATTAAAGCAACAAGATCAAATAAATTAAGGCGAATGCAGATATATAGATTTATGTCTGCGTTTTTTATCTTAAGGGGTGTTTTAACATAAAAGGACTAATAAAAAGAAAATTTTGATTTTTTAGTATATAATATTAAAAATAGGATGAAACAGGTGTTATAATATAAAAAGACTAACAAGGGGGATTTAATATGATTACGAAATACCTGGAGAAAATGACATATATATATAACACTATGGATTCGGTTCTGATTACCAACATTGATGGAATCATTGAATATTGTGCTGTTTTTGATGAAAAGGATAGTTCTATTAAAAATGAAGGTTATACGGGAAAATATCTTTTAGAAGTGTATCCAGAACTAACAAAGGAAACAAGCACTCACTTCAGAGCTATGAAAACGGGTAAGGCAATTATTGATGAAATACAGACTGTGATAGATTTTAACGGAATTAAGCGCACTTTTGTAAGCAACACATACCCCATTGAGGTAGATGGAAAGATTGTAGGAGCCATTGAGGGTACAGTGATTCTTTCCGATGCAGGGCTGCCTAACAGTAAAAGATTTAAAGATAGTAAAGTAAATACGGAAAGCGGCCTTTACACCATTGATGATTTAATTGGAAAAAGCAATAGAATGCTAGTGGTGAAGGAAAAAATTTTGCGGGCTGCAGATGGGGACTCTTCCGTGATGATAATAGGGGAAACTGGGACAGGCAAAGAAATTGTTGCACAAGCCATACACAGCCATAGCAAGAGAAAGAATCAGGCGTTTATTTCCCAGAATTGTTCTGCCATACCTGCCAGTTTATTGGAAAGTACCTTGTTTGGAACAGTCAAGGGAAGCTATACAGGAGCAGAGGACAGAAAGGGACTATTTGAACTAGCGGATAAGGGAACCTTGTTTCTTGATGAATTAAACTCCATGAACATAGAGTTGCAGGGAAAGATTTTAAAGGCAGTAGAAGAACAAAAAATCAGAAGGCTGGGGTCTGAAAAGGAAAGAAAAATTGATGTGAGAATTATTTCGGCCCTAAATGAAGAGGTTGATGAAGTTTTAGAGAAAGATAAAATCAGAAAGGATTTGTATTACAGATTAGGTGTATTCCAGATAAATTTACCACTTCTAAAAGATCGAAAGGAAGATATTCCTTTACTTATAAAATACTTTATTAATTATTATAACAAAAAAGGAAAAAGAAATATTGAGAACTGCAGTGAACTGGCAGAGAGGCTCCTTATAGACTATGAATGGCCGGGAAATGTGAGAGAATTAAAAAATGTCATTGAGTATGCCTTTAACATGAGTAAGGGAAAAGATATCACCATGACTAGTTTACCTGAAAACTTTCTTTATAATAAAAAGGAAGACACCCATTATACGGAACAGTTAAACTGGGAAAAAGCCTTAGAAGAGGGGCATTCTCTTGCATCTATTATAGACAATTATGAAAGCAGAATCATTAAGAAGATACTTTCAGGAAGCTCAAATATTACAGAAGCTGCAGATAAACTGGGTGTCAGCCGACAGGTTCTGAATTATAAGATAAAGAAATACCAGATAAAATTTTAGAAGATAATAATCAGAAAATTAAAAAGAGTAAAAAATTTTGCAAAATAAGCGCAAAATTTTTTACTCTTTTTGTTTTTTTTGATAAAATATATAGATAAAATTTGTCTCATGATAAAAATAGTAATTTTAAAAACCTTGGAAATAGTGGACTTTCAACAGTATATTTATGCATGGTAATAAAATATTATAAAGTTGGCATGTTATTTGCTCTTAATACTTATAAATCTTAATACCTATAAATTATGACAAATGCCAAGGAGGTAAATTATTATGAAATATGGTTGCCAGTCAATGGTAGAAGAAATTGAAGCAATATTAATTAAAAGACCGCAGGAAGCTTTTATCAGTCAGGAAAACCTTGATAAAACCTGGGAAGAATTTAAGTATTTCGGATGTCCGGACTATGAAACCGTCCTGAAGGAATATGAGGTATTTGAGAAGCTTATAAGGGACAATGTAAAGGATGTTTATACTCTTCCATATGATTCAAGAACAGGATTAGACTCTATTTATGCACATGATCCTTTAAAAATTACAAAAAAAGGAGCCATATATTTCCCTATGGGAAAGGTACTGAGAGGTAAGGAATATCTTGCAACAAGAGCTTATCTGGAAGAAATAGGTGTACCCACTTTAGGTGAAATTAAAGCACCGGGGAAAATGGAAGGCGGAGATGTCCTCTGGATTGATGAGAAGACGGTTGCCATAGGCAGAGGCTATAGGACCAATGATGAGGGAATCAGGCAGTTTAAAGAATTAACAAAGGATGTGGTAGAGGAATATATCATTGTGCCGATGCCTCATGGAGATGGTGTGGATGCATGCCTTCATTTAATGAGTATCATAAGCTTTGTAGATAATGATAAAGCAGTAGTTTATTCAAAATACATGCCGGTTTTCTTTAGAGAGTATTTAATGGAACGGGGAATCACACTTATTGAAGCAGATGATGACGAATATGATTATCTGGGAACCAATCTGTTAGCTTTAAAACCAGGAAAAGTAATATTAATTAAAGGTTGCCCGAAAGTTCAGAAAAAGCTTGAGGATTTAGGTGTTGAAGTATTGACTTACGAAGGAAAAGAACTTTCATACAGAGGAACAGGAGGTCCAACTTGTTTAACTGCTCCTTTATATAGAAAATAGGGCTATAAATAAATTACATTTTAGAAAGGCAGTGTCTGTTATGGATAATAAAAACCAGATCTTAGAAGGAATCGGTCAGAGAATCAATGATATACTTCTTAAATATATTAAAGCACAAAGTTTTACTTTCAGCGGCGGGGAAAAGGATGCTGAAATATTTTTAATGGATTACTTAAAAGACATAAAATATTTTAAAGATCATCCTGATTATTATGGAACTTATGAAATCGCCGGGGACCCATTTAACAGAGCTGTTTCTTATGCAATGGTAAAAGGAAAAGGTAATGATACAGTTGTATTAATACATCATAACGATGTGGTGGAAGTTGAAGATTATAAGTTGCTTAAACCTTATGCCTTTACTCCAAGGACTCTTGAAGAAGAACTGATAAAGATTAAATCTTCATTACCAGAAGAAGCACAAAGGGACCTTATGGAGGGAAGTTATTTATTTGGAAGAGGTGTTTGTGATATGAAGGGCGGGGGTGCCATACAACTTGCCCTTCTTGAAAGATACAGTCAGATAAATGATTTCAAAGGAAATGTGATTGTTATTGCTGTCCCCGATGAAGAAAACCTTTCAGCGGGAATGCGGTCTGCAGTCGTTTTGTTAAAAGATCTAAAAAATAAATATAATTTAAACTATAAATTAATGATTAATTCTGAACCACATCAGAGAAAAGAGAAAGACAAGGGGATTTTCTCTGAAGGATCTGTAGGAAAAATAATGCCGTTTATATATGTACGGGGTTATTTATCACATATTGGAAAGGTTTTTGAAGGGTTTAACCCTTTAAACCTAATGAGTGAAATTGTAAGAAATACAGAACTTAATATAGAATTCAGCGATATTGTTGGCAATGAAATGGCCCCTCCGCCAACCTGGCTGTACCTGAAGGATAATAAGAAGCAGTATGACGTATCCATGCCTTTATCCGTTTCAGGATGCTTCAGTATATTGACACTGAACCGCACACCACAGGTCATAATGGACAAAGTCAGAGACATATGTTGTCAGTCTTATGAGGCTATTGTAAAAGAAATGCAGGAAAGGTATAAGCCATTTGCAGATGTTAAAAAGCTGAGTTCCAAAGAATTGCCATGGAAAGTTAACGTAGTCCCATTTGCTAAGCTTTATGAAGAAGCAAGTTTGAATTATGGAAAAGACTTTATAGATAATTATAAGAATGTTGTCCAGAATATTGAAACCAAATTTAATAAAGGTCAATGCAGCATTATCGAATGCAATTTTGAATTAGTTGAGTTTGTTTATCAATATATTAATGATATTTCACCGAGGATTGTATACGGGCTGGTACCTCCATATTATCCAAATGTATCAAATGTATATTATGAAGGGCTGGACCAGGGTATTTCAACTTTATCGGAACAGCTTTGCAGCTATACTGAGGATGAGTTTGGGCAAAAATACGAGACAGAAGATTTTTATACAGGAATTTCGGACCTTAGTTATACAAGTATAACAGAGGGAGAAAAGACCTGTAAGGCCTTACAAACGTATATGCCTTTATTTGGAGATTTTTATTCCATACCCATTAATGACATTGAAGAAATCTCTATGCCCTGCATAAATATCGGACCTTGGGGAAAAGATTTTCATAAACTCACAGAAAGAGTTTATAAAGAAGATTTATATAACCGAACGCCTAAAATAATTAATAAAGCAATTGCATTGCTGCTTAATGAGCCTGAATTATTATAAGGAGGAAAAACTATGGATAACAAAACAAGAGAGATATCTAATGACAGCAAGCTGGAGCGTAAATTGAAACCTAGACAAATGAACATGATCGCAATAGGAGGAGCAATAGGCACAGGACTTTTTGTTGCTACAGGCTCTTCTATCAGTACAGCGGGACCTGGAGGCACTATGATTGCATACATGCTTATAGGGCTTTCTGTGTATTTTATGATGACAGCTTTAGGAGAAATGGCCACCTATTTACCAGTTGCAGGTGCTTTTGAACTATACTCACAGAAATATGTAGATCCGGCATTTGGATTTGCTATGGGATGGAACTACTGGTATTGCAGTACAATGACCATAGCGACAGAACTGGTTGCATCTGCTATCGTAATGAAGTTCTGGTTCCCTGACAGCCCTTCTTACATGTGGAGTTCCATATTTATCGTGCTGCTTTTAGGGTTAAACATGTTTTCTGTAAGCATATTCGGTGAGTCTGAATTCTGGTTTGCAGGTATAAAGGTGGTAACCATTATTATCTTTTTAGTAGTGGGAGTATTGATGATTTTTGGTATTTTTTCAAATGACAACCCGGGATTTTCTAACTGGACGTTAGAGAAAGCTCCATTTGTAGGTGGACCTTTTGGGATATTCAGCATTCTGATGGTTGCAGGGTTTTCTTTTGTAGGTGTGGAAGCTACAGCCATTGCAGCAGGTGAATGTGTAAATCCTGCTAAGAATGTTCCTAAAGCAATCAACAGTGTTTTCTGGAGAATCTTGATATTTTACATAGGTGCTATTTTTGTAGTAGCCACATTAATTCCTTATACAGACCCTAATTTGTTAAGTGCAGACGTAGATAATGTAGCGGTAAGCCCGTTTACAATCGTTTTTCAAAAAAGTGGCATTGCCATGGCGGCTTCTTTGATGAATGCAGTAATACTGACATCCATTCTTTCATGTGGAAATTCCACATTGTATTCTGCCAGCCGTTTGCTTTATTCCATGGCGATATCTCATCATGCACCGAAGATATTTGCTAAAACAAGTTCAAAAGGAGTTCCTGTATATGCAGTTCTGGGGACTTTAGTGATAGCTTGTCTTTGTTTCCTGACCTCATTTGCAGGGGACAGCGTGGTATATACCTGGTTATATAATGCTACAGGTCTTACGGGATTCCTCACATGGTTTGGTGTTTGTATCTGTCATCTCAGATTCAGGAGAGGGTTTGCAAAACAGGGAAAAGATCTTTCAGTACTTAAATATAAGACCAAATTTTATCCTTATGGAACAATCTTATCACTGATTATATCCGGAACAGTTATCGCTGGACAGGGATACTATGCATTCTCTGCTTCAGGAGTAGACTGGTATGGAATCTTGGTAGCATATATAGGGCTGCCTATTATGATAGCATTATATATTGTAAGAAAAATTGTAAAAAAGACCACAATCGTGCCGCTTGAGGAGATGGATTTAACAAGAAATGATATATTACAGGAAGATTTATAGAGTCTGTATTACCAATTGATATAGTAATAATTTTAGTAAAATTAGTTATAAATGATGATAAAAAGGTTTGCCTGAAAGTATTTTCTCCATGGTAAACCTTTTTTATATTTAATCTGACAACAAATAAAAAACGAAAAAATGTGATATTTGTCAAAGAGAAACGAAATGAGGCTGAATTTGATGAACAAAAAGAGGTTACAGGAAGGCGTAAATAGGGTATTTTAAAAAGGTAATAAACTTAATTTATTAGTATAGTCTGTTGAATCATTAAAGTAGAACCTAAAATAAGCGGTTGCGTGTAAAGTGAACAGAAAGGACTGAGTGTATGGATAGAAGCTATATAATTTATGCTGCTTATGGAAGTAACATGGGCATACAACGAATGGCACACAGATGCCCTGGTGCAAAATTTATAGGTGTAGGAGTAATAGAGAATTATAAACTTACTTTTAGAGGGATTCGCACAGGGCTTGCTAACATACAACCATGTGCAGGTGCAAGCGTACCGGTTGTTCTTTGGAGTATCACCCGTAAAGGCGAAAGACTATTAGATCATCATGAAGGCTTTCCAGATTTGTTTCAAAAAAAGGTAGTTAAGGTGAAACTGAGAAATCAATATGTGGTAGCTATGACTTATATTATGGCACATGGATTTTGTGACGTGCCTTTAAAACCAAGTCCTTATTACATAGAAATGATTCAGCGGGGATATGAGAACCATGGCATCATTAAGGATGGAATTTTCGATGCTGTTCAGGAGGTACATAAGGAGCTGGCAATAAGAAAAATGATTAATGGGAACATTATGGACAAACCTCCCCTGACATAAAGTAATCCTTATATACCAATAGGAAAAATTGTACTATTAATAAAAAGGCTAATGGGTCACACTCATTAGCCTTTTCAACTGAAAATTTTTAATTAAGGTTATTTTTTGTGGCAATCTTTCAGGCCATTTGTGCTTCTGTTTGTACTTTCATCTGTACTGGTAGAAGAAGAACTTTTAACGTATTTGCCAGGTTTATTGTTTCTGCCTTTTCTTAATAAATCCATTTATATCACCTCCACTAAAAGTATGTGTAAATACCAGAAGATTATAAGGTAATAAACATGGCAGATATTATCCAAATATATAAAATATGAAAATTAAATAAAGTAATCCGCTTAACATAAGGATAAATGGATTAATTGTTTTTCGTATTTTCATCCAGGTAAAGTTCAATATAGCTGAGGTTAAGGCTAATACAGCGGATAAAAGAGTAATGCCAGTCAGGTGCCAAGGTGTAAATAACATCCCGAATACCACAGGAAAGCAGCTCTGGAAAATCATGGCCCCAGTGATGTTTCCTAAGGCAAGAGTATCTTTTTTTCTGCCTGTCCAGATTACAGAATTTAACTTTTCAGGAAGTTCTGTTGCAATTGGTGTAATTATCATGGATAGAACCAGAGGAGTAATACCAAGAACTGTTGACAAATCTCCAACATAACCAACAAACATATGAGCGCCCCAGATGATAGCTGCTAAAGCTAACCCTAATTGTAGCAGTATCCAGAATAAATTTGTTTTTGCTCTGAAAATCCGGGAAATATATAAAGCATCGATTTCTTCCATTTTTTACTATCACAGCAAAATGTGTTTTTAAGATAGATGAAATATGAAAATAGTAATAATACGGCTATGATGCCTTTAATAATCATATGAGTATATATAACTGATGTAAGTACTGCAATTCCATAAATAATTATGAAGTATTTCAAATCACGGGAGATTATGTTTACATCTGCATTCATTTTTAGGCTTCTGCGACCCAATAAAGAATAAACTAAAACAGCTGTACCTACAACGAAAAAGGCTAAAGTACCCAGCATAAATGGGGCGCCTGCTATAGCACCAATACCAATTTCGTCGGCGCCTTCGCTTGCATAAAAAATAATTGCAATGATTGGGATAACTGTTTCAGGTAAAGCTGTACCAATGGCAGCCAGTACACTTCCTACAACTCCTTCTCCCAGATTTAATTTTTTGCCAAACCATTCTATGGCATTTGTAAATACAAAACAGGCAAATAAAATTAAAGCCAAACTAGAAATAAGCATTATTACATCCATTATCATAATATCGTCTCCTTAAATTAAAGTATGAATTAAATAAATTAAAAAAAGACTTTAAACATAACCCTTCAAAGGTTATGCTAAAAGTCTCATTACCAAAATCGGCTACAAAGCCAGGCGGATATTCCCACCAGGATGTTGACTTTGTATATCAATTACTCCCTTTTAACGAAATTATGATATAACATATCGACCTAATTGTCAACCTGTTTGTTGTGAGAAGAAACAAAGAACTGTGTGATAACAACAAAGATTAGCCTAAAAGATGCCAGCAACAAACTATGAAATTTCGGAATTAAAAATATACTAAAAAATTTTTATCCAGTAGATTAAAAACAAAAAAATGTAAAATGTTTACAATTGACAAGAAAGGATGTATTATGAATATATGTAAAATAATGTAATTGAACTTTGATAATTTAATAATAAGCGGGAAGGAAAAAGTAATCAAATAAATTCCCTTGATAATGCAAATGAAGAGGCGTAAATTTAAATTAGTGTGAGTAACAAGGGAATAATCAAAGGGGGAAACACAATGAAAATTTTAGTGAAGGTATTAGTGACTTGCTTTTTATTTTGAGTACTGCAACGGGAGCCTATGCTGGCCAAGGCAATACGCAATTACTGGGAAATGCAAACTATTCAGATTTAAAAAGTACGAATTGGGCTTATGAAGCTGTAAACACCATGAGTCAGAAAGGCATTGTTAAGGGATATAGGGATGGAAGTTTTAAGCCAGGGAACATTGTTACCTATGGCGAGTTTATAAAGATGGCTCTTGTGGCATCCACAGGGCAGGATGTTGGAAATAGTACTACGGGGAATTGGGCAAAAGGATATTATGATAAAGCCCTGGAACTCAAATATTTTGGAAACACAGATATAAAGGCAGATCAGTTAGACAGCCAGATTCCAAGAAGTGATATGGCCCTTATAATTTCCTCCATCCTGGGAGATAAAAAGATTGACAACTATGACAAACTGGAAAGCAGCTTAAAAGATGTTAGTTCCAGTATTAAACACGATTATGATGTCATAAAATCTTATGCTGCAGGGATTATAACTGGTTATGAAGATAGTACCTTCAGACCAGATAAAACCCTTACCAGAGCTGAAAGTGCCATTGTTATCTATCGATTAACTGATGAAAGTAAAAGAGTTCTGCCTGGAGAAAAAAAGAAAGAAGAAAAACCAACATCCGGAACCGACATTGCTTCCGTTATAAAGAATTATAAGACGTATGATGTAAGTAAGTATAGTGGTACGGATTCTGATGGTAAATATGAAGAATGGTACGAACCTGGGCCTTTTACAGAAGCCACCAGCTATGAATTTGTAACGGACATGTCAGGATATAAGGTTGAGAATATTGAAAAGAATCGCACTAAGGGAATTAAAATAAATGGTGATTGGGTTTTAAATCTAGGATGGGGAAATATGTACCTAATGAAAGATAATAATATTGTTGAGTTCACAAGTGATGGAATTTATAAATCTTCAGATATAACAACTATCCAGTATTTTGTATTCCCAAGATATAAGAATGTAGATCATGTCATAGGAATTATGCCAAACCCTTTATATAAAGGAAAGTAGCTTAAAAAAATAGGAAAACACTTGCATTTTCTATGAAAATGTGGATATAATAAAGAAAAGGATTACCGCTTTTCGCATGGCGGTTCAGTCCAAATACAGTGATTTGAGAAACCGTCTAAACCGAAAAGGAATAGGCGGTTTTGCATTTATTTACTCTTGTGAATACACAAGGAAACAATGGCTACAATAAGCAATTCAAACTGCAATAGTTCTGAATGTGTGACCATAGCATCACCTCCTTAAAGGAAGTGACCGAATCCGCCAAACGGCAATCCATGTAAACAATATATCAAAAAAGGAAGTAAAAGACAAGGAAAAAGGAGGAATCCTGATAAATGACAAACAAATTCATAATACGAAAAAGTATATCTGTACTTTTAATCATAACCCTGATTCTTTCAGGGTTTTTTATTACTCCAAATCAGGTAATAGCCCAAACAGTGGAAAAAAAGGTAACCAAATATCACCTGGATATAGGGGTGCAGCATATATGGGGAACGGAAGATAAGAAGGGTAATACTATCTGGGATGACGGTGTTGGGCCGGGTGGAACAATGTACGATATTAATCCTAGTATCACGTTTTCTAAAGAGGTATCTAACGTAAAGGTATATCCATACAGTGCATCTAAGTTTAAATGGGATGATAAAGAACATTATACCAGTAACGTGGGAAGTGAGGGTTATTACAAAGACAATTATGCGGACTATGCTTCTAAGACGATTAATGTATCCCATGCTTCAGCTAGTGGTAAAAGTGTAAGTTTTTCATACAATGCCAGCATGAGCAGTATAAAAGAATATAATTTGACGAATAAATTAAATTTCGGACAAATAGATCAGGTTTTCAGACTAATGGCCGGGCCTAATTCTGATAATCCGGAAGCCGATGTAGCAAAGAATTTTCCAAGCCTTTATTCAAAACTGAACAAAGGAAGAAACGGCGTCGATCCAAAAGTACATGCATTTATGTATTTTACTCCTGTTATAATTCAATATGACGTGAAAGAAATGGTGGAAATTCCCGATCCTGATCCAGAAAGCATTATCGCAGATTTGGAAGTGCCTAAAGAGGCAAAGATGAATGAATCATTTAATGTAGTGGATGCCTGTAGAGTAGGGGAAAAAACAGTACTAGACTATGCCGAAATATACAGAACGGTAGGTAATGGAACAAAAGAATTAATAGCCACCTGGGAAGGGACAGGAGCAAAGGGAGAAAATACAGGGCAAAGTATAAGTCAATTTTTTGCAGAACAATGCACGGTAACCTATGAAATAAAAGGTGTAACAACAAAGGGTCTAACAGACACAGCAACAAAGAAAGTAAATATTATAGATGGCAGAGAGATAGAGGCAAAGGCAGTATTAGACCTGGATAAATATACTTATGAAGGCTGGCCTGCGGATGCAGAAGACTGGTCTGAATTTACAGTAGACGGAGTAAGATACTCTGCTGAGCGGGCATATGTAGAAAAAATTGCATCGAATAAATTTAGAACGGAAGGTGGTACTGTAAAAAGAGATGGATATAATGCTATCGTAACATACCCCAAAAGGGGAACGTATCCGGTTAATTTGGAAGTAACTTTGAAAACCACAGGTCAAAAGCTTACAGACACAAAAAATATTGAAGTAAGAAAAACGCCTTACGTTATAGACTCCCTGGGAGGTTCCCAAAAACAGAACAGAAAGCAAGTGCTGACCTTTAATGTGGCCACTTATCCGGATAAACCACTTGTGGACTATGACATTACCATAAAGGATTTAAAGTCAAATGAACTTATCAGTCTGACTAAGGCTGCTCCCCAGGAAAACGGAGCGTGTATCAAAACAAGAACGGTTAAGGGTGGAGTAAAAGACCAGTACTGGACAACCTTAACCGTAGAGTTTTTAACCAAATACCCACGGTATGACTTAACCGGGGATGCGACACAACGGTTCAGTTATAGAATAAAGGTAACAGACAGCAAGGGAGATTCCGATGAGGCCTATAAAGAGTTTGATGTAGTTCCGGATAAACCTCCTGTGCCGGTAATCAATATGCAGACGACATTTTTAAGAGCAGAGGGAACCAATACAGCCAAACTTGAAGCAGCAGACGGAAGTCAGAGTGATGGTGATCAGCTGCTAAGGACCTGGAGCATTGTAAATCACAATCCTTTAGATAACAAAAGGATTGGTGACTTTGTTAATGCAACTACAGTAAATGGCTATGAAAACTTAGCCTTTGGGACAAATCAGACCATTGGATGGAACAAGGAGGGGGTAGGTAAAACTACTGTGAAGCTCCATGTGAAAGATGTCTGGACTGAACCAACCTTAGAGGAATACATAAATCCGTCCGATTATTTAGAAGCGGAAACCACGGCAGGAACAGAGGTTATCAATATCGCTCCTGTAGTCAGCATAGAACCTTTAGAAATGCTGAAGGCGAATATTTCTATCATGGTTAAGGCAAGTGAGTATCAGGCCGTACAAAATCAGGTAAACAGTCTGCAGGCAGCACTGATTGAAAATGGTATAGATGGAAATGTGTCCTTAGTAAAACTTGCGGATGGGTCAAAAGAGGGACAGGCAACCATAACGGGAGATGTTTCATACATGGGTACATATAACTGTGATTCGGGAATGATGTATCTGGTTCATGGTGGGGATAGCAGTTCCTACAAAATAAGTGCTTATGATAGTGATACCGCTAAAGAAGTATGGAGCTATCCTATTGGAGCCAATGGAGTTTCCAGCATATATATTGACAGAAACAGAGAAAAATATGTCATTGCTAATCAGAACCTAAATGGAACTAAAACAGCTGTTATTCTTGACCGGAATACAGGAGCATATTTAACAGGAATAAACGGAGTTTACTTAGACGGTGAAATCTTCTTAAGCAACGATGAAAAAAGGCTGTATTGTGTAAATAATACAGGAATATATCGGTTAGACCTTAAAACCGGGGAGTACAAATGCGTAATCAGTGATAATACCATCAGCCTGCCTCGCATGAATAAAGGAAAGATAGGTTATGCTGGAAAAATGGCAGACAGCCAGTATTACCTGGGTACTTTTGATATGAAGACCGAGCAGGTTAACAAACTGGCAGCTCCTGTGTATGATTATACGACTACACCAAATGAAATGGGTGGTGGAGGAATTGACGTACTTGATTGGAGCAATGACGGTAAAATACTGATTAGAAAAAGTTCCGCTAACTATGGGGACTCTTATGGGGGCGATATTTGGCTGGTGGATACAATAAATGCCACTCAAAAACATATATATGGTGATAATGGGCGTGAGAATAGTATAAGTGGAGGGTTAGTCTTAAATGAGCGTGGAAACTGCCGTTATGTGGTAGCAACCAATGTCTGCAGGTCCGATGCCTATAAATATTATAACAATGCATATATCTACGATTTAAAGAGCAATCAGATTGCATCAACATCAAGTGGTAAAAAAACCTCTGGAACTCATTTGGACCATGGTTTTTATAACAGTGTAGATAACGCTATCTATATTTATGAATTTGCTTTCTATGGCAAAGCAGCTAAATATAATGTGACAGAAGGCAAATGGGAACAGAACTGGGGCAGTTCCATATTTGACAGTTATTCAGGAAATTTGAAAACCTTTGATAATGGTCTTTTTTCCTTTAATGACGGAAACAATGATGGGCGACACGATAGTACTTATACCATGTATTATCTTAAAAGATTAGCTTCCCAGGATGATATAGCCTATAAAGCTTTGGAAAGACATTCTAACCTAAATAATGAGGATAGAAGCTATGTGACCTTTATGGGAATGGATAGTAGCAGTTTGCCTGTTACCAGTGAGGTTATAAAGGAGGCAGGAGCTAAGGGTATAACTTTAGATTTAGGGGATTCCCTTGCTTCCCTTGCGGACAAGATAAAAGGCTTATCCAAGGAAGCAGGATATAAGCTTCAATTATTAGGGAATAAAGCAAACTCAGCAACCATTTCAAAAGAACTAGGGTTACTCCCAAATACAAAGTATAACTACAGTTATGATATGCAATTATTATCCGGTTCTGCTATAGATATCTTTACGGTTCAGCGAACACCGGATAAAGACAATGGCATGAAGTATTATAAGGAAGTTATATATCAGGAAGATTTTACCCCAAGATATTCCGGAAGAAGATTGCAGTCAGGTGTAGGAAGTGCCACCTTTACTTTAGAAAGAAATGGTTATGTTTCCTTTAAGATGAACACGGATATTTATGGGAGCAGAACCATACTGATTGATGGGAGAACCATTGCATCCTGGAATTACGATAATGGCAGCTGTAAAAATGAAGAGCGTACTTTCCTAGCCTTTTTACCTCCGGGAACCCATACAGTTACTTCTTCTGCAGGGGACCAGAACAGCGTTATCAAAACTATTGAAGCCGGGTATCTGTCAACAGAGGATAATACCTTCAGCAATACAGGGATAAGCTTGCAGGAGGGTTCAGAAGGAAAGGTTACAGGCTCCTTTACCAGCCCGAAAGATTTAATGTTTTACAAAAATGAAACCGCTTACACTGCAACAAGGATAAACGGATATGACATGGTGAATAAAGGATATATGACTTTTGATGCCATGCAGGGGTATGGGTATATAACAGACAATGGCAGTAATTTAAATGTCCATTCAGATAGCAGGGTAAGCAATAAAGGTTACTTGAATGCCAATTTATATGTGAGAATACAAGCGCCACCCGATAAGAAACTGTTAATAAAGAGCAGCAGGGAAGTATTAATACTTAATGAAGGGGAGTATACCTTCTTTAAATTTACAGATAAAGTATATTACGCCAATCATGGATACAGCAGAGAATTTACAGTTATGTCAGGAATAGAAGCAGTAGAAATACCTGCGAATAACTGTCCCTGGTTTAAAGATGCCGTTCTCCTGGGAAGCTTTGCAACCGTGGCAGCAGGAAACAAAATTGGCTCTGACAGCTATGGAAAAGACTTTTACTGGATTGATACAGCTTCAGCAGATTGTAAGGTCTATAAATGTACTATAACGGACCCAAAAGATAGAAATGTAATCATAGGCTTTACGAATGTAAATAGTAACAATAATTTAAACATTTTAATCTCAAATCTGAGACTGGAAATGGTTAATAACAGCAAAAACGCTAAAGGTAATCAGGTTCTGAGTAAATTTGCCAGTGAAAACAGCCTGAATAGTTGGAACCTACAAACCAAAGGAAGCGGTATAGCAGCAATGAAACAAGTAGAGCCTGTTAAGAAGGACGAAGAAGCCCCACTTGTTTACAAGAAAGGACAGTTAGTATCCTATAAAATCTATTATAGCGATTATGAAAATGATCCAGGAAAAGCAGGTTACTGGTTGTATGCACACACCCCTTACAACGATGGAGTCCATCCAGATGCAGCTATTATTTACGATGAAGATGGTAATATCAAATCAATCTGGGGCAGGCAGTAACCCCAGGATCAGTTACTATTGACGATGCTTTAAATATAGCAAAGTCCAAAGAACTGAAGATACTAGATAAACCAATTGATCGTTTCTATGTGGATGGCAAGTATACCGTGTATCATTGGCAGTACGATGACACCTCAAGAGGATTAATACCAGGTGGCTATCCAGCCTACGATAAAGTTTCCAACACTGCAGAACTGACATTTTACATAGAAGGCAGCGCAACAGCTCCATGGATAACGGGAATTAGTACCAGTCCTGTAAAGGTTACGGAAAATAACTACTTTAGTATCAATGCAGGAATAGATGATGTGGAAAAAGATGTTTTAAACCTTACAACGGAGGTCTATAAGGATAAGAAGCATATCTTTACCCACAGAAAAAAGAATATAAAGCCTATAGATTCTTTGGGACAAATATCTGTTAATGGCAAACATGGAGATGGCACACCAGCGGTAGGTGATATAACTTATCCGGTTACAAACACAGGAGACCTTCCAGATAAAGCACAGGCAGGAATCTATCAGGTAGTCTGTACCGTAAGAGATCAGACGGGTGCCGGCATAGGAACATATAAGTTTATTGTACTAAGTGAAGGAAAAATAATCGGACAGGTTTATCATACAGATCAGTGGGAGATAAATCGAAAAAAGTATAATCTGAACCGCTTTAAGGATGAGATAAACAAGAATATACCTTATGATGATTATATGAAGTTGAAACAGCCAAGGACCAGAGGCGTGAATGTATTCTGGTCTGGTGAAAAGTTTATGCTTAGCGCTGATGTTGCTGGAAAACCCATAAAGGTTACATGCAAAATAAATGGAACCTCCTACGGGGCAAACATGAAAAACAGCGGGAAGAAAAATGCTGCAGGTGAAACGGTTTATACAGGAAGTATTTGGGATAGATCCATGATTAATAAATGGGGCAGAAAAGAACCTGTAGAATTAACATTTACATTCAGTGCCGTCTATAGCAGCGGCATTACAAAAAGACATGAAGTTAAAATCATAGTAGATAACATGGAAGACTACTGGAAGTTACATAGGGTATTTTAGATAACGTTTAATAATTAAGTTGTCCCGTTATATTCATCTTTGTTTTTTAAGTAGTAAATCAATGAATCAGATAATATATTATATTACATTTAATAAATGGAGGGTGCTAGATGAAATCAGTAAAAGCATTTCAAAATTCTTGTATTCCGCCAAGTCAGCTTAATTTGATATTTCAATCCCGAACAGTCTGGAGAGATTTATCCACTTGGCTCCGGGCATATTTAGCAAGTAAACATGGAGGACTAGGGATAAGGAAGCAATAAGGGAAAAAATAAGTGAAGTATTATTAAAATTTAGTAATATTCTAAGCCTGATTTTTGGAGAGTCATATGCGGATGAATATATTGCACTATTAAACAATTACATTAACACTTTAGATTTACTTATTGATGCACAAATACAGGGTGATGCTGATGCGGTAAATAAATATACAAAGGAACTGTATGAAAGTGCAGATCAGATAGCTTCTTTTTTGTCAAAAATAAATCCATACTGGGTAGAAAGTGAATGGAAAAGCTTACTGTACCAATTTAGTGAAAAGACAATTGATGAATCAACTACCTTTCAAAATAAAGAATTTAAAGAAAATGTAGATGTTTTTGACAGAATTTTAAATCTTACCTCGCTGATAGGTGACTACTATTCACAGGGGTTGCTTAATTATCTCAACTTTTCCAGATAAGAACAATTATTTTAAGAGATTAAATTTCTTTAATCTCTTAAATGTATTTGTACAAGTTATGATAATATTAAGTTTAAAATAATTTTATGATTAAATGAACCAAAATGTAAAGATAGTAAAATAGTCTACTCAATATGATACATATATGATAGAATTTTCCTGATACGTAAAACAACTGGTGAAATTAATGCTTATTATCAAGGGGTGTAATCATGTTACAAAAAATTCTGATAGTTGAAGATGATGCAGCTTTATGTAATGGGATTATACTTGCGTTAAATAATGATAACTATTTATTTATGTCCGCTCATACCATTGCAGAGGCAGAAAATCTGTGTAATCAAAACAACTATCAACTTATAATTCTGGATATCAATTTGCCAGATGGGAATGGGATTGATTTTCTAAAGTGGATTAAAAGTCGTAGTGATGTAAAAGTGATTTTGCTTACGGCAAATGATATGGAAATTGATATTGTTACAGGATTGGAAAGCGGTGCGGACGATTATATAACGAAACCTTTCAGTCTGATGATACTCCGTGCAAGAGTGAATACTCAGCTTAGAAAGATTCAGTCCCAGAATAAATTTGTCATTGATGATTTTAGTTTTAATTTTGAAACCATGAATTATAAAAAGGGAAACAGCCTAGTAGAATTAAGTAAAACAGAACAGAAACTGCTTTGGCTGCTATTGAATAACAGGGGTAACACTGTTCCAAGGCAGGTACTGATAAGCCGAATATGGGATGATAGTGCAGAATATGTGGATGAAAACTCACTTTCCGTAAGTATTAAAAGACTTAGAGATAAACTGGAGGACAATTCATCAAAACCAGAGTATATTAAGACTATTTATGGAATAGGGTATAGCTGGGCGGTGAGATGATGAATATTTTTAAATTAAATAAAATCATGAATCGTCTGGAGCAGATGGTAGAAAATGCGATTAATGATCAATTTATTGAGGATGAGTTTGATGAAACTAAAATGTCTGCACTAGAAACACGGCTTAAACGTTATATGCTGAAGAACCAAATCCAATCAAAGCAGATTGAAAAAGAACGACAGCAAATCAGTGAGCTCATATCTGATATATCTCATCAGACCAAAACACCTATAGCCAATTTAATGCTATATAGTGATTTATTATGGGAGCAGAAAGAACTTAGCCCATATAGCAGGCAATTAATTGAGGAAATAACGAGACAAAGTGAGAAGTTTAACTTTCTGGTGGGCTCCCTTATAAAAACCTCCAGGCTGGAAAATGGCATTATTAATGTTCTCCCTGCAGACAACAGTATAGACCAATTGATTCAGGATGCCATGAAACAAGTTGAGATAAACGCTGAAAAGAAAAAGATTTCAATTCTTTATGATAACACAGGAGATAAATGCAGGTTTGATTATAAGTGGACTTTAGAAGCTGTTTACAATATCCTTGATAACGCTGTGAAATATACAAAAGAAGGTGGATCCATAAAAATATGGACAGAAGCCTATGAAATGTTTTACAAGATAATTATTAAAGATAATGGTATAGGTATAGAGGAATCAGAGCAGAGCAAAATATTTTCCAGATTCTATAGAAGTAGAAATGTTTCTGATAAGGAAGGTGTTGGAATAGGTTTGTATCTTTCCAGAGAGATTATAGAGCGGCAGGGAGGATATATAAAAGTAGATTCGTCATTGGGAATAGGTGCAGCATTTTGCGTCTTTTTACCTAAGTAAATCTTACAAAAGTGTTAGATTTGGGAAAGATTGTGGCAAGAATCCGATAGTATAATCTGTATTGTAGGAAACTATTATACAGATTTTTTTATGGAGGAAATATAAATGAACATTTTAGAATGTAAGGAACTTAGAAAATTCTATGGACATGGAGAGACGACAGTCAAAGCCCTTGATGGAATTAATTTAGCAATCAAAAACGGTGAGTTTGTAGCAATTGTAGGCACATCTGGAAGCGGAAAATCCACTCTTTTACATATGCTTGGAGGGCTGGACCGTCCAACAGACGGAAGTGTTACTGTGGATGGTAAGGAAATTTTTACTTTAAAAGATGATGCATTAACTATTTTTAGGAGAAGAAAGATTGGTTTTGTTTTTCAGAATTATAATTTGGTACCTGTCTTAAATGTTTACGAAAACATTGTTCTTCCAATTCAGCTGGACGGAAATAAAATTGACAAAGAGTATTTAAATTTAGTCATTACCACCCTGGGACTATCGGGAAAGCTAAAAAATCTGCCTAATAATCTATCGGGAGGGCAGCAGCAGAGAGTAGCCATTGCAAGAGCTCTGGCAACAAAGCCCGCCATTATACTGGCCGACGAACCAACGGGGAACCTGGACAGCAAAACAAGTCTGGATGTTATGGGATTACTTAAAGTTACAAGCAAACAGTTTGCTCAGACTATTGTGATGATTACCCACAATGAAGAAACGGCACAGATGGCGGACAGGATTATCCGGATTGAAGATGGAAAGATTGCAGGTGGTATAAATGCTTAAAGTAAAAAATGCAAAAACCATCAACAACCTTGCTTTAAAATCCTTTCAATCAAATAAGCTGAGAAATGTTTTTGTAATCATAGCAATCACTTTAACAACCATTTTGTTCACCAGTGTTTTCACCATTGGGTCCAGTTTAATTGGGTCTTTACAGGAAAGTACCATGCGCCAGGTTGGAAGCAGTGCTCATGGGACGTATAAAAACCTGACACCAGATGAATACAAGAAAATAAGCAAGAATAAGTCAATAGAAAATATAGGCTATTCTGTGGTACTGGGATATGCAGAAAATAAAGAACTGGTAAAACGTCCGTCTGAGATCAGGTATACTTCCAGTGCGTGGCAGGCCAAAAGTATGTTTGCATTACCCACAAGCGGCAGGCTCCCTAAGGCTGCAAATGAAATCGCCGCAGATGATATTGTTCTTAAAAGCTTAGGAATACCGTGTGAGTTAGGACAACATGTTACTTTGGAGTACTTAATAGACAACAAGAAAATTACTGACACCTTTACTCTTGTTGGATTCTGGAAAGAAGACAGTGTTATACCTGCCAGTGAAATCTGGTTATCCCCGGCCTATGTTAAAAATAAACTCATAGGATATAGGGGGTATAATATTTATGGGACTATTAATGCAGATGTAACTTTTAAGAACAGCTTTTTCATTGAAAGTAAGATGCAGAAGGTCGTTAGTGAAAGCGGGCTTCCTATTGATGAAATTAAATATGGTGTAAATTGGGCTTATGCAGGACATGGAGGCAGCACAGATTTGACTACCATTTTAAGTGTATCAGGGATGATTGGTCTGATTATACTTTCCGGGTATTTGATTATTTCAAATATCTTCTATATATCCATTGTAAAAGATATTCAATATTATGGACTGTTGAAAGCCGTTGGAACCACTTCCAGACAGATTAGAAAAATCATAGGAAAACAGGCAGGCATCCTTTGCTGCATCGGCATTCCCATTGGGTTGGCTGCAGGCTTTTTAGTGGGGAAAGTATTAACCCCTGTAGTTTTGTCTTCTTTTAATCTGATTACAATAATTATTCCAATCAATCCAGCTATATTTATAGGGGCAGCTATGTTTTCAGCTATAACGGTTTATATCAGCATAAGGAAACCTTCCAGGATTGCGGCAAAGGTCAGTGCTATTGAAGCACTTCGAAATTCAGATAACACCATAAAAGTTCATAAAAAAATAAAGAAAAGTAAAAAGATAAGCCCTTTTAGAATGGCTAAAGAAAATGTTTTCAGAAACCGAAAAAAAATGATAATGGTAACGGTTTCCCTTTCCTTGAGTCTGATTATACTGAATTGTGCCTATTCTATTGTAAAAGGGTTTGATATGGATAAATACCTAAGTAATAGTATGGTGAAAGATTTTGCAGTAGCAGATGCGGCATACTTTAATGTATATAAGTGCTATAGGGGAGAGCAGACACTGAACAAAGAATTTTTAAAAGAATTGTATTCT
Organism: Aminipila terrae; assembly: GCF_010120715.1. NCBI lineage: Bacteria > Bacillati > Bacillota > Clostridia > Peptostreptococcales > Anaerovoracaceae > Aminipila > Aminipila terrae. The sequence goes on from NZ_CP047591.1 coordinate 1,915,793, forward strand.
CAAGAGGGCATAAAGGAAACCGGAAATATTTATTTTTGTCAAATAAATTATAATATAGACGACA